>JANXTO010000353.1 GCA_025352365.1 Undibacterium sp. | reverse complement strand
GTGCTAATCAGCAGAGCCAAAACCAACGGCAACCATTCATCCAATACCCTCTGACCGTACACCATAATGCCGACCCCGGCAGGGATAAATAATAGAGAAAGATGGCGTAAAAATTCCTGAACTGTGGGTGCGAGTTTTTGTGCCAAATCTTTTTTTAATAACAGGAAAAAGAATAACAACAACATACCGACCACCGGCCCCGGTATTGGTAGCGCAGTCACATATACAAAGCCTTCGCCTAAACACTGAAAAATCAGCAAAATAGTGAAGGTCTGTATCATGATTCTTCGCTTATTTAATGTCGCTTAAGGTTTCACTCAAAGTACTATCCAGCAATTCCACCCAATGCCGCACAGGCGTACCGGTACCCGATTGCAAATGCGTGAGGCAGCCGATATTGGCCGACAAAATGACCTCGGCACCCGTCGCCTGTAAATTGCGTAATTTATTGTCACGCAACTGATACGACAATTCTGGCTGCAATACAGAATAAGTCCCGGCGGAGCCACAGCATAAGTGACTATCTGCACATAGCTTTACATCCACTCCGGCGCTGCGTAACAAGCCCTCTACCTTGCCGCGAATTTGCTGGCCATGTTGCAAAGTACAAGGCGGATGCCAGACAATACGTTGAGTGATTTTTCCTTGAAGTTTGCGCGCCAGTTCAATTTCAAATTCTGGCAGTATTTCGCTTAGGTCTCGCGTCATCGAAGATATGCGTTTTGCTTTTTCTGCGTAAGCGCTGTCATGTGCAAGCAAATGTCCGTAGTCCTTTACGGTGACGCCACAACCCGATGCCGTCATCACAATGGCTTCTGCCCCCTGCTCCACATACGTCCACCATGCATCAATATTGCGACGCATATCATCCAGACCACCGTCCTGATCGTTGAGGTGAAAACGGATTGCACCACAACAGCCAGCCTTAGCCGCCACGATCAGTTGTACGCCTAAGGCATCCAGCACTCGAGCCGCAGAAGCGTTGATATTGGGCGACATCGCGGGTTGTACACAGCCATCCAGCAGCAGCATTTTTCGCACATGTTGCGCTTGCGGCCAATTACCTGCAGCTTGCGCAACCGGTACTTTATTTTGTAAGACTTTTGGCAATAGAGGACGTACCGCCTGCCCCAACTTCATCGCTGGATTAAAAATAGATTTTCGCGGCAATATCTGCTTGAGTGCTGCGCGCATTAAGCGTTGCGCCATTGGTCGCGGGACTTGGTCTTCAACCACTTTACGACCAATGTCAATCAGCCGTCCGTATTGCACGCCAGATGGACAAGTCGATTCACAATTGCGGCAGGTTAAACAACGATCCAGATGCTGCTGGGTTTTTACTGTGGCGGGCTTACCTTCCAAGACTTGTTTAATCAGATAAATACGTCCTCGCGGGCCATCTAATTCGTCCCCCAGCAATTGATAGGTAGGGCAAGTTGCGGTACAAAAACCGCAGTGAACACACTTGCGCAGAATCTCTTCGGCTTCTTGGCCTTCGCGAGTGTTTTTGATAAAGTCGGCGAGATTAGTTTGCATAGTTTTTTTGATTACAGATCTGGGTACATGCGTCCGGGATTAAATATCCCCGCTGGATCAAACGCCGCTTTCAAAGCATGATGGATTTTGGCAACCGCAGGTGCCAATGGCGCAAATACGCCCACCGACTTGTCACCAGCGCGGAATAAGCTCGCATGACCACCTACGCGACTGGCAGCATCGCGTATGTGCTGCGGGTTTTCGTCGGTGAATAACCAGCGTTGCGCTCCACCCCATTCGATCAAAGACTTACCGGTCAATTGCGACGGTGCTGCGCTGCTTGGCAATGACAAGCGCCATAATCCATGTTCATCATCCTGTGCAAAAAATTCATGTGTCTGCTCCCTTAAAGAATGCCAGTAGCTTGCCGCGTCCTTAACCTCTTCACCACCAAGCTGTTTTTTAGCGGAACGTATTGCCGCTTCAGCACCAGACAAACGTAACATCAGACGACCAACATGCCATGCGCTGGCGGAAATGGGCAAGGCCTGTCCTCCCCATTGATTTAGTCTAGCCAGTGCGTCGGCTTCTGACAAAGCAAATACCAGCGTGGTCTCGGCAAACGGTTTGGGCAATACCTTAATCGAGATATCGGTAATCAAACCCAAGGTTCCCATCGACCCCGCCAGCAACCGTGAGACGTCATAGCCAGCGACATTCTTCATCACCTGGCCACCAAAATGCAGTAGCTCGCCACGACCATCCATCAGGCTGGCACCCAATACAAAATCCCTTACCGCACCAACCGTTGCCCGCCTCGGACCGGATAAACCCGCAGCCAGCATACCACCCAAGGTCGCATGCTGACTGAAGCGTGGCGGCTCGAATGCCAGCATTTGATGATGCTGATCCAAAGCTGCTTCGATCTGCGCCAACGGGGTACCGCAACGTGCCGTGATGACCAGTTCAGTTGGTTCATAGGCTACGATGCCAGCGTAAGCGCGGGTATCAAGCAACTCGCCGACACTTTGCTGCCCATACCAGCTTTTACTCGCACCACCCTGAATGCATAGTGCGGTCTTGTGCGCAGATGCAGTCTGGATTCGTTCGCGGAAGTCTTGTAAAATTTTTTCCATATCAGCGATATTGGTTAGTCGTGTTTTTCATGTTTATCTTGTTGCTTATATGAATACCGAATTTTTTAGAAAATAGTTTCCAAAATCAATCGTCCATAAGATCTGCGGCTCTCCAGCCATTTTCGCGCCAGAAGGCTCAGAATATATGGGCATCTAAAATCGAGGCAAATCTGGGAACTTTAATTGTCCACGTTTGACATGCATACGCCCATACTCGGCACAGCGACGCAAAGTCGGAATTGCCTTATCCGGGTTAAGCAAAAACGCAGTATCAAACGAGCGCTTTACCGCACGGAAAGCATCTAACTCTGCAGCGGAAAACTGCACGCACATCGAGTTGATTTTTTCTATGCCTACACCGTGCTCACCAGTAATCGTACCGCCAACTTCTACGCATAATTCCAGTATCTCCGCACCGAACAATTCAGCTTGGTGAAACTCCCCTTCCTTATTCGCATCGAACAAAATCAAAGGATGCAAATTACCATCACCAGCATGGAATACATTAGCACAACGCAAACCATATTTTTGTTCCATAGCCGCAATGCCGAGTAATACCTGGGACAGATTTTTTCGTGGAATCGTGCCATCCATACAGTAATAATCAGGGGAAATCCGGCCAGCAGCAGGGAAGGCATTTTTACGCCCCGACCAGAACTTAAGCCGCTCTGCTTCGCTTTGGGAGACCGCGATGGCGGTGGCACCTGCGTTTTCAAGCACTTCGCACATGCGCTGGATTTCTTCTTCTACTTCATCATCGGTGCCATCGGATTCGCATAATAAAATCGCCTCGGCATCAACGTCGTAACCTGCCTTTACAAACGGCTCTACCATGCGTGATGAGGTCTTATCCATCATCTCTAATCCGGCCGGAATAATGCCGGCAGCAATCACATTCGCTACTGCGTTTCCGCCTTTAACCACGTCATCAAACGAGGCCATGATGACGCGCGCGGCTTGCGGCTTAGGTACTAATTTAACGGTCACCTCAGTGACAACTCCGAGCATGCCTTCTGATCCTATGAATACGGCGAGGAGATCAAGCCCTGGAGCATCTAATGATTCGCCACCTAGCTCAATTACCTCACCGTCAATGGTGATTGCGCGAACCCGTAAAACGTTGTGAACGGTTAAGCCGTACTTGAGGCAATGCACACCGCCAGAATTTTCGGCAACGTTACCGCCTATGGTGCAGGCAATTTGGGAAGATGGATCAGGTGCGTAATACAAGCCTAAATCAGATACGGCTTCTGAGATGGCAAGATTGCGTACGCCAGGTTGGACAATCGCCGTGCGTGAATACGCATCCACCTTGATAATTTTGTTTAGTCTGGCGGTAGATAACACGACGCCATCAACAATAGGCATCGCGCCACCGGATAAGCCGGTACCGGCACCGCGCGGCACGATAGGGACATTGAGCTCGCGGCAAATATTTAAGACTGCAATCACTTGCTGCTCGTTTTCTGGCAAGCTGACCACCATCGGTAATTGACGATAAGCCGCCAAGCCATCGCACTCATAGGGCCGGGTATCTTCTTCCTGATATAGCACGCTGCGCTCTGGCAATACCGTTCGCAATGCAGCGACCACCGCACGCTGGCGCTGCTGATGCGCCTGGGTCGATTGCGATGCTACTTGCGGCAGTGTTTGTGGCAGTATTTGTTTTGGCTGCACGTCATCAATTGCTGTCTGCGTCATATTGGCTCCCTTTTAACGACTCGCTTTTAGCGATGGTCTTTTGGTGATTCTGTTTTTAATTTAGTGTAATCAAACTCGTCTTCGTTGTGATGAATTGTTGCAAAGCGCTGCGCTGAATAATTTTCAGGCGTAAAAAAAGGACGCCGCAGCATCCTTTTTTATCCCAACTCTCGCAAATATTATGCAGAGAAAGAAGATCCACAACCACAGGTTGTTGTCGCATTTGGGTTTTTAATCACAAATTGCGCGCCTTCTAAGTCATCTTTGTAATCAATCTCTGCACCAACCAGATACTGGTAGCTCATTGAGTCGATCAGCAACTGTACCCCATTTTTAGTCATTGCAGTATCGTCTTCATTGATGATTTCATCAAAAGTAAAACCATACTGAAAACCCGAACATCCGCCACCTTGGACAAAAACGCGTAGTTTCAGATCAGGATTACCTTCTTCTTCAATCAATTGTGCTACTTTGGCGGCGGCACTCTCGCTAAAAATAATTGGTGCTGGCATTTCGGCTACTGCATTCATTTCGTGCTCCTACTATTCTGACAGGTCTTTATTATAGACCTATATGGCGTTGGGTGTTTCAGTGACGCGGTTGCTTGTACTTAAGCTTAGCGAGTAATAAAGCTTAGCTGTGTGAGGAAGCTAATTTCAATACGGGCTCGCTAGCTTGTTCATGTGTCAATTTACCAGTGACTACAGCGCCGTTCATCATCTCTAGCGCCTTGTAATGCACATCGCCTGAGATTCTGGCTTTGGGTTGCAGCTCGATCAATTCTGAAGAAAAAACAGGGCCATTGATTTCGCCATTCACAACGACGTGACCGGCGCGGACTTCGCCATCAATTTTAGCTTGTTCAGAGATGACCAGCATGCTGGATTCTTCAGGATTAGCGATGACGTTACCGGTAACATGACCATCAATCCGAAGGCCGCCTTTGAAATGTAAATCGCCTTGGATGCTGGTAGAAACGCCAATCAGGCTATCAATCGTATTTTTATTTTTGCGATTAAACATGAATAAACTCCTTACAAATTAATCGACTGCTGAGCGCGTATTTGACCTTTGTCCATCACTTTGGCTTGTAGCGATTTTACCGTTGAGCCTTCTGGCAAAGTGACTACACCCTCTAAACGCTGATAGTATCTAAACGACAACTTTAGCTTGCCAGCATCGCCCATTTTAGGATCAGGGAATTGCATCATAACAGGTTTGCCAGCCTGTACTAAAGATAGCGATAACTGCACGTCACCAACAAAATCGCGCCCACCTTTACCGCCTTGCATAATCAAAATACGATAACGCATTTGATTTGGCGCAACCATTTCTGCTTTAACTCGCTGCACAGTAATGCCTTCTGCGCCAGTAGCGGATGGCATCAGGCTTTCAAAGAAAGCTAAATCATCTTTTAGTTTCAGATTTTCTGCCGTCAGATTTTTGACCTGATCGGTTAATTGCTTTTGCGTTGATTTCTCAATATTCTGCTGACTATCTACCGTGTTTACTTGTGCAGCCAGTTTGTCGCGTTCGGCAGTAATCTGTTCTATCTGCACATGTAGTTGCTCAACCTGCTCTGGTTTAATTTTCGGCCCAAACGCAAAACTGCGCCCTAAATCGTAAGTCCACAGCGCAACGGCGCCGCCCAAACCAAGAATAAGAATGATCAGCGCCGCTTTGATCGTCCAAGGCTGGTCTTGGCGTATCGTCATTTTCGACGCGCTAAGACGTCGTAACGAAGAACGTGACTTAGCCATGCCTTAAGGCAGAACAGCGACGTGCTGTAAGCCCGTGCGTTCATCCAGATCAAACATAATATTCATACATTGCACAGCTTGACCAGCTGAGCCCTTGACCAGATTATCTTGCACCACCAAAACGATCACTGTGTTGCCGTTATTTGGTCTATGCAAAGCCAAACGTAGCATATTTGATGCGCGGGTAGACCGGGTCTCTGGATAACTAGCAAATGGCATCACATCCACAAAAGGTTCATCTTTATAGGCATCAACAAATAACGCCTGTAAGTCTTCATTGCTTATTTCTTGCGTCAGGCGACCATATAAAGTCGAATGCATGCCACGTATCATTGGCACCAGATGAGGCGTAAATAGCAATCCAATTTTGTCGTCTGTCACATATTGCAGTTGCTCGACGGTCTCTGGATGATGACGATGACCCGACACGCTATACGCTTTGAAATTATCGCCCGCTTCAGTAAACAACAAACTGATTTCTGCTTTGCGACCCGCTCCAGAGACACCAGACTTGCAATCGGCAATCAGATTGCCTGCATCAATTACACCAGCCTTTAGCAGCGGATAAAAGCCGAGCTGCATGGTTGTTGGATAACAACCGGGATTACCAATAACACGTGCTGTTTTGATCGCGGCACGATTCAGTTCAGGCAAACCATACACAGCCTCAGCCAACACGTCTGTGCAGCCATGGGGAATGCCGTACCATTTTTCAAACTGACTAACATCTTTTAAACGAAAATCCGCTGCCAGATCGATTACTTTGACACCCGCAGCCAGCAACTCAGGCGCTTGCGCCATGGCGACACCGTGTGGCGTCGCGAAAAACACCACATCGCATTCAGTTAATTTTGCTTTATCAGGGGAAGAAAATGCGATATCAAGATGTCCACGCAGAGACGGATACATGTCTGCTACTGGCAACCCATCTTCCTTACGTGAAGTGATTGCAACGATTTGCGCCTGGGGGTGAGTGGCGAGCAAACGTAGCAGCTCCACCCCAGTGTAACCAGTGCCACCAACTATGCCTATTTTGATCATCGTATATTCCTCAACAGAAATTTTGTTCGTATTTTAGCAGTAGAACCGACAAAAAATTGTAAATAAGACTCTGACATAAATTAGACTCTTAATACAGTTCCAAATGAAAAAAGCCGCCAGGTAGATAACCTGACGGCTTTTTGAAACAGAGTCC
>JANXTO010000344.1 GCA_025352365.1 Undibacterium sp. | reverse complement strand
AGCTGAACGCGCAGATTAATTTTTTAGCGTTAATATATAAAAAAAGCCCGACATCATGATGGTGTCGGGCTTTTTTATCTTTGGTACACCTGATGGGACATCTCAGTTAACACCAGGTTAAATCTAGTTCGCTCACTGTTCAATTTCATCCGCACGTCTTTGACGATACTCCATCAGATTCAGCACGATCATCATCAGGGCGCCTAAGGGTGCCAGGGTTGCCAGCAGCCAGAATATTGCATTAAAATAAATGTTGTCTCGTATGGTAACTCTACGTGGTTCGGGTGGGGCGTTTGCTGCAATTGCTGTAGCGACTGTCTGCGCATCATCTTGGATCGATATCAACATCGCGTTCGTTGACGAGGTTGTTGGAGATATTGCTGGCGCTACCGATGTCGTCTTTGGAGTGCTCTGTGTACAAGGAGTGCTTGCTGCCTTATTACCACCGTTGGTCTCGCCCGCACACGGGTTGGACTGCGCCAAAGCATAGGTCGAGAGTAAGCTAGTTAGCAATAGAGTAAGGATGAAGTGAATGCGTTTCATAATTTTTATAAAATTAATCAAGGCAAGGATCTTAACAGGTCTGAACTTGAGCGTGATGATACTGATCGGCTTATCAGTTGCTACAACGGATGAGTTATCGTTAAATTAAGCAAATTTAACTATTGGTCAGGTATAGTCTCTTGTCTTATTTGCAGTTAAGTTGGCATTTAAATTTGCAGTTAATTAAGCGGGCAAACATATGCATCCATTATTGTTAGAAGTCAAAAACCTCAGTAAGTCTTTTGGTCAACGTAAAGTTGTCGATACAGTTTCCTTCTCTTTGCAGCATGGTCAGACCTTGGGTTTACTTGGCCCAAATGGCGCTGGCAAATCAACCACGGTTAGCATAATTTGTGGCTTGCTTAAGTCGGATCAGGGCGAGGTCAGGGTGGATGGGCAATTGGTTGGTGCTGGCAATAATGCGGTCAAGCATAAGATAGGTCTGGTGCCACAAGACTTGGCTTTATATGACGATTTGTCGGCGCTAGAAAATCTCAAATTATTTGGTGCCTTGTACGGCCTGTCTGGCAGTGCTCTTAAATCTCGCTGCGACATCGTGCTGGATTTAGTCAATTTAAAAGATAGAGCAGGTGACAAGTGCGCCACGTTCTCTGGCGGCATGAAACGTCGTTTGAATATCGCTGCAGCATTACTGCATGATCCGCAATTATTAATTTTGGATGAGCCGACGGTCGGTGTCGATCCGCAAAGTAGAAACGCGATTTTTGATAGCTTAGAAGTCCTCAAAAAACAGGGCAGAGCCTTGATTTATACCAGCCACTATATGGAAGAGGTCGAGCGTCTCGCAGACCATATCGTGATTATTGATCATGGCAAAGTCATCGCGGACGAAAGCCCGCAAGCTTTGTTCCAGCGCTTGCCAGCACAAGCCGCTTTGCAAGTCGATCTGGATCGTCCGTTGTCGGCAGATACTCTGGCCGCTCTTGGTCAGCAAACAGGCGTCAGCCAGGTTGAGCAGGCAAAGGATAACGAGCATGTAGATATCGCCTTGATCAACCCTAGCTTTGCTTTGCCCGTATTGGATTGGTTGAATGCACAAGGCTACGCGCCTTTGCATTTTGCGACCGCGAAAACGAAGTTAGAAGATATTTTCTTAACGCTGACAGGTCGTAGTTTGCGCGACTAATTGCGTTCACTCAGTTAAGCCACAAAGTTACATAACTAAGTACATCACTAAGCCAAGCCGCTTGTTACTAAAGCTTGTTGATCTGCACATACTCTATGCTCTGAAAGAACTAACATGACTGCTCTGATTGCCCTTATCCGCAAAGATCTGATTCTGTTTTTATCTGATCGTCGTGCGATGTTGTTGACCTTGGTGATGCCGATTGTACTGGGGGCATTTTTTGGTTTTGTCACTGGAGGAAATTCCGATAAAGAAGCTGCCAAAATCCAGATCGCGCTGGTGATGCAGGACAATCATCCCATTAGCCAGAAGATTGCTCAAGGTTTGATTACCGAACCGAATTTGCAAGTGACTGAGCTTGCGTTAGAGCCAGCTCAGGACTTAGTACGTAAAGGCAAATTAAATGTAGCGATCGTGATCCCTGCTGGCTTTGGTGAGTCCGCTGGTGCCGCCTTATTTGGCGCAGGCAAAAAACCGGAGCTGCCGATTTTTTATGATCCTTCACAAGCAGCGACTCTGGCAATGGTCAAAGGGATGCTAACGCAGCAAGTTATGCAGCATGTTAGCGCCGAAATGTTTGGCGGTGCATCGGGTTTGTCGCTGGTAGATAAAAGTATTACAGAGCTAGATGCTGATCCAGAACGGGCTGCCGGTCAGCCAGAGCTGCGTGAGTTTTTAGGTAGCGTTAAAAAATTTCAGGGTAAAACCCGGGCCACTGCAACCACTGCAACCACCGCAACCGCAGATGCAAATACTGATAAGAATAGCGATAAAAACACCGGCGCGGTTGCTGCTGCAAGTGCAGCATCTGGCTCCGCTGGTTCATCACCAAAGACTGCAGATAAACCAGCAACTGAAGCAGGTTTATCAATGCCATTCACCACCAGAGATCAGGCAATGGTCGCTGGTGACCCTGTCGTCGCACATTACAATGGCTATGCACATTCATTTGCCGGGATGACAGTGCAATTTATCCTCTTTATGGCGATTGACGCGGGCATCAGTGTGCTAGCCGCGCGCCGTCTGGGCTTATGGAATCGCTTGCTGGCCGCTCCAGTGGGATTAAATACTTTGCTCGCCGCCAGAGCTTTTTCTTGTGCACTGATTGCGTTTGCTTTAACGGGAGTTATTTTTGCTGTGGCTGGCGTGGTTTTTAAAGTGCAAATCGCCGGTAGCTACATCGGATTTATCGGAGTCGCATTGAGTTTTTCTTTGATGACCGCTAGTTTTGGTTTGTTGATTGCCGCCTTTGGTAAGACGCCTGAGGCAGCGCGCGGTATTGCCGTGTTTGCTACGCTGATCATGGTGATGTTGGGCGGTGCGTGGATCCCTTCATTTTTGTTTCCGCAATGGTTACAAAATTTGACGCTGATTGTGCCGACGCGTTGGGCGCTAGATGGTTTTGATGCGATGACTTGGCGTGGTCTTGGCTTGCAAGCTGCGGTTCTGCCAATTGTTGTGCAATTGGGATTTATGGTGTTGTTCAGCTCCTTGGCTTTGTGGCAATTTCGCCGTCAGCAAAATAGTATTTAATTTTATATTGGTATCTGATTATTTAATGTCGATTTAATATACTCCCCTTTATTTTTATTGAAAATGGCTTATTGTCCAGACTTTATATGGACGATTAAAATATACTCATTGGTAGTATATTTTATCTGATCGCTAAATCCTGATGTTGGTCAGAGTGATTTTATCCAGATGATCTGGTGATTTTTTTAATAAATCTTCATCTCGAGGTGACTTAACGACGCTTGTTTCAATACTATACAAATCAAAGAGGTGATTTGCTGGCTTGTTGCTCGTATTTGAAAATACAATGCGAGCAACCCAGTATTAATCGTAGGTGGCTGCACGTTGGTAAGTTGATCAATACGTTTAAACGCGGGTCTACTCCGTGTTATTCCGTCAAGAATAAATAACGTTGATCAATGATTTGGCAGCAATTTATCCCTCAAAAATCTCGCACCATGTCCAAAAAATTTCCTTTACGCGCCGTAAGCTTGGCGCTAGCCAGCGCCTTTGCGGTTTATGTTGTCCCCGCTCTTGCCTTCGCTCAGGCTAATCCTGAGGCTGCGCCTGATGAAAATAATAAAGAGTCTGCTCCAGTAAAAAAACCTTTGCCTGATCAAAACCGGCTACTGAGAAAAGTCGACCCCAAAACCGATTTTAAAGCTGACTCTAAAGCTGACTCTAAAGCCGATTTAAAGTCCGATAAAAAAGCTGACAACGCGGCTAAAGACCCCAATCTAAAAGATGCCCAAACCGTGACCATCGACGGCACACGCCAGTCGGATATGGAAGAGCGCCGCATGTCGACTGCGGCAAAAATGATTTTTGGTCGTGAGGAGTTAGATCGTAACGGCGACTCAACGATCGGTGAAATTTTAAAGCGCTTGCCCGGTGTGACTGTGGGTGGTCGTCCTGGTCGCGGTGGCGATATCCGCATGCGCGGTATGGGCAATGGGTATACACAAATTCTATTGAATGGTGATCGTCCGCCGCGCGGATTTTCGATGGATACCTTATCGCCAGATCAGGTCGAGCGGATTGAGATTATTCGCGGTCCGGTTGCTGAATACAGTACCCAAGCGATTGCTGGCACCATCAATATTGTTTTGCGTGAAGACTACAAGCAAAAAGATACGGAAATCAAATTATCTGAAAGCTTTGAACAAGGTCGGTCTGCGCCGAATCTTTCTATTACCTACCCGGGACAGATCGGCACTATGTCGTATGCACTGAGCGGAACAATTTTCCAGAATCAGCAGCATGATCAGACCATCACCCTCACGCAAGAATTTGATCCAGCCGGACAGCCTAGCTTGATCCAGAATCAAGCCGATGAAACCAGTCGTCGCAGCACCGGTATTCAATTAACGCCAAGAGTGAACTACCGTTTTGATAACGGTGACACCTTGATGTTGCAACCGTTTTTGACTAAATCTCGGAGCAATTCTTTTAGCACTAGTCAGGTTGATCAAAGCTTAGGATTGCCAGCGCAGTATGCAACTGCCAGCGCGAATTCGACCGCCGACACATCTTTCGCACGGGGCTTTGGTAACTGGCAGCATAAATTTGCAGACAATGCCAAACTGAATATCAAATTTGGTGGCGGCCTTGGCACGATGGACAGCTCAACGCTGCGCACTCAGTTCGATGCCAGCGGTAAGCTGGTCGATCATATTATTGACATCAATAACACTCGCGACAGCAGCCTTAAAGTCGGCGGCAAATACACCCAACCATTGGGCGGTAGCCATACCCTGGCAGTCGGCGTTGATGCCGAAACGGGCAAGCGTGAACAGACCCGGGTGTATCTGGATAATGGCCTGCCACAGTTCACAGACTCGGGCGACAATCTGAATGCGACTACCCGCAATCTGGCAGCATTTATACAGGATGAGTTTGATATTAATCCGCAATGGTCTGCCTATGCCGGTTTGCGTTGGGAAGGCATACGCACCACCAGCACTACCGCTACCAACACACAAGTGCAAAACACCAGCAGTGTGTGGAGCCCGGTGTTGCATGCGGTATGGCGCATTCCAGACAGTAAAGATCAGATACGGATGAGCTTTACCAATAGCTATCGTGCACCAGCCTTGAACGATTTGATTGCTTTACCCTCAATCTCTACGCTGAATAGTCCAACCAAGCCGGATCGCACAGGTAATCCGTCATTGCGGCCAGAATTATCTAAAGGGATCGATCTGGCGTTTGAGCGCTATCTCAATCGCGCCGGAATTGTCAGTGCCAACCTCTTTGCGCGTGATATCAAGGATTTGATACGTCGCCGTACCGTGTTGGTGAATACACCGACGGGGCAGCGTTGGGTATCATCACCGGTGAATATCGGGCATGCGACTACCGAGGGGATAGAGCTGGAAGCAAAGTTCCAGATGCAAGAGATGTTCCCTGAGGGACCAGCGATTGATTTCCGCAGTAATTACAGTCGCTTCTGGTCTAAGGTGGATGATATTCAAGGCTCGAATAATCGTCTAGATCAACAGCCAAAACAAACGGCGAACATGGGGCTTGATTACAGGCTCGCTAAATTGCCCGTCACAGTCGGGGGCAATATTAACTGGACTCCGGCATATGTCATCCAGTCTAGTGATACACAAATCAACGGTACCGGTGTCAAACGTCAAATTGATCTGTACGGTTTATGGAAAGTATCGCCAACGACCCAGCTACGTTTGTCCGCCAATAACTTGCTGGCCGATGATTATTTAACCTCTAGTACGGTGACAACGGGTGGCATTAATCATTCTGATAATGTAAATGCCAAAACATATACAACCTTGACTCTGAGGTTGGAGTTGAAAATTTAAATCTGCTAGTTACAAAGTTCGAATTGTTTATTTGGCCTGCTAAAAAGGTATTCAGCAGGTCAATTTTTTTCAGTTATAAGTAATACTCATGGTGAGTATATTTAAATTGTCCATGTATTAATTGGACTGACGAAAAATTGACCTGTTACGCGTACCTATTTAGCAGGCCAAATAAATGTTCGAACTCTGTAACGAAATAGCAGATTTAAATTTTCAACTCCAACCTCAGAGTCAAGGTTGTATATGTTTTGGCATT
>JANXTO010000337.1 GCA_025352365.1 Undibacterium sp. | reverse complement strand
ACCCGTACGTGCTATCCAAAATACTGCCTCAACAAACCGCCGGTTATCAAGCCCACTACGCCCTCTATCGCCTGATTTTCCACGCAATAAGGGCGCAATACGTTCCCATTGATCATCTCTTAACATTAGTCGCAGCATCGTTTCATTCTTTAAAATCCAGAATGTAAACACACTTCGGGAAAAGTTAACAGCTTTTTATATGTCAACACGCCCTAGTCCGAGATTTGATTATTGCTTGCCCATAGCTGAAAGAAATAATAAAAAAAACCGCTAATATGAAAAAAACTACCTCTGTGCATTTCGTATATTTATTATTCATAGACAGGTCTTGAATCTATTTTTTCCAAATGATTATATTTAGCAGAGACAGAACTATTGAAGCGACAAATGAGCCGATGGACAACTTTAAGATCAATTCGCTGTCAACAAACTTGCTAGAAATTATCGATGCAAATATTGAAGTAGCACCTGTCAGTTGAAAAGTAGTGGCAATGATGTAAGCAGAAATGCTAAAGATTTTTTTTTGAGGCAAATTAAATTTTGTCATTTTTATATGTAAGCTAAAAAAGTTTATGTGGCGTTTTGAGGGTGTCCTGAATTTTGTGTAAACGGCGGTTGAAATTAATTGATAGGCATACGCTCATCGAACTGGATAGTAAAACGATTCAGCGCAACTTTAAATATCAACACACCCTAGTAACCGATAGAGAAAACTACGAATGATTCAATATTATTGAAATTGGATGTCCATATATTCTGCGGCTTACAGAGCAAAAATAGCCCGTAAGCCTCAGAAGTATTGGACATGCCTCTTAAGATTTATTTCTTTACGCCTAATTCGATCAGCCGTTCACTCAAATAACTACCCGCTGTGTGGCGCGCCGATAAGACGACTTCTGGTCTTGGGTGTAAAAACAGCGGTAGCGAGATGCGTGATTTTTTCGCTTCCTCACCTGTTGGGTTTAGCACGCGGTGAATAGTGGATGGGTAGTAACCTTCCGATGCTTCATCCAGCATGTCGCCGATATTTACGATCAACATACCGAAGTCACAAGGGACGTTATGCCATTCATCATCCTTACCTTTGACTTGCAAACCGGCTTGCGTTGCGGCAGGTAACAAGGTCAGCAAATTGATGTCACCATGGGCTGCTGCACGCACTGCGTCCGGCTCTTCATCGCCACGCAATGGCGGGTAGTGCAAGACGCGCAGTAAGGTGTGATCGCTACCCGGTATCATGTCCGACAGCGGCATAGAATACTTGGCTTTGATATCGGCTGGCGTGTGATCCTCCACCCATTTAAGTAACTCAGTAGCGAGCTTATTACCTTGCTCGTAATACTGGCTTGCT
The DNA here is from genome assembly GCA_025352365.1 of Undibacterium sp. GTDB lineage: Bacteria > Pseudomonadota > Gammaproteobacteria > Burkholderiales > Burkholderiaceae_D > Undibacterium. The sequence goes on along the minus strand of JANXTO010000337.1, from coordinate 18,670 downwards.
GCATCAGATACTTCAGCGGGATAACGGCCACCCGGATAGATATGGTAAAACTCTTTCAGGTCCCGCTTGGTATTGCCCTTGGCAGTTTCTGATACTTTTGGCGAGAAATAACCATCCATTTTGACTGCATCAAAATTGTATTGATTCTTCGCATCAGTCTGGAAGAACTCGTACCATTCTTTATAAATGGTCTCCAGTAAAGGTTGCGATAAAGGATGGTTAGTCAACACGCCAAAGCCAGTGCGATGCAGACTCTCGGTAAATTTTTGTGCCGCATCCGGGCTGCGATAATCAACTGGTTCGATAAACATCATATCTCCTCAATGGGTGTGATGATTTAACGCAAGGCTGGCAATAACCAGTCGCTGCTTAATATCGTATCAATCAGACTGGCGCATGCCTTGGCATCGACTTCCATGCAAACACGCGTCTCAGGTTTATCTGCTTCCCATCCAGATTGTGGATACGGAATCGCCAGTTTTGCCATCATGGTCTGACCATTGGCGATGCCTTCTTTGGCAACACGTACGCGACCGGATTGGGTTTTAAATAATTCTGGCGCGACCAGCCAGACAAACGCGAGAACATCATGTCCGTAGCAAGCATGGCCCAGATCAGGGCGGATACTTTGGTAGAAATTCGCGTAAAAATTGACTGCGTGACTTAAGGTATCTGTTGCGATATGTTGATGTTGTTTCGCCAGACCTGTGAAGAACGTCGATGGCAAAACCACGCGATGCGTTACATCTAGACCAACCATTGTCAAATCCCAGCCCGCAGTGAAGACCAAATCAGCCGCGTCTGGATCGTTCCAGACATTGGCTTCTGCTACCGGTGAGACGTTACCTGGTTCATCCACGGTACCAGCCATCAAGACGACTTGCTTTAAGAGCTTAGGCAATTGTGGTTCTAGCTTTAATGCCAGTCCCAGATTACCAAACGGACCTACCGCAACCAGCGTGATTTCGCCAGGATGCTGACGCGCCATTTTGACGATAAACTCAGCCGCGCTTTCAACTTCTGCTACACCACCGGCTTCTACCCGGCTCGTTAAATTACCCAAGCCATCGGCACCATGAATAAACGCAGGCGGTGTGCCAGGGTCTTTTGCCAGAGGCACAGGTACGCCTTGAGCTACCGGAATACTGCGGCCAGCGATCCGGGTTAAGTACAGTGCATTGGCAGTGGCCTGTTCTACCGTGACATTGCCAAAAGTGGTGGTGATGCCGATGACGTCGATATCTGGATGGGCGAGTGCGAAGTACAGCGCCATTGCATCATCGACGCCAGGGTCGGTATCAAAAATGACTTTGTGTTTTGCAGGGCTAGAGTTGGTGGTCATGGAGGTTCTCCAAAATTACTTCGCCTGGCCATTAACAGAACCCAGACGAAGTGACTTATTGCGGTTGGCCCGGTTCAAGGAGGCCTGATTTCGATGTCTTAGTTTGATATCTTAGCGAGACTTCACAAAAGGTACACCAATCGCTTTTGGCGCAACTGATTTTGCCATTAAACCTGCCAATACAATGACGGTCACAACATAGGGAATCATCTGTATCAGTGAGCCTGGCACTTTGCCGATTACCGGGAAGACGATACCTTCAATTTGCACTTGCAACGCGGCAAAGAAGCCAAACATCAGGCAACCCATTGCAGTGTAAAGCGGACGCCAGTTGCCGAACACCAGCGCGGTTAGAGCCAGGTAACCATTACCTGCGGACATGTCGCGCAAAAAGAAGCCGCTTTGCACAATAGACAGGTAAGCGCCAGAAAATGAACACAATACACCTGCGCATAACATCGCTAAAAAACGAGTACGTTCAACGTTGATACCAGCAGCATCGGCAGCATGGGGATTTTCGCCCACGGCCCGCAAGCGCAAGCCAAAACGGCTGTGATAAATTACCCAATGTACGACTGGGATCAATGCAAATGCCAGATAGACCAGTGCACTATGGCCACCGATTAATTTACCGTAAAACCAGCCCACAAACGGAATACTTTCTAACGCAGCAGTACCTGGCAAGACGATATCAAACAAGCGAGCCTGACCAAGATCAGGTGTGCGTCCACCTTGCGAAAAGAAAAACTGCGCCAGGACAAATGTCAGTCCGCTCATGGCAATATTGATCGCAATCCCTGCGACTAATTGATTGCCTTTTTGCGTGATGCTGACAAAACCTTGTAGCAATGCGATAGCGACAGACACGCCAATACCAGCTAAGATACCTAGCCACGGATTTTGTGTAGTGAATGCCACCGCAGCCGAGACAAAAGCCGACGCCAACATTTTTCCTTCTAAGGCCAGATCGACGACGCCGCTGCGTTCCGCAAACAATCCCGCCATCGCCGCAAAAATTAATACCGGCGCATTCCTGATGGTGGAAACCAGTATGCTGGCGAAATGAAAATCATCAAACATCATTAACTCCGATTTAGTTTCGTTTCAGCAGACGCGCTAAGGCTGGCGCATACAGATTTTCCATGGCACCGCAAAATAAAATAATCAGGCCTTGGATGAAGATAAAAGTTTCAGTTGGGATATTTGGTTTTTCTAGCGACAGATCAAAACCACCCTGAATCAACGCGCCAAACAAAATAGACGACAACAAAATACCGACGGGATTCTGACGCCCCATTAAGGCAATCGCAATCCCGATAAACCCAGCACCCGCCGGGAAATTCAGGTTCAGGTAATGGGTTGATCCCATCAAGGAATTGACCGATGCCAGGCCAGCCAGTGCGCCAGAAATCAACATCGCGACGATGATCGTTTTAGTGATGGAAATACCCGCATAATGCGCTGCATGCTGATTTAAACCTGTAGCGCGCAATTGATACCCCCACGCTGAACGCCACACGGCAATCCCATAAATCGCCAGCGCGATCAGCGCCAGAATAAAACTGATATTCAACGGCGTTTCACCCAGAATCGGGAATATTTTATTCAATGTCGGTAACCACGACGCTTCTGCAAATACGCGGCTGGCAGGATTTTGCTGACCGGTCGGGATCAGATAGGTCACGATCAAAAAGTTCATTAAACTGGCAGCGATAAAGTTAAACATAATCGTCGTCACGACAATGTGGCTGCCGCGTTTAGCTTGCAGATAACCTGGCAAGTAAGCCCAGGCTGCACCAAATACGGCGCTGCCAATAATCGCTAGTGGAATTAACAACCATCCAGGCACACTGGAATCGAGCATCAATAAAACTAGTGTTAACCCAAGGCCACCTACATACATCTGTCCTTCGCTACCGATATTGAATAATCCTGCCTGCATCGCAATGGATACCGACAAACCAGTAAAAATAAAGGTCGCTGCATAAAATAATGTGTAGCCCAATCCTTCTGGGTTTAACACGGCGGAGTTGACCAGAATGCCCAGCGATTCTATTGGACTCTCGCCCAATAAATAAATTACCAGCGCAGCAACCAGCAGTGCCGACAGTAGATTGAGTAAGGGAAGCGCTATGGCAGTTGCCCAGCGTGGAAGTTCTGAATTAGTCATACTGATGATTTATGTAGTCCACCCATGAGCAAACCTATGCGCGTGGCGTCAAATTCTTCTGCCATCAATTCGCCCGTAATGCATCCACCAGACATGACCAGAATTCGATCGGCCAATGCCCGAACTTCTTCCAGTTCTACCGATACCAGCAGAATGGCAACGCCAGCATCGCGCATCGCGAGCAGTTGGGCATGAATGCTTTCTATCGTGCCGATATCAACACCACGGGTAGGCTGGCCTACCAGCATGAGTTTTGGTGCTGCAGCAATTTCGCGTGCGATCACGACTTTTTGCTGATTGCCACCGGAGAGCAGGGCGATTCGTAAATGTGGATCGGACGGGCGCACATCGAACTTTTTTAATAGTTCGGTGCATTTGCTGAGAATGCTGGCGAAGTCGAGTAAACCAAAGCGTTTTTTGGTTTGTTGCTGATAACCAAAAAAACTATTCATCATGACCGAAAAGTTTTTAACTACGGCATCACGCAGTCGATCTTCTGGTACATGACCGATACCAAGCTTACGAAAAATGGCAGGCAAACCGTCGGCATCTTTGCGTTTTGCGATTGGCAGCAACTGTCCTTGCATTTGTATCTCGCCGCTACTTGGCAAACGCATGCCGGATAAAATTTCTAGTAGCTCGCTTTGACCATTGCCAGAGACACCGGCGATGGCGACGATTTCACCAGCGCGTATGTTGAAGTTGATATCTTTCAGCAGATCGACCGCTTGCTTGCTACGCAAATTCAATCCTTTTACCTCAAGCACAGATGCACCCGGCGCATAGGCAGCCCGTGGCAATTGCGTTTGTATCGGGCGCCCTACCATCAGATTGGCTAGTTCTTCTTTGCTGGTGCCAGCGGTAGCAACGGAGCCGACCACTGTGCCTGCGCGCATTACCGTCACCTGGTCGGTGATGTCGAGAATTTCTTGCAGCTTGTGAGTAATCAGGATGATGGTCTTGCCTTGCTGTTTGAACAGTCGCAAGACTTCAAATAGCGACGCCGTTTCTTGCACGGTCAGCACCGCGGTTGGCTCGTCGAGTATCAGAATGTTAGCACTACGGTAGATTTGTTTGAGAATTTCTACCCGCTGCTGCAAACCAACCGACAAGTCTTGGATTTTGCTCAGCGGATCGACATCTAAAGAATAGCGCTGGCAAATTTCACGCAGTTTTTTTTCAATATCGGTGCGATGAGCGGCGAGTCTGAATCCACCTTCTGCGCCCAGCATGACGTTATCGAGAACGGTCATATTTTCTACTAGCATAAAGTGCTGATGCACCATGCCGATCCCAAGTTTGATTGCTTCCTGACTATTGCGAATATGTTGTGGCTGACCATTGATCAATAGCTTGCCGCTATCCGCACGGTAGTAGCCGTACAAGATACTCATCAATGTCGATTTGCCTGCGCCGTTTTCTCCAATAACGCCGTGGATGCTACCGGGCGCAATAGAAAAACTCACATCGCGGTTGGCGTGTACTGCGCCAAAGCGTTTGGAGATTTGTTGGAATTCTACGGCTGGCTGCATACGGAGGCGGGATAAAAATTAGCTAGGGTTTGATCGGCGATGTTAATGAACTTAACGAACTCAGTGAACTTGCTGAACTTACTGAAATTGCTAGATGGCAGAGACCTGACGCGACGATTGATTGCGCTGAGGTCTGCTTACATCATTTGATTTTGCGCTTAGCTTAAAAACGTAGAGAATAAAATTTAATCAGAGCATGAGCGCAAAACCAAACTGAAACAAGACAAGACACTAAACCGGGCATTTACTTCCGTCGCGCGAGTCAATCACTTTGACTTTGCCGCTAATGATGTCTTGTTTTGCTGCGTTGACACGCTTTTCAATTTCTGGCGTGATTAGGGCGCGATTATCTTTATCAACCACCCAGTCAACGCCGCCTTCTTTCAGGCCCTTGTTGATGATGCCCGGTTTCCAGTCACCGTTTTTGATTTGCATAAAGCTGTCGTAAATCGCCTGGTCTACACGCTTAACCATCGAGGTCAGCATCGTGCCCGGATACAAATAATTTTGATTGGAATCAACACCGATGGCGAGCTTGCCTTTTTCTTTGGCTGTCTGCAACGTACCCATACCGCTGCCGCCTGCTGCTGCGAAAACGACATCAACACCGCGTTCGAATTGCGCGCGCGCTAACTCGCCACCTTTGGCCGGATCGTTCCAGGCAGAAGTGGTGGTACCTACCATATTGCTGGTAACCTCAACCTTGGCATCAACTGCTTTGGCACCTTGTGCGTAGCCGCAAGAGAAGGTGCGTATCAACGGAATATCCATACCGCCGACAAAACCGATTTTTTTAGACTTGCTAGCCATTGCTGCAGCAACACCAACCAGATAAGAACCCTCTTGTTCCTTGAACAGAACTGAGCTGACATTATTGCCTGTGGCAACGCCATCAATCACGACGAATTTAGTATTAGGGAATTCTTTGGCGATGTTTTGCACAGCCTGACTTTGGGCAAAACCAATCGCTGCGATCAGATCGATTTTTTTGCGTGCCAGATTACGTAACACTTGCTCTGTTTGTGTATCGCTGGCGACCTGGACTTCCAGGAAAGAGATTTTGGTCTCTTTTTTAAAGCGTTCCGCACCTTCTGATGCGGATTGATTGAAGGATTTATCAAACTTACCGCCTGCATCATAAATGACGGCTAACTTAGGATCGGCTGCAACAGCGCTGGCAGCGCTGACAACAGCAAACAAGCTCATTACAGTAAGGCAGAGACGCTTGAGTTTCATGGTGATTCCTTGTCGGTCGCAATTGTGTCGGAAGTGTCGAAAATATTGAAAGTATCAGGTCATTGATGTTAGTGCTTTTCAGCCCTGCTATTCAAGGTTCGGTATTACCCTCTGCTTTGAATAACGGCTGCTGAGCACCACTGATATAAATAAAGGATCAAGTGCCAGCAAGCCTAACATGGTCTAACTATTTCAGTAGTTTACTAATAAAAAACTTTATCGAATTTTAGCTTTCCCTGAACCTTCAGGCAGCCTTCTGTTTATGCATAAATTCCAGCACTTCATGCCGGTGCGGAATCGATGTTTGAGCGCCCAGTTTAGTTACCGTTAAAGCCGCTGTGTATTGCGCTTCGCTGCTGGCGTCTACGATATTTAATCCGTTCGCCAAGCCGACTGCCAGCGCTCCTACGAAAGTATCGCCTGCCGCCGTAGTATCAACCACCTCGACCTTAATAGCAGGCAGAAAGTTGCTCGAATCTTTAGTCGTAATCAGGACACCTTGCTCACCCATGGTCAGTAATACTGTACCGACGCCGCGTTTTAATAACTGTTGCGATGCCAATTTAGCGCTGGCCTGGTCGATGACCGTAGTGCCGCTCAATTGCGACGCTTCGGTTTCATTCACAATCAGATAGTCGACCAATCCTAATAACTCATCGCTTAAATCTTGCGCCGGCGCAGGATTGAGGATCACACCGACCTTGTGCTGATGCGCAATCTGGATGGCGCGCGTGACACTAGCTAAGGGGGTTTCTAACTGGCACAACAAGAGTTTTGCTATGGCGATGCTGGCGGTCGCCGCCTCTACTTGGGCAACCGAGACGCTAGCGTTAGCACCTGCGGCCAATACGATGCTGTTATGTCCGCTGTCGTCCACCAAAATACCTGCAACGCCGGTGGCGATGCCTTGCACGGTCGCTAGATTACCGAGTTCGATACCTTCAGTCGCGAGGCATTGTTTTGAGAAATCCCCAAAGCCATCATTGCCAATAGCGCCGACAAAACTGACATCAGCGCCTTGTCGTGCAGCGGCGACGGCCTGGTTGGCACCTTTGCCACCCGGAATTTGACGGAATTCATGACCATGCATCGTTTCACCGATTGCAGGCATGCGCGGTGTGCGGAACACGAGGTCCATATTGACGCTACCAACAACGGTAATGCGTGGCTTCATTTTGACGATCTCTTGGTAAAAAAATGGTTGCGCAATCGTTTGCGCAACCGATTTCCTATTTAACTATGGTGCGCTTATGCAAGTCAAGAACTAATCTGCAAAGCGATGACATTTTGATTTTTTGAAAATGGGGGCAAATTTTGGACGCTATCGTTTTTGTTGTCAAATGCCAATCAAGGCAATTGTCTTATGTGAACGAATTTGAGCAAATTAAAGCGAGTTTGTGATTAAGAGGAAAACTTCATTGCAAAATTAATCCGTATTTTGGGATGGTTTCTTGATTGTGATAAGACATATGTTTATAATTTAAAACATATGTTTGTTTTAGTTTGAATTCAAGCGTCTTGCCCGAAATTAATAAGATTGGCTTTAGTTTTGCCATGCTGTTGTTTTTTGTTCGTCATTTGGCCTGTACACCTGTCTGAAACAACGCTCTTTTTAATGAAGCTTAGTAAGGTAATAAATTAAGAATAAATAATACTCATGGTGAGTATTATTTATTGTCTATATGTTTATTGGCCTTCATCTTAATTTTCTTAAAAGAGCTGGGGAGTATATGGATTTAATTGTGAGCGAAGTTTCATTTCAAGTCTCTCACTATTTTTTAATTTCCTAAATTACGATTACCTTTGTTTCTGTTTTCATTCTGCTTATCAATACCTCAGCCTACAGCCCATGTCCGAAATTTCGAAAAAAGATCAGTTGTTTGATATCATCCGCGCCCATCCCTTTGTGTCGCAGCAAGAGCTAGCGCAGCGCCTTCAGTTATCACGGTCGGCGGTGGCAGGACATATCGCCAGTCTGATCCGTGAAAAGCGCTTGCTGGGCCGTGCCTACGTATTGCCCGAGCGCCGGCCAGTCCTGTGTATCGGTGGCGCCAATATCGATCGTAAGGTGCGCACCTTGGCGACCTTACAAATGGGTACCTCAAATCCTGTCAGTCAACATGAAAGCTTTGGTGGAGTTGCACGCAATATCGCTGAGAATCTGGCGCGTTTGGGTTGCGCGACTGCCTTACTCTGCGCGACCGGAGATGATGCCGTTGGCGCTGATTTGCTGGTACAAGCGCAGGCGTTGGGCATCGACACCAGTGCCAGTTTGCAATTGCCAGGGCAGGGCAGTGGCAGCTATACCGCTGTGCTGGATGCGGATGGTGAGATGCTATTGGCGTTGTCGCATATGACTTTGTGCGAGTCTCTGGACGCCACTTTTTTAGCCAGTCGCCAGGTGCAATTAAATACTGCGCTGATGACGGTGGCGGACTTAAATTTACCGCAAAGCAGTATTCAATACCTGATAATGCAGGCCAATCAACATGCCAGTCCACTGATACTGGTCGCTGTATCTCAACCCAAAATGGCGCGTCTGCCGGAGGTATTGGAAGGCGTGCGTTTGCTGATACTCAACTTGGGTGAATTGGAGACTCGCGTCGGCTCTCGTCTGAGCGTAGATGGTGAGGAAAAAATCAACGAGGACAAAATACAGCACGCCTGTCGCCAGTTACAACAGCAAGGCGCGCAGGATGTGATTGTCACCTTGGGCGATGCTGGCGTGATGCTGACCAGCGGTACGGACTGGCACCGTTTGCCAGCGCCGTCAGTAGCGGCATCCGATGTTATAGATGTGACGGGTGCGGGCGATGCCTTTGCGGCAGCAGTGTGCTGTTCCCTGTATCACAACAATGCAGATCTGTTGTTAGCAGCGCAGCGCGGCTTGCATCTGGCGGCCTTGACTTTGCAAAGTGCAGGCACGGTTTGCCCCGATCTGACGCCGGATACGCTGATGGCAATCACTTAATTTAATGCCGAATTTGACTCAATAAAAACTACGCCAACATTCAGGAAACCTCATGCAAAACTACCTCGTATTTTCAAAAGAAGTCGCCCAAGCCAAAGCGGATGGAAAAGCTATTGTGGCCTTAGAATCCACGATTATTTCGCACGGCATGCCTTATCCGCAGAACGTCCAGACCGCACGCGAGGTTGAGCAATTGATCCGTGATAACGGCGCAGTACCCGCGACGATTGCGATTATTGGCGGCAAAATCTGTGTAGGTTTATCTGACGCAGAACTAGAGCAATTAGCCAGTGCACCAGAGGTAATGAAAGTCAGTCGTCGTGATTTACCCTATGTCTTATCGACGGCAAAACTGGGCGCAACAACCGTTGCCGCAACGATGATTTGTGCGGAGTTGGCAGGAATTGCCGTGTTTGTCACCGGTGGCATTGGTGGCGTGCATCGCGGTGCAGAAACCAGTTTTGATATTTCTGCCGACTTACAAGAGCTAGCGCAAACCTCGGTCGCGGTGGTCTGTGCCGGCGCAAAATCGATTTTGGATCTGGGCTTGACCCTGGAATATTTAGAAACCCATGGCGTGCCGGTAGTGAGCGTAGGCCAAGCCGAATTCCCCGCATTTTTTACCCGTGGCAGCGGCTTTAAGGCGGATTTCCAGTTAGACACGGCGACCCTACAAGCCGACTTTATCCGTTGCAAATGGGCGCTGGGTTTGCGTGGAGGTGTGGTGATTGCCAATCCCGTTCCAGAAGCTTTTGCGATGCCAAAAGCGGAGATAGACAGCATCACGGAGCAGGCTTTGCAAGAGGCGGACGCGCAAGGTATTAATGGCAAAGCAGTGACACCGTTTTTATTAAATAGAATCAAACAACTGACAGAGGGCCGCAGTCTGGTGACGAATATCGCGCTGGTAAAAAATAATGCGATTGTCGGTGCGGCTTTGGCGCTGGCTTTGAAAAATGTTTGATCTGCTGTATTGGGCCGATATTTTGACGCAAGTTAAAACACGTTTAGCAAAGACTTTATGCGCTTTTATTAAGCCAGTTTCAATATACTCCCCATTATTTTTTTAAAAATGCAGTAATGCCCAATAACTATATGGACAATTTAAATATACTAATGTGGGTATTATTTAATGAAGTGCGGACATTGTTAGTCCAGTGTGTTGTCGTAACGCCGAATTCAATGCTAAAAAATAGAATTAAGGATAGAAGATGCTCAGATGGTAGCCGGACGCTTTAGTCTGAGATAACTCGAAATACAGTTTGATTTGCTGGTCGCTGGCGGCGCTAAAGCCTTTACTCAACTGGTTTGCTAAATCAGTTTTGTTGTCGAGCTTGGAGTCTAATTTATTACTATCTGACTTAGTGTCGGGTCTATTGTTTTTGTCACTCAAGTACTCTTCGGGCTTAAATACTTTACGCAAGACAGGCTTATCTTTAGCGTCATTTAAAATCAGTTCCACCATTGGCCATGCTTGTGCTGTGGCGCTTTTATTTTGCAACTGTATCGCTAGCGAAAAGACATTCTTATCCGTTGATAAGGCTTGCAGCTCATTTGATTCCAGCGAGATTTGATCGATTTGGGCGAGTAAGCTAATTTGGCAATGCAGTAATTTGCAGGCATCGGCCAGCATCGGTTTAGTTTGCGGCACCCAGGCTGCGATGTGATTGCGTGCAATAAATATGCCTTGTCCCAGCAGCCCGACAAACAGTACTAACGATAAAGTAATCATCAAGCCGCGCAGGATTTTACTACGTCCTTTACGTTTTTCCGCCGCTAATATAAAGCCCGGTGTATCGAGATTAGTCTCTGCGTTTGTATCCGTTACTGGTGATGTACCTTCTGATAAATCATCAGTAATGGAATCTGCTTTACCCGTCGTATCAAAAGCTAGGCCGTCATGCAAATAAGCCTCTGGTTCACCAGCATAATCATCAGCTTCGGGGTTTGAGTGTCCAGGCTCATCTGCGTTGACGGTAATGCCAGTGCTTGCAGGCTCATGCAAATAAGGTTCTTGTTTGTGGTCTGCGGCGCTAGTATCTTCTTCCGCTTCTGTCGCAGACCATCCTGGTTCATCCATCAAGGCAATGCGAGTTTGTAGTTCTACTTGCCCGATTGCTTCATCATCTAAATTGGTGTCGTCAGAGAGTGTGGTCTTATCATGCTTGGCAGGTGAGTTGATGTCCTCATCCATCCCGAGATCAAAATCTAAGGAGTCAGCGCCAATTTCTGCTGCTGGAGATTCGGTCACCAGGGCGGCGCTGAATGCGTCACTGATTGTTGTCTGGGGCGATGTTTGATCGATGCCAGACGATGAATCTGCTACAGAAACTGCTGTATTCAATTCAGCAGTTTGGAGCAGGCTAGATTCTGCTTTTCTCTCTGTTGCAACGATTTCATGATGCTCGTCGATATGAGAATCGACGTCGGTATTTAAATCACTATCAACATTGACAGGCACTACCGGCGCAACTTGCACCTCGAGTGCGACCGTTGGCGCTGTTTGCACCGTCGGCCCGAGCAGATGCTCTATCCCGTTAAACGTCTGCTGGCAAGAGCCGCAGCGCACCAGCCCGCCATGCAGTTTTAACTGATCATTGGCGACTCTGAAAGTCGTTTGGCAGTGGGGGCATTGGGTGGCGAGTGCCATGTGATGTCGATGCTTAGTTTTTGCTTATTTAAATTGCTTTATGAGGCTTAGCTAGGTTTGTTTCCGGAGAGCGCTACCCAGCCCTCATGTTCTGCCCAGACTGTGAGTGCAATAAACGGCGCATAAGCTGCGGCAACTTCTTCTGCCTGACGGGCTAAAACACCGGATAAAATCAAAGAGCCACCAGCCGCAACCCGGCCAGATAACATCGGTGCCATCACTTTTAATGGGCTGGATAAAATATTCGCGACTACGACATCAAATTGCGTTCCAACTGGATGGGATGAGGAGAATTGCTCAGGCAGTGTGTAAGTAATATCGCAATGATTGCGTTCAGCATTAAAGTTGGCTGACTCGATGGCCTGAGGGTCAATATCCACGCCGACAACCGCTTGCGCACCCAGCTTTTTTGCCACCATCGCTAAAATACCAGAACCGCAACCGTAATCCAATACAGATAACTCTTTTGGCGCGTGCGCCTCTAGCCACTCCATGCAGAGGCGAGTAGTCGGGTGACTACCGGTGCCAAATGCCAGACCGGGATCCAGCTCCAGTACCAAAGCCGCAGGGTCGGGAATCTCGTGCCAGCTCGGTACTACCCAAATATTTTTGCCGATGTGGATAGGCTCAAACTGCGATTGGGTCAATCTTACCCAATCCTGATCTTCCACATGGCGAGTCGTGTAGGCTGGAATTGTTGTCAATGCAATCGCCGCTGATGCATCTGCCAAAATTGCGGCAGCATTGGCGTCGGCAGCAATTAGTGCCACCACCCGACTACGATCCCAAGCCGCTTCTTCCGGCTCCATACCTGGCTCACCGAATAACGGTTTCTCCGCATCGGTACCTTCATCCGCATCTTCTACCGACACCGATAAAGCACCCGCTTCCATTAAGGCATCTGACAGGTTTTCAGCGTGTTCACGCGCTACTTCGATGAGAATTTCTATCCAGGCCATGTTTACATCTTTCTGCGTGCTAATTTATTTCGCTTTTTTGGACAAATCTGGCATTTCTGCGAGTTTATGTTCCAGATAATGAATGTTGGTGCCGCCTTCAATAAATCGGGCATCCACCATCAATTCGCGATGCAAAGGGATATTGGTTTGTATGCCTTCTACTACCATTTCAGACAAAGCGATTTGCATGCGACGGATGGCTTGCTCACGCGTTGCGCCGTAAGCAATTACTTTGCCGATCATGGAATCATAATTTGGCGGTACAAAGTAGCCCGCGTATGCATGTGAATCTACCCGAATCCCAGGGCCGCCTGGTGTGTGCCAAGACGTGATGCGACCAGGTGACGGGATGAACTTAAACGGGTCTTCTGCGTTGATACGGCATTCAACTGCATGGCCTTTGAGCTGGATGTCGGCTTGGCGGAAACGCAGTTTTTCGCCGAAAGCGATATGAATCTGCTCTTGCACGATATCGACACCAGTGATCATTTCTGTCACAGGGTGTTCTACTTGCACGCGAGTATTCATTTCGATGAAATAGAACTCACCGTTTTCATACAAAAACTCAAACGTACCAGCACCACGATAGCCAATTTTGCGGCATGCGGCAGCACAACGTTCGCCAATTTTTTCTATAGTCTTGCGAGGAATACCCGGTGCCGGTGCTTCTTCAATTACTTTTTGGTGGCGACGTTGCATGGAGCAATCTCGCTCACCCAACCAAACGGCATTGCCATGCTGATCCGCCAGAATCTGGATTTCCACATGGCGTGGATTTTCCAGAAATTTTTCCATATACACTTCGGGATTGCCGAAAGCCGCGCCTGCTTCTGCTTTGGTCATCGTGACCGCATTCAGCAAAGCAGCTTCAGTATGTACCACGCGCATACCGCGCCCACCACCACCGCCAGCAGCTTTGATGATGACCGGATAGCCGACTTTACGCGCGGTTTGTACGATTACCTTAGGGTCATCCGGCAAAGCGCCTTCTGAGCCTGGCACACAAGGCACGCCAGTTTTGATCATGGCTTGCTTGGCAGAGACTTTGTCACCCATCAAGCGGATGGATTCCGCACGCGGTCCGATAAAGACAAAGCCGGATTGCTCAACCCGCTCAGCGAAATCTGCATTTTCAGATAAGAAGCCGTAGCCAGGGTGAATCGCTTGCGCATCGGTCACTTCTGCTGCGCTGATGATCGCTGGCATGCTGAGATAGCTCAGATTGGATGGCGCTGGCCCGATACAGACGGACTCATCGGCTAGCTTGACGTATTTGGCTTCGCGGTCGGCTTCGGAATGAACGACGACAGTTTTGATACCCATTTCGCGGCAGGCGCGCTGGATACGTAGCGCGATTTCACCCCGGTTGGCAATTAGAATTTTTTCAAACATGATATGAATTTTACGGTGGCAGTGCTTGCAGCGTTGCAGGCAGGATTTTTACAAAGCACTGATTTCTTGAATAGAATCATATAAAAAACCTGGGTTTGGCTGTGGCTTGGACTCTATCTTTAGCGTTAAATTTAGCTAGTAGTTTAGCCCAGAGTAATCGCGGTTTTTGCTTACGACGATCTTGCGACCATCTTAAGACTATCCTACGATAAACAAGGGCTGACCGTATTCAACAGGTTGGCCGTTTTCCACTAAAATCTGTTTGATCGTGCCAGTAAAATCGCTTTCGATTTCATTCAACAGTTTCATTGCTTCAATGATGCAAAGGGTTTCGCCTTCTTTGACGCTTTTTCCGATTTCTACAAACGCGGCATTACCAGGCGCAGAGGAGCGGTAAAAAGTACCAACCATAGGGGATTTGACTACATGACCATCGGGAACTACCGGTGCTGCCGGCGCGCTTGCTGCTACTGGCGCTGCTGACATTTGTTGAGGCATTTGCTGCATATGTTGCGGCTGCATCATCACAAGCTGATTTTGCGGCATTGCAGAAGATTTAACGATGCGGACTTTACCTTCGCCTTCAGTGACTTCGAGTTCTGCAATATCTGACTCGGCGACGAGATCGATCAAGGTCTTGAGTTTTCTTAAATCCATGTGAAATCCCCTAGTGAAGATGTTTCTGAGCTAGCAAAATGGCTCAGAAAACGTGATTAGAACAAGCGCATCAGCGCAATAACCAGCTCAGAAAACGAGCGTTGAATGGACATAATTATATGTCATATCAAAGATAATATGGGTAAATTGCGTGAAGATGCAAGAATTTAAAGATTTTTTAGGCTAAAGTCAATTGCTAATCGATAGCCTTCAGTGCCAAGTCCGAGGATCACGCCTGTGGCGACGTCGGACAGATAGGAATGGTGCCGGAAGTTTTCTCTTTGGTGCACATTGGAAATATGCACCTCAATAAACGGAATTGCTACACCAACCAAAGCGTCTCTCAAAGCGATGCTGGTATGTGTGAGTGCGCCGGGATTGATAATGATCGCGTTAACTTGCTCTAATCTCGCTGCATGGATGCGGTCAATTAAAGCGCCTTCATGATTACTTTGAAAACTTTGCAGTTCCGCCCCAGCTTGCGCGGCTTGCAATTTTGCCGCACTTTCTACGTCTGCCAAGGTAACTGAACCGTAAATATGCGGCTCACGAGTCCCGAGCAAATTTAAATTCGGACCATTCAGCAGCAGCAGTTTGCTTGCCATATTATCAATTCTATTTCACGAAGATAACGCATTTTGCCGCTATTTACTTGGTATTGGCAAGGAAAACTATTTTGTCACGTTAGATAGTTTTGCAATATCAGCGCGCAATTCCTCCATTTTTAAGCGTCCCAGATACTGTTTTGCAATACTGCCATCCGCCGCAATCAGCACTGTAAATGGCAATCCACCACCTTGATTGCCTAGCTGGCGCGATAACTCTGTGCCTTCCATGCCGGCCGAAAATACCGGATAAGTAATCTGATATTTTTTAGCAAATTCAGCGATATTGGTCGGACTATCGATGCCTAAGCCTAGTAATTGAACATTTTTCCCCGATAGTTCCTTTTGCAGCGCAGATAGCTCAGGCATTTCTTGTACGCAAGGACCGCACCAGGTCGCCCAGAAATTAACGACTAAAAACTTACCCTGCCATTGCGCCAGCTTTTGAGCTTGGCCTTTGCTGTCAGATAGTGTGAGCCCCATCAATTGCGCCACACTGGTATTTTTAGGTGCTACGGGCGCCAATTGCTTATTGGCGGCGACTACGCCTACAGTTGCTGAGGCAATCGCGATCAGTACTGCTGCGATAAGAAAACGTTTATTCATTCCTGACTTTCTGTAATCAATGCTTTGACTGTGGCAATAGAAGCGCGCTCGTTGCGTCCGCCATGTTTGATGTCGTCCTGGGTATATAAAGCCAGATGAACGCCTTCTTGTTTGTACATGAAGCTGAGTGTTTCAACTTGTTCACTACGTTTATGGGCACGATTCCCCGTACTATTTTCGGATACTTCAAAGCGGATATCTTTGTTCAGCAAAAAAATCGTGACATCCTTGCTATTGTCGGTAAATAAATGCAAATGAATATCAGAATGCTCGCCGGCGGTGCCATTTAGCGCGGCACCGACCAGGTAGGGATTAAACTTCTCCAGCTCTTGCATGACCTCAACAGCAATTTTTCGTAAGTCTAACAAGCGTTGTGGCTGAGTGTCGCCAAAGAAAATCGCATTGTATTCGCGGACTTCCTGCTCAATTTCTTGATTATCTGGCATCACATCACCACGAATTTTTTGGTTGCCTAGTAATTGTTTAGCAGCGCGCCGTTTGGCAGATCCATAGTCTGCACCATCCTCAGCGATCATACGGGCGGCCAGCGCAGCGATTTCAGCGCGCAGGGAGTCGGGTTCGTTTAGGCTGCTCATAATCATTGCGGCATCATAAACCAAAATACTTTGTGATGTTTCCAGTCGTGCGGAATCTCTTTATGGATGTCTTGAGGCGGTCGTCTGTCAGGTAGAATTGCGGGATTCTAAAATTTGCAGGATTTGTGCCAAATCGTTTTAGTCTGTTTGATCGTTTTGATCACACGGAATTATTTTCACGGTCCCACTAATTCCTGTATTGCACTTATTCGCTTAGGCGCTTCGATAGCGCGATAAAAACCATGCATATTCATATATTAGGTATCTGCGGCACATTTATGGGCGGTCTGGCGGTCTTGGCGAAGGAGGCTGGACATAAAGTTACTGGCTGCGACGCCAATGTCTATCCGCCGATGAGCACTCAGTTGCAAGCGCAAGGCATCGAATTGACCGAAGGTTTTGCTGCGGATCAAATCGCGCTGGAGCCGGATTTGTTTGTGATTGGTAACGTGGTCACACGCGGCAATCCGCTGATGGAAGAAATTTTAAACCGCGGTTTGCCATACATCTCTGGTCCTCAATGGATGGGCGAGCATATCTTGCGCGACAAGTGGGTACTGGCGGTAGCGGGTACACATGGCAAGACCACGACCTCGGCGATGCTGGCATGGATACTCGAGTCTGCTGGTTATGCGCCAGGCTTCTTAATCGGGGGAGTGCCGCTCAATTTTGGTATTTCTGCCCGCCTGTCCGGTTCGCAAGCGTCGGATTTTTTTGTGATTGAGGCGGATGAATATGACACCGCGTTTTTTGATAAGCGCAGTAAGTTTGTCCACTACCATGCTAAGACCGCGATTTTAAATAACCTCGAATACGACCACGCAGACATTTTCCCTGATGTCGCTGCAATCGAAACCCAGTTCCATCATTTGGTGCGCACTGTGCCCGGCGTCGGGCGCTTGATTGTGAACGGGCAGGAAGCCACTTTACAAAACGTGCTGCAACGCGGTTGCTGGAGCGAGAGGGAATTCTTCACTACCGATGCGTCTGCTGACCAGCAAGGCTGGTCCTTGTCGCTGCAAGAGGGCGAAGATTTTGAAGTATTTTTCAATGGTCAATCCCAAGGTGTCGTGCAGTGGCAGCTTAACGGCGCTCACAATCGTCTGAATGCTTTAGCAGCGATTGCTGCGGCGCGCCACGTTGGAGTCACACCTGCGATTGCGATCGAGGCACTGGCACAGTTTGTCAACGTCAAGCGCCGTATGGAAGTGCGTGGGGTTGAGGGTGGAGTTACTGTCGTTGATGATTTTGCACACCATCCTACGGCAATCACGACAACGGTTGCGGGTTTGCGTCGCAAGGTCGGCGCTGGGCGAATTCTCGCTGTGTTAGAACCGAGGTCGAATACCATGAAGCTGGGTAGTATGAAGCAAGCCTTGCCCGGTAGTCTGGAGCAGGCTGACTTGGTGTTTGCCTACGCAGCTCCAACTGCTTCTACAGGAGGCAAGCCGGTGATAGGATGGGATCTGGCAGAAACCTTGAGCCCGCTGGGCGCCAAAGCATCCGCCTTCAATGATCTGGATAAGTTGGTTAGTGCTATCGTGCAGCAAGCGCAAACGGGTGATCACATTCTGGTGATGAGCAACGGCGGTTTTGGTGGAGTTCATCAAAAATTGCTGGATGCGCTAGCAAGAAAAACGGTCGCCGCATGATTTTATATCTGCATGGCTTTCGCTCCTCTCCGCAATCGTTTAAAGCACGCCAAATGGCGGAATACATGCACAGCCTTGGGCGTGCAGACGAATATGTTTGTCCACAATTGTCGGCATCGCCTTTGCTGGCGATTCAGCAGGCAGAGCAACTGATGTCAGCTTATGCTCCAGAAGATATCACCGTGATTGGCTCGTCGCTTGGCGGTTTTTACGCGACCTGGCTGGCAGAAAAATACGGCTGCAAGGCGATCTTGCTTAACCCCGCCGTCAAACCGCCACGTGATCTGGAAAAGTATGTGGGT
>JANXTO010000311.1 GCA_025352365.1 Undibacterium sp. | reverse complement strand
CCCTCATCGCGTAAGATTTTCTCCTTTCCTAGGACTTACGCAAAATTGTCTCAGTAATGCGTTGCTACTTACTTGGCGCGATTTTAAGTAAGTCCTGATTCATTAAGATCGCATCAATACCGATGAATTTGATGGGATCTGACGCGACCTAGACGGCAGTAATTGTTTTGTTCCGCTGTCCAACAACTGGATGGTTGACAAAAGCTCGCTACAGATCAAGACTAAACCGTTCTATCTTCCTTCAATATTTTTATCTCCAAGACAGGGAGTTGATGTTGTCATCAGATTTTTTTTGATTGCAATCGAGGAACAGCGTTCATCCTGATCTGGCAACAAGCAGCAGATTTAAGTCAGTTTTTCATGGGTTGTGATTGATTTTTTCATGTGGTTTTATAGCGAGGATTTAATCATGATACGACCTCGACCTTATCGTGCCGGTGGCCCACTTAGCGTCCTTGTGGTGGACGATGATTATTTCATGTAGCGCATGGCGATCATGGTGCTCGATAGTTTAGGGCACTCCGGCTTTGTGGTTGATGATGGACAAAAAGCACTGAGCTGTCTTGCGCAAAGACAGTTTGATCTGGTACTCATGGATGTCATGATGCCGGTGATGGATGGCTTGCAAGCGCTCGCGGCTATCCATAAAAAAGAACAACAGTTTGGCACCAGGCAAGCGATTGTTATGGTCAGTAGTCATGCAGAGCCTAGAGACAAGATCCGCTCGATGTAAGCAGGAGCGGACGGCGATGTTAGCAAACCTGTCGA
Source organism: Undibacterium sp. (assembly GCA_025352365.1). Taxonomy (GTDB): domain Bacteria; phylum Pseudomonadota; class Gammaproteobacteria; order Burkholderiales; family Burkholderiaceae_D; genus Undibacterium. The sequence goes on along the minus strand of JANXTO010000311.1, from coordinate 6,464 downwards.
TGTAGAACAGTTACACTGCAGGACTGCAGCGGGTGATGCTAAAAATTTAAGCAGATTTTTGACTATTTCTTGCAATCCTCTGTAGTCATGCCGCTTATTATTTTGCCTTAAGGAAATTTTTTCTATTGTCGCGTCCCAATTTACATTGTCCACAACTACATTAACAAATGGAGCCAACTATGACGAAAGTTGTAAGAGCCAGTCCCGAGATGCAACAATTCCTCGCTGCGCCTGCCAGCGAACCTGTTTCCGGAAGTGCGTTTGATGTGCATGGTTTCTGGACAATGGGCGTGGTGTTGATGCGCAATCTGCAATTTAAAGCGAAAGCCTTGCTGATTTGTTTGATGTTTCTGGTGCCGATGATCGTACTCGGCTGGGTTTATTATTCCAGCACCTTGGAGAATATTCAGTTTTCTGCCAAAGAACGTCTTGGTGTGGAATACAACCGAGAGATATTTACCGTCTTAGAGTTTGCTCAGCAGTTGCGTCGCGATGCGACTAGCGCCGCCATCTCTGGCACTTCGCCAGCTACGATGGCCGATGTGAAAACCAAGCTGCAAGCAGCACAGACCAAATTAGCGGCAGTTGAGAAGCGGTTGGGTGCTGATCTCGATTCCGCTAAGGCCTATGCTGACGTACAGACCGCATTTGCACAAGCCAATGCGGCAACTGGAGCAGACGCCATTTTTAAAGCGCATACGGCACATGTGGATTCGCTGATTACTTTGTTGAACTTGGTGACAGACAACTCCAATCTGACGCTCGATCCTGACATTGTCAGTTTTTACGTGATGGATGCAGCGTTTTCTAGAGTTCCCGATATTATTGAGTCTTCTGCCAAACTGCGAGGACTTGGTCTGGCAGTCTTAAAAGTAGGCAGCATTACGCCCGCACAGCAAAAGACCTTGAGTGAGCTGATTCCGATTGCAGAATTTCAATCAAGTAATATGCGCAGCGGACTTGCCAAGGCGTTTGTCGGGGATAAAACATTGTCGGCCAAATTAAATGTTACGCCAACTTTGGATGCGACTACCGGATTCTTCGCTCTGGCGCGAAAAAGCGTGATCGATAGCCAGGACTATGCGCCTGAAGTGCAAGCCAGCTATCTTGCCGCTGCCAATAAAACCGTTAACGATCAGTATGAACTGGTGCAACGCCTGATGAATGAGCTAGACGGTTTGCTGGCGACGCGCGTATCAGGAATGAAGTCGACTCTGTATTTGGTCTCTGCAATTTTATGCGTTGGCCTCTTGCTCGCGTTTTATTTTTTCTACACGTTTTATCTGGTTACCAGTGGCGGCTTGCGCTTGATTAGTAAGCATCTGCAAGAAATGGCCGACGGTGATTTACGTCGCGCTCCAGCCAAACCTTGGGGCAAGGATGAGCCGGCGCAAGTGATCAACGATCTGCGTCATGCCTATGATTCTTTGCATGGATTAATCCGCACGGTCCGTCACTCTGCTCGCTCATTGCATGCTGCCAGCGCCGAGATTGCTTCTGCAAGTTTTGATCTCTCATCCAGAACAGAGTCTGCTGCCGCGTCATTGGAGGAACAATCAGCCGCCATGGAAGAGATCGGTTCGACCGTTGATAACACCGCAGAGCTGGCCAGCCTTGCCGCCAAGTTTGCCGCCGATAATGCGAAGGTTGCAGAAGCTGGTGGTAAGGTGATCGCAACGGTAGTTACGACGATGCAAGAGATCTACACTTCTTCCTCCAAGATCAATGACATCATCGGCGTCATCAACGGCATCGCTTTTCAGACGAATATTCTGGCGCTGAACGCAGCGGTGGAAGCCGCCAGAGCAGGTGAGGCCGGACGCGGTTTTGCGGTTGTTGCTAGTGAGGTTCGCAATCTGGCACAGCGCAGCGCCGCCGCTGCGACCGAGATCAAAACATTGATCTCCAATAGCGTAGATCAAATTGCCAGCGGTACCAAAGTGGTCGAGCAAGCAGGTACCACAATGACCACGATGGTGACCAATGCCAAACAAATTAATGTTTATCTCAGCGATATTTCTTCGGCTTCCCGCGAGCAAGCTCTGGGCGTGACGCAGGTGGCAGCAGCGGTGCATGCCTTAGACGAGGACACACAACAAAATGCCGCACTGGTCGAGCAAACCACAGCCGCATCTGGCGCATTGACTCAACAAGCGGAGACCTTACAACATGAGATTGCTAATTTTAAGGTTGCTTAAGCCCCATTGAAAATGATGCATAAAGAATGAAAAGCCAGGCGACGAATGCGTGTCTGGCTTTTTTCTTGGGGTTCACTCGATGGATGCATGTGATACATAGCAGCAACTTGGGATAATACTGAGCAGACGCAGTGAGATCATTTGACTTTCATTTTTCTAAAAACACAGACTGACAAAATATGTTGTAAAGCAAGCTTGACATCTGCTTTTTTGAGATCTAATATGTAAAACATGCTTTACATCAAAAAGAGATGTAAAAAAGTTGAGCAGCGGCAAATAAGACTAATCGCTGCTTATTTTTTACCGGTTTATGTCAAGTTTCCTTGACTGGATAAGCAACGATGTAATTAGGTATGAAGCGGTAACAACAGTAGTAAAAACGGAATTACAGTTTAGAGCAACGTCGCAGTAAGAAATAAGGTCAGCAAGGTGAACATTCACCCTGCTTTTTTTAACGATATCTGTGTCAAGTAGGCTTTACATTTAATCGGAGAGATCAATATGAACGAAGTAGCATATTCAAAACGAGACAAAGAAATAGCAAAGAAATACCGCAAGGAATTAAGCCTGTCTTTCGTGCTGTACGTGATTGTTTTACTCGTTTCAATCACTTATGCAAAACCGATGGCTGACAGTCTGCTCCGCACTTTGATTGTCATGACGCCAGTGATTCCTGCGTTTGGGGCACTCTGGGCGATTGTACGTAATTTCAAGCGGATGGATGAGTATGTCCGCGTCTGGTTGCTTGAAGTGGTGGCGATCTCCGGTGCAATCACAGCGTTCTTTAGCTTCAGTTACGGGTTCCTGGAGGGTATTGGTTTTCCTAAGTTGAGCGGATTTATTACCTACGGCATTTTTATGGGGAGCTGGTGTCTGATTATTGGTATCCGCAAAATTCTGGAGCGTGAAAAATGAAAAACATCGTCAAAGAATTACGCACGCAGAGAGACTTGAGTCAGGCTGCACTAGCTGATTTATTGGACGTGTCGAGACAGACAGTGAACGCCATCGAAACCGGACGCTACGATCCCAGTTTGCCACTGGCTTTTACGATCAGTAAATTATTTGGACAGCCGATTGAAAAAATTTTCTTCGTTGACTGAGTCCACCGAGTACTTCAAACAGAGACAAATTCGATTGATTTAAATAGGTAGTCCGCGCCACACATAAACAACGACTTATTTTTGATAGGAGAATTACCATGAACTTGCCATCATTTTGCAGAAATAAAGCATCTTATATAGCGATCATCGTCGCAATCGTGACGGCCATCTCGTCCAGTAACAGTAAAGCTGCTGAGGTTCCAAGTGTCTCTAAAAACAAGGCGACGTCGATGATGGCGACGGGCTATCACCATCTTAGTATTCAGTTGAATAGCTTCTCGGCATGAATGAAAAAAGGGGCGTCTGTATCGACGTCTCTTTTGGATGCTACTCAGATTGATGTAGAAGCGATTGACCAATCTAGGATCGCTTTTAGACCGTCCGTACAGTGGCATCTGTACGGATTGTTGTGAACGGGATTGAGAACTTAACAGCCCCAGGAATGCAAGCTCGCCGTGGGAGCATTTTTTCCCGGCTTTGCCGTTGAGGACAGTAAAATAATCTTCACGGAGCTATTAGATCCGTCAATTTCAATGATGAAATCGGGGAATCCCTCGCCATCCATATCGGTGATCCCAATGATGCGTGATGCCCAGCCATAATAGCCAATCGCATATTCAAACTGCTTGCCGTCGTATTCAATAAAGTACGTTGCGCCTTCGCCATAGGGCGCGCCGTTTTTTCCCTTTAGTCCATTTTGAACCCGCATGCCAAAAGTGACATCGTTGAGTTTTAAACGATATTGATAGTCAAGCTCGGGGTTGAGACTATGACCGCCGTTTTTAAATACATATAAAGGATATTTGCCTTCTTTGATCGGCGCATCAGGTACACGCAGGTGCAAGATATCATCAGTTTCTTGCTCTACCAGATTAAGCGATGAGCTCGCCTCGGGCGTATTTTCTTCTGGAATCTGACTAATAATTTTTTTTAGCCATTCTGGATTTTTATCATGCGGAGATTGCGATTCAACCAATAAGTCGTTCTCTTTAATGACTAGGCTATACCATGCGTCTTTAGGCCATTTGGCAGGAACCAGATGCTCAAATTGTTTTGGTACGCCATAATTGCCCATCGCTTGATGCCACTCGCCAGATTTGAGCAGGACGCCGGGTTCTTTGTCCGCTGCCTGGCAGACCGATGTTAGGAAGATTGCCGCTAGCAGGGCGATCGAAGACGGAATGGTTTTCATCATGAGAGCACGTGTTAAATCGACGATCAGAAATGAACTCAAGCGGCACATCGCGGGATATGGAGCGTCATTGGCGCACTAGCTCACTACTATCGTTTATCTAAAAAGCCCCAGACAACGCCAATAACTAATCCGCCAGTGTGTGCCCAGTTAGCAATCGGACCAAGTAACCCAATCCAACAAAGTGCAAACCAGCCCAACATCATCACGATGGTTTGTTGCGTCAAAATAATTCCAAAGCGTGGGTTAGTGCGACCTTGCATCCAGATATAGCCGAACAAGCCGTATAACACACCCGACATGCCGCCAAAGAAAGCTGATTGCGTCAGCAGGAATTGCACGAGATTCGACCCGATTCCCAATATCACGATGAAAAGCAGATAAAACCCGCTACTCCGTCGGGACTCGATCAATCTGCCCAGATCCCACATCGCCAACATATTAAACAGCAGATGCATCAAGCCAAAATGAATAAAGATCGGCGTGATCAGGCGCCAGACTTCACCCTGCAAGATACTGTTAAGACCATCACTGCCCGGGGCGGCGATCCATAGCGGAGACAACACCGCACGAGATGCACCCAGTCGCGACAGCAAGGCAACCAGCAGACTGATCGCGATCAACGTATTGGATACGTTGAGATATTTTCGTAAAGCATGCATAAAATTGTTTGTTACTCCTCGTCGTCAAATTCATCTGCCAGATTTTTCCAGCCATGACGTGCAGCGAATGCACAGAATTCTTCTGGCGCTTCCAACACGATCATTTTTCTCTCTTGCAGACCTAAGTCGCCATGGCCAAAATCAGGTCCGACATAACCTAGCTCGCGCAACTTTGCCATGATCTGGCTGAGTAGTGCTTTATCGTTATAGAGACCGTTTTCTATCGGTGCAGCAAAGTCGATGTAGACATCGATGATGCCGTAGCCTTCATCAAAAATACGGATTGCTTTGATGTCGTGGCTAGTGCCGCTGGAGTCAGTGGCTTTGAACGGGCCGCTTAAATGGATATCTGTGTCGGTTGTCATTTTGTGTTTGAAATAGAATTAATAATATGAGAAATAGATTAGGGAGCGATAGCGCATTCAGTCGCTTCGATTACATCGTTTATTTGTCTCTGTTTGATATTTAATCAGGTTACGTTTTCTGCTATTGGCTCAAATGACAGTCATTCTATCCCGTTGGTTATGTCATACCCGCTGGTGATTTTTTTGTTGACATTCTGTGTTATGCCTTATTTTTTCTAGTTAGAGCAATTTGTTCTAGAAACTCACCGATATCAGTTTTTTTCCAGTCGGCTTTAGTCATCCGAGAAGCTATTCTCCAATTTTGGTTTTTACCCCAAAATGGATCGATATTTTTTGAATTTTGAAATGCATCCAATTGCTTATATTTTTCGCTGCGCATAGCAAAATTAATAGCGTCTTGGGTAAAGTAATTTTCTGTCGCTCTTCTCTTAGTTTGAATAGCGTTATTTTTACCGAAAATAGTCTTACATTTTTCGATAAATTTCGTTCGCCGTGGATTTGGGTTTCCTTCTTCCTCTTGTTCGCTATCAACAAGCACAAAAACATTGACGTTTAGCCTATTAAATTCGTTTAGTTCATCATCTCGCTTGTCGTCAATTAATGCATCGCCACCTAAAGGGATCAACATTACGGAGGAATCCAACTGCCATAAACGCAGCAATTGTCTGAGGGTTTTTATTTCCGTCACACCCTCACAAAGTAAGAGCGTGTCAAATCCATGTTCATGAAATTGCGAAAACGACAGCTCACCTAATAGTTGAGAGAAATTTCCTAAGGATTCGTAGGGTTTTATATATGAGCGATTTTGTTTATCTTGCTGAACTACGTAGATATCGTCAGCACATGTTCGAGCTAAGCCCATCGAATGAGTTGTAAAAATTACGCCATGAGAAGCAAGTTGAGTTAGAGCCTCGAAGAACTTTGTTTGCAATTCCGGATGTAAA
>JANXTO010000291.1 GCA_025352365.1 Undibacterium sp. | reverse complement strand
GGGGGATTGACGGCGCGGCGGGTGTTGCAGGTGATCGGTCGAAGTTCTTTGGTGGCTGATTGGGTAACAGCTGATCAACTGGTGCAGCCTTTGCGGCAGATTTTGGGCGAGGGCTTGCGTCTGGTGCAGTCGCATCACAATTGCATCATGACTAAACAGCCGCGGTTTTCTAGTGTGACGGGTTGGCATAGAGATAGCCGCTATTGGCATTTTCAGCGTGCTGAACTGGTGTCTGCCTGGTTGGCTTTACGCGATGAGACGGTAGAGAACGGTTGCTTGTTAGTGATACCCGGCTCGCATCGCTTGGCGATTGCTGCTTCGCAATTAGATGCGGCCTTATTTTTGCGTGCTGATTTATCCGAGAACCAAAGTTTGTTAGCGCAAGCGAAGACAGTGCCTTTGCGGCAGGGGGATGTATTGCTGTTCCATAGCAATCTGTTCCATGCAGCAGGCTGTAATCAAACGACACAGACTAAATTCTCTCTGGTGACGACCTATCGTGCTGCGGATAATCCTCCGGTAGCCGGTACTCGTTCCACACATCTGGATGAGATTGCGCTTTAAGTAGTTATTGATATTTTTTATCAAGTCACCATTTATGTAGAAGTAGAGTCGCTGATTTTTTTCATATGACTAAAATTGTTCGCAATTTAATGTTGCACAAATCATTGTGGCAATAGAGGTTAATTCGACCTTGACTCTCAAATAATCCCTGCTATCCTGTGTTGATGAACTCAATGGACATTCTCTTTTTTACCTCTGATGTTTCGAAACTTTTTTATAAGGTTTCGGATCGCCACAGTGCGCCCTCAATGACATCTTAAGATTATTCTTAATGAAAAAATTAAAGGCCCACTAGGGTCTTTTTTGTTTTTAGGCCCATAGTTTTATCACTTATCTTGTACTCATTTTTTACCTCAGTTTGATTAATCGGGAGCTATATATCATGAAGTTAGCAGACGAAGAACGCGCGCGGGACCACTGAACAACGGGTGGTCGCATGGCTCCCGCGGCGCTTGTCCCACAAGACATTCCACGACCGCTCGCTATGTTGAAAGTACCATCATGACTACCACTCCTCTTCGCTCAACACTGAGCAATGCTGTAAAAACTTCTACACATCAGTTCGCCCGCAACTTCGGCATCATCGCCCATATTGATGCAGGTAAAACCACGCTCTCAGAACGCATTCTTCTCAAGACCGGTGAAATCCATCGCACGGGCGAAGTGCACGATGGCAATGCCACGATGGATCATATGGATCTGGAAAAAGAACGTGGCATTACGATTGGTGCTGCGGCAACGCAATGTGTCTGGAACGGCCATACTTTTACCCTGATCGATACGCCAGGTCATATCGACTTTGCGATTGAAGTTGAGCGCTCGTTGCGGGTGTTAGATGGTGCGATCACTGTGTTAAGTGGCGTCGCGGGTATCCAGCCACAAACAGAAACAGTCTGGCGTCAGGCAGAAAAACATGCTGTACCGATGATCATCTTCGTCAATAAAATGGATCAGCTTGGGGCTGACTTTGATCGCGTGATGGAACAAGTGCGAACACGCTTGCATACGCGTCCGGTACCGCTGGTGATCCCGGTCGGTACGGGAGATACTTTTTCTGCGGCGATTGATGTATTGCATCAACGCGTATTGACATGGGATACCGCTGGCATCATGACTGCAAGTGATTTGCCGTCTGAGCTGGCGGCGCAAGCAATAGATGCTTATGCCAATGTGGCTGCGATTGCGGCGGAAGCCAACGATGACCTGACAGAAGCGTATCTGACACATGACACGCTCACCCTTGCCGAGATTAAACAAGGCTTGCGTCAGATGACGTTGGCGCGTCATGCCGTTCCGGTACTGGCTGGTTCTGCGTATAAAAATGCTGGGATAGAGCCATTGCTGGATGCCGTGATTAACTGGTTGCCGTCACCTGATGACGTCGCTGCACCGACTGCGATATTGAATGATGTCGCTGTACCAGTTGCGACAGGGGCGGCAGATCCACTCGCTGCGCTGATTTTTAAAGTCGTACATGACGAGCATGGTTCTTTGTCGTTTGTCCGACTTTATGGCGGTACTTTGCATGAGGG
>JANXTO010000229.1 GCA_025352365.1 Undibacterium sp. | reverse complement strand
AGCAAGCGAGTTACCAAGCCAAAGTTTCTGCATATGGCACTCTAAACAGTGCGCTAAGCTCATTCCAAAGCGCTGTGTCAAGTTTAAGTAATCCATCTGTGTTTCAGTCTTTAACTGCCACATCAAGTGATTCCACGATTGTATCTGCGACCGCCGCTGCATCAGCTACAGCTGGGACATACAATATTGCGATAAGTCAGCTGGCACAAAGTCAAAGTATTTCCAGCGTGGGACAGGCTAGTTCTTCAAACGCGATTGGAACCGGCGCATCAACTACGGTGTCGTTCCAGTTTGGTACGATCACCGGTACTGCTACCAACGGCACCTATAGTGGTGCGACGTTTGCGCAAGATACAACACAAACAACGGGTACGATTACTATTGATAGTACGAACAATTCGCTGCAAGGTATCCGCGATGCGATCAATACGGCTGGCGTAGGTGTCACGGCATCAATTGTTGGTGATGGTAGCTCGACGCCTTACCATTTGGTACTTAACTCAAACAAAACCGGTGCTGCGTCTAGCTTAAAAATTAGTTCGACCGGTGATGCTTCGGTAGCTAATCTACTTAATTATGACCCGTCGGGAACGCAAAATTTTACTGAAATCAGTACTGCTCAAAATGCCAACCTGAAAGTCAATGGCATAAACATCACCAGTGCGGCAAATACAGTCACCAGTTCACTACCGGGTGTTTCTCTCAACTTAACTAAAGTAGGATCAACAACAGTTTCGGTAACAACTAACTCAGGTTCGGTACAAAATAGCGTCAATAGTTTCGTACAAGCATATAACGCTCTCAATGCAACAATTACCAGTCTTACCGCTTACAATAGCAGCACGCAAAAAGGTGGGCTGCTACTAGGTGACTCAACAACTCAAAGTATTCAAAATCAAATCCGTAACTCTCTGTCCGCCGCAGTTAATGGCTTAGGTGGTGGCTTGACCACCTTATCCCAAATCGGCGTGTCTTTCCAAAAAAATGGTTCTTTGTCAGTTGACTCTACAAAGTTAAGCACCGCATTGACGAATAATTTCAGCGATGTCGGAGGTTTATTTGCCTCGATCGGTAAGACGAGCGATAGTCTAACTAGTGTTGCAGGCTCTAGCTCTGCGACAAAACCAGGGACTTATGCTCTGAACATTACCCAACTCGCTACTCGAGGTAGCTTGACGGGCAATCTTGCTTTACCTGCCACAACGACGATTGACCCAAGCACAACTTTGAGCGTAACGTTAAATAATCTGAATTCTAGTGTTGCCATACCTGCAGGTAGCTATACGCCCGCGCAATTAGCTACCGCTGTGCAAACAGCCATCAATAGCACGTCAGCATTTTCGGCCATCGGATCAACTGTCAAAGCGAGTATCAATAATAGCGGGCAGTTAATATTGCAATCGACTAATTATGGTTCAGCGTCTAACGTGGCACTAGCGGACGGCACCGGTACCGGAGCCGCTAGTCTCGCCGGGACACAATTAACTGGTACGGCAGGGCTAGATGTTGCAGGTACTCTTAATGGCTCGCAAGTCAGCGGATCAGGGCAAACCCTGACTGGTGTAGTCGGGACGAATACTGAGGGGCTAAAAATATTGGTAGCAGGTGGTTCGGTTGGCGACAGAGGTACTGTCAATTATTCGATTGGATATGCCAGCAAATTGACTAGTCTATTGAATGGATTTTTAGGAAGCTCAGGAACGATCGCAAGCTCCACAGATGGAGTCAATCGAAGCCTGAAAGATCTCAGCAAACAAACAGACGATCTGAACAGTCGCCTGACCGATATCGAGGCGCGTTACCGCGCCCAATTTACCGCCTTGGATTCGATTATCAGTAGTTTAAATAGCACCAGTACATTTTTGACCCAGCAGTTATCGGCATTAACGGGTAGCTCAAAATAATTATTACGCGAATTTTTTTGCTTAACGAAAAATAATTCAAAGCATAAATCGAAGCTCAAAAGAGGAATCTACCATTATGTTTGGCTCATCACAGACTCGCGGTGCTAATGCCTACGCAAAAGTTGGAATGGAAACTGGTGTCATTGCAGCCAGCCCACATACATTGATTGTTATGCTGTTTGACGGCGCGATCACGGCCATTTCTAATGCATTACAAAATCTTGAAGCGGGCAATATTGCGGCCAAAGGTCAATCTATTTCTAAAGCGATTTCGATTATCGAAAATGGTTTGCGCGCAAGTCTGGATAAAAAGGTCGGTGGTGAAATTGCTCTCAGCCTCGACTCGCTTTATGCCTACATGGGTAATCAGTTAGTGGTCGCCAATTTAAAAAATAAAGCAGAAATATTAATTGAGATACGCGACTTACTTCGTGACTTAAAAAGTACTTGGGAAGCAATCGCGCCGGTATCAGCTACCGCCGAATTAGAAACAGTAAGACCACCACAGCAAGTAGATGCACTTGCTCCTCGCCCATCCAAATTTCTTGAGGCTTGATGCAGATGGATAGCATGAAAATGATGTCGATTTATGAAAATGTTGCCCATATAACGGACCAAATGCTCAATGCAGCCCGTACCGGGGACTGGGATTTATTGGCCAAGTTAGAGAATGATTGCTCTTCCCAAGTACAGACTTTAAAAGCGAATGAGGTGAATACAGAACTTCCACCAGATTTGAGAAATAAAAAAATTCAAATCATCAAAAAAATTCTGGCTGATGATAAAGAAATCAGAGATTTGACTGAGCCTTGGATGGCGCAATTAGCCAATTTAATGAAAAGTTCTGAATCTAGCCGCAAGCTGTCACAAGCATACGGCGCTAGCCGAACGAGCTAACGACTATCATGTTGCCAGGGGTCGATAACCTGCCAAGACCCGTATCCACCACAGAGGCGCTATCTGCGGCGGGCTCCATTGGAGGGATCAAGCAAGACGTTGTTTCTAAGCTAGATCAGTTAGTCATTGGCAAGCAAGTGCAAGGTGAAGCGCTGTCCCGTTTAAATGACGGGACTTTTTTTGTCAAAATCGCAGGTGTTACTGCGAGAATGGCGCTGCCGGACGATACCAAGCCGGGTGACAAATTGGCTCTGACTCTGCTCGCACTAAATCCACTCCCAACCTTTTTGCTTGGCAGTGGCGATAATGCGATTACGACTACTGCCTCATTCTCAAGGCAAGATTTAATCGGGAAAATGTTGCAAGATGTGGGACAACAAAACTCGATTTCTACCTCATCTAAATTACCTGTCACAGCAGAAGATACCGCCAAGGCCGCGTTAGGCCTGCTTGAGCAATATACCAGTACGCCCACTAATTTAAGCACCGCTGGAAAACTGATTAATAGTATTTTGCAAGCAGCGCAACAACAAAACCTACAACAAGGTACGGCACTCACATTGGTCGGTAAAACTGCACTAGCACAAGACCCCAGCACCTTCGCATCACCTGAAAAATTAGCTGCCAACTTACAGCAAGCAATATCATCTAGCGGCTTATTTTATGAATCTCATGTTGCTGATTGGGCGCAAGGCAAAATGTCTCTCAGTGAGCTGATGCGGGAACCTCAGGCACAACAAGCGACGCAGCAAACAAGTCAGACAACTGATGTCAATACCTTGATGAACAAACTGGCTGACAATTCCAGCTTGGCACAAATTATTCATTTACAACTGGACACCTTAGAACAACAAAAAATAACGTGGCAAGGTAATTTATTACCTGGCATGCCAATGGAGTGGGAAATCGTAAAGGATGACAGTCAGCAAACATCAGGACAAGCCGAGGCTGTCCCGTCCTGGCAAAGTGCTATGCGTTTTGAACTCCCCAGCCTTGGAGCAATCTCAGCAAAAATTAGCCTGCAAGGAAACCATTTACAGTTTTATTTACGTGCCAGCAATCCTGAAAGCGCCACATTACTGCAAAGTCATGTCAGTACTTTAGCCGACTCTATAGAACTAACTGGCTCTCAGCTTGACTCATTCTCTATAAAACACGATGACAACGCCTAAGTCAGCGCCAAAATCGGAAGTGTCATCGTCAGCACCGACATCATCGATCAAACCAACGACACAAAATGCGGTTGCAATCGCGTATGAGACAGGCAGTTCTGCGCCGAAAATTGTAGCTAAAGGTAAGGGATTAATCGCGGAGCAAATTATTGCCCGCGCAAAAGAGCATGGAGTGTACGTGCATCAATCCAAAGAGCTGGTTTCTTTGTTAATGAAAGTCGAGTTAGATCAAGATATACCGCCAGCACTGTATCGCGCTGTTGCAGAACTGCTCGCTTGGCTTTACCATATAGAATCTGAAAAATCGACGTTTGCTTTAGTCCCTCCAAAAGGGTAAAGCAAGCAACTCACCTCCTCTCTAAAATTATACTAAGAACATGCAATCTTCACCTCCCGTACTAGGTACCGAAAATCAGAGTCCTTACCAGGTTGACTCACGTCGCGAGATCATTGCATTGTTGCGTGGTTTAAAAGAAGGTAATCAGCTGATTAGTATGATGATTAACGGAGGTACAGAAGTTTTTATCACCTCCATCCTTGATGTAGATGATAGCAATAACACATTAATTATTGATAGCGCACCAAGCCAACTAGCCAATCAACGTATTGTAGAAGCGCCGCGAGTATCGTTTGAAGGCCTGTTAGATAGAATCAGCATTCAGTTTTCATCTACTGGTGTCCAGCGAGAGACGTTTGAAAATCGTCCTGCACTGCAATTCGCAATACCCGTGAGCGTAATCCGCCTTCAACGCCGCGAGTACTACCGTATCAACACGCCGTTATCCAACCCTATTCGCTGTGCAATCTCAATCGATACAGAAGTTGGTACTGAAACTGCGAAGTTTTCTCTAGTCGATATCAGCTGCGGTGGTATTGCACTACTGGATGACAGAAAATTATTAGATAGCGAAATCGGTACTATTTATAAGCATTGCAAGGTTGATTTCCCCGATATTGGTTTAATCGACACCACCTTACAAATCAGGAATGCCCAGGACTTAATACTGCTCAATGGCAAGACCAATCGTCGACTTGGTTGCCAATTTTTGAATATGTCAAATACCGTGTTAGCCAGTATTCAGCGCTACATAATGAAGTTGGAAAGAGAACGTAATTCTAAAATGAACGGCACCCGGTAATATTTTTACCTTTGCCCAATAAAATAGGACTGACGCAAAATTGATCCAGTAAGGCATAGAAACGACAATAGTGCTTCAGTACAGCTAGAAGCGACAACGTATGTTGGGCGGTTCTGCGTAAGTTCTATAAAAAATCCCCGCTTTTGACGGGGATTTTTATTGGGACGCTGTTAAGTCATGTATGCAGACTCGAACTGAAATCAAACAAGCCAATATCAGATCAAGGCCACACTTTGCAGACACCGAGGTGTCTCACGTCATGATTTATACTGGGTCAAAGCGATCAAGATGCATTACTTTGGTCCAAGCCGCAGCGAAGTCATTGACAAACTTTTGCTGCGAGTCACTAGAGGCATAGACTTCTGCTAAAGAGCGTAGCTGGGAGTTGGAGCCGAATACAAGATCAACAACCGTACTTGTCCACTTGATTTCTCCAGTCACTCTGTCATGCCCCTCTAGCACACCTGCCAATGCCACCGATTTCTGCCACTTAGTGCCCATGTCGAGCAAGTTCACAAAGAAGTCATTCGTTAGAGTCTCAGGACGCTTGGTAAATACACCGTGTTTGGCATGTCCGACATTAGCATCCAGAACCCGTAAACCACCGATCAACACGGTCAATTCTGGCGCAGTCAGTCTCATCAACTGTGCTTTATCGATCAATAGCTCTGCCGCTAATCCCTCCAGACCTTTACGGATGTAGTTACGGAAACCATCTGCTGCAGGTTCCAATACAGCGAAAGATTCCACATCAGTCTGATCCTGAGTAGCATCCATACGACCAGGCGTAAAAGGAACTGTCACATCGTTACCCGCCTTTTTAGCCGCAGCCTCAACCGCAGCCGAGCCACCTAGCACAATCAGATCAGCGAGTGAAATCTTCTTGCCACCAGATTGTGATGCATTGAACTCATTCTGAATCGCTTCTAATTTAGCAAGTACCGTCGCCAGTTCAGCTGGCTGATTTACTTCCCAATCTTTTTGTGGTGCCAGACGAATACGCGCGCCGTTGGCACCGCCGCGTTTGTCACTGCCACGGAATGTTGAGGCAGACGCCCAGGCGGTATTCACCAGTTGAGAAATCGACAAACCAGAGCTGAGCAGCTTCACTTTTAGTGCGACGATGTCCTGCTGTTCGACTAATTTGTGATCGACAGCGGGAATAGGATCTTGCCAGATCAACTCTTCTTTCGGTACTAGTGGACCAAGGTAGCGAGTGGTTGGACCCATATCACGATGTGTCAGCTTGAACCATGCACGGGCAAAAGCATCTGCAAACTCGTGCGGGTTTTGCATAAAGCGGCGCGAGATTTTTTCGTAAGCCGGATCCATACGCATCGCCATGTCCGCAGTGGACATCATTGGCGCGTGACGAATACTTGGATCGTGCGCGTCTGGTACTGTGCCAGCGCCTGTATCACCCTTAGGTTTCCACTGTTGCGCACCAGCCGGGCTCTTAGTCAATTCCCATTCGTAGCCAAACAGTGTCTCAAAGTAGCCATTGTCCCACTTGATCGGATTAGGTGTCCAGGCACCCTCAAGACCGCTGGTAATTGTGTGTACGCCTTTGCCGCTACCGAAGCTGTTCTTCCATCCAAGACCTTGCTCCTCGATACCTGCGCCCTCTGGTTCAGCGCCAACATACTCGCCCGGGTCAGCAGCGCCATGGGTCTTACCAAAGGTATGACCGCCAGCGGTGAGTGCGACAGTTTCTTCATCGTTCATTGCCATACGGGCAAAAGTATCGCGGATATCTCGTGCCGAACCGAGAGGATCCGGATTGCCGTTCGGACCTTCAGGATTGACGTAAATCAAACCCATTTGTACCGCAGCGAGTGGGTTTTCTAACTCACGGTCACCGGTGTAACGCTGATCATCCAACCACTTGCCTTCTGATCCCCAGTAGATGTCCTCTTCTGGCTCCCAAATGTCAGGGCGTCCGCCGGCAAAACCAAAAGTTTTAAAGCCCATGGACTCCAAAGCGACGTTACCGGTCAGGACGAATAAATCAGCCCAAGACAGGTTGCGACCGTATTTTTGTTTGATAGGCCAGAGTAAGCGACGTGCCTTATCGAGATTGCCATTATCAGGCCAGCTGTTCAATGGAGCGAATCTCTGTGAACCAGAGCCTGCACCACCGCGACCATCAGTCACGCGATAAGTACCGGCAGCGTGCCATGCCATACGAATAAAGAAAGGACCGTAATGACCATAATCCGCTGGCCACCAGTCTTGTGAATCCGTCATCAACGCGGTCAAGTCCTTGACGACCGCGTGCAGATCAAGCGTTTTAAACGCCTCAGCATAATTAAACTCCTCATCCATAGGATTGGACTTGGAGGAATGCTGGTGCAAAATATTGAGTTTTAATTGATTGGGCCACCAGTCTGAGTTCGATGGTGCGCCTTTAGCCACGGTGTGTTTGCCAGCGCCACCCGAAAACGGGCATTTTGCTTCATTTGACATGGTTATCTCCTTGATTGATTAAATATCTACTGCCAAATTGATTATAGAGATCGAATATTTATAGGTCAAATCAATTTAAGTTATGCAATCGATTAGTTTTAACTATGAAAACTGGATTAACGACATACTAAGACCAATTAAGACAAATTTTCGACACATCTCTTCAAACTCATCGCGCTATGTCATCCAAAGAAACCAGAACCATCTTACCAACACCTCCTAATCTTAATTAGCTGCTGTGCTGATTGACCTAGGTATAAGAAAGCTAATACTGTTGACAGCGATTTATAATATGCCAAATTCAACTCAGGCGTTTATTGATGCTACTTCTAACGCCAAACAATGATGACGAACGAAAAAAATCCTCGCATGAACGAGGATTTGAGGGATGTATTTTTGGGATTGCGAATGTTAAGAACTAAGATTCCTCAGACAACTTTCAAGCTAAAATTGCCCGATCTAAATACATATACTCAATACAGTATATTTAACCGTCCAATTAAAACCTCGTCAATAAGGCAATTTATCGACATACTCCCCTTATTTTTATGTTTAGCATACATCATCGGCAGTTCGAGTGTAGCAAAATCCACCAGCTTATATTTGCATATTCATAATGTCATGATAGGCAGAAACCAGCCTGTTTCTGACCTGCACCGCCGCTTGGAAAGAGATATTGGCTTTTTGCATGGAAATCATGACGTCAGATAAACCGACGTTGTCGCTACCCATCGTAAATTGCTTACCGACTTCTTCCGCCTTGGCGCCAGTAGCATTGACTTGATCAAGAGCACCTTTAAGAGCATCTGCAAAATCCAGTTTTGCCGGAGCAGTGCTTGCACTTGCACTCAAACCTACGCTCGCACCTGCGCCAGCAACCGGCGAAGGCGATTCCATTCGCGCTGCGGCGGCTTTTAATTGCGCCACCATTGCCGTAATTTGGCTATTATCGATTCCACCCATTTTCATCACTGACTCCCAAACAATCCATCCACAGTAGATCCGTATTTGATCCTGTCCTTCATTCTGTACTAACCTGAGAAGATGTAAAAACAGCGTAGGCTGGCCACATCATCCACCGCGTTACCTTAACACCGCTTACAAATCACATAACTTTGATAAGAAGGTGTAAAGACAGCTTCTTCTTAAGATTGATTTTCAAAAAGAACAGCACAATCGCTATCAAGGAAAAAACCATATACGCATCAAAATATTCATCTATGGTTAAAACAAATTTAAACGGATTTGATATGCAGCAGATTTTTTTGAACCAAGCTCACTACAAGGCACGCCATGGCAACCGCGAATGAAACTATGCTGGGCGGCGGTGGCATCTCCCCTGCGCCCGCAACTGCGTCACCGGCATTCCCTACCATTTTGGGTATCCCACAGACACCCGGAGTGAGGACGGTTTTATTGTCCGTTGGTGCAGCGATTACCTTAGCGATCATGGTTGGCGTCTGGTTATGGAGCCAAACTCCCGATTACAAGGTCTTATTTTCCAACTTCACTGACAGAGATGGCGGCGCAATTGTCGCCTCACTACAACAGATGAATGTGCCGTATAAATATTCCGATGGCGGCGGCGCGATTCTGGTTCCGGCTAACCAAGTCCATGATGCACGTCTAAAATTAGCGGCGCAAGGTTTGCCAAAAGGCGGCAATGTCGGCTTTGAGTTAATGGAAAACCAAAAATTAGGTATTTCTCAATTTTTGGAGCAAGTTAATTTTCAACGGGCGCTGGAAGGCGAATTGGCGCGCTCTATTCAAGCCATTTCCGCCGTGCAAGCGGCACGTGTGCATCTGGCGATGCCAAAATCCTCCGTTTTTATCAGAGAACAACAAAAACCAACGGCCTCCGTATTATTGAATTTATACCCAGGTCGCACGCTCGATCAGCAGCAAGTCAGCGCGGTACTGCATCTGGTTGCCAGTAGCGTGCCTGAACTGGTTGCGGCGAATGTCACCATCGTCGATCAAAACGGCAATTTGCTTTCTGACCCTAACAAGCAAATGGCCAATAACGGCCTTGATCCAGCACAACTCAAATACGTGCAAGATTTCCAGCAAAATATCATCAAACGGATAGAGTCGATTGTCACGCCTATCGTTGGTCCCAACAACGTCAGAGCAGAAGCAACTGCCGATATCGATTTCTCACGTACCGAGCAGGCAGCAGAAACTTATCGCCCTAATTCCCCCCCTGAGGCTTCTACCATCCGTAGCGTGCAGTCGAATGAAAGCTATAACAAAACCGCAAATGCATCCGGCATTCCTGGTGCGTTGACCAATCAACCACCAGTACCAGCCATCGCCCCGATTACTGCCAGCGCAGCGGCAGCGGCTAGCAATGCGGCGGCTAGCGGTCTGGTGCAAAAAGACTCGACCGTAAATTACGAGGTCGATAAAACCTTGCGCTACACTCAACAGCCTATGGGTGGCGTTAAGCGCATCTCAGTTGCGGTCGTGATTAACTATAAGAGCGAGACAGACAAAAATGGCAAAGTCACGACTAAACCATTAAGCGATATCGAAAAAACTCAACTAACCGATCTGATCAGAGAAGCCATGGGATTCAACAAAGATCGTGGCGATACGCTGAATGTTGTCAACAGCCCATTTGCCGGACCGCAAAAAGAAACTATAGTAGAAGCACCGCTATGGAATCAGCCAGATATGTTGCAAATGGCAAAAGACATCGGTAAATATATTTTGACTGGGCTTGTGCTGCTATATCTGTTCGTTGGTTATCTGCGTCCTATGCTCTACAAAATTATGGGCAAAGAAACCAAAACCAAGGCACAAAAAGCCGCAGAAGCACGGGCAAAAGAGCGGGAAGAAGCCGCAGAATTAGCCGCTCAGGAAGAGGAAGAAGCCGCGATCGTTAACCTGTCGAGATCAAATGAAAAGACGGCCAACGCAGCAAAACAGAGTTCTGGTTACGATATCAATCTGGACATGGCAAAGCAATTGGCTAGCAGTGATCCTAAAATCGTAGCAAATGTGATTAAAACATGGGTGAGCAATGAGTGACGACGGCGTACAAAGAGCAGCAACACTGATGCTGGCACTGGGTGAAGATGGTGCGGCAGAAGTCATGAAGTACCTTGGTCCGCGCGAGGTACAAAAAATCGGTGCAGCCATGGCGACCATCGGTGCAATTCCGCATGAAACTATCGCCAAAGTGCTGGAGCAATTTAAAGCCGCAGCCGACATCAGCTCTTCAGTCGGTCTGGACTCCGATGAATATATCCGCAATGTCTTGACCAAGGCATTAGGTGACGACAAAGCATCCTCCCTGCTGAACCGTATTCTGGGTGGCAAAGATGCCAGCGGGATAGAAAGCCTGAAGTGGATGGACTCGCCGTCCGTCGCCGATCTGATTAAGAACGAACATCCACAAATTATTGCAACCATCCTGGTGCATCTGGAAAGTGATCAGGCATGCGAAATTTTAAATAACTTTACCGAGCGTTTGCGTAATGACGTCGTACTGCGTATTGCAACGCTCGACGGCATCCAGCCAGCCGCTCTGCGTGAATTAAATGACGTATTAACCAAACTCCTCACCGGCAATGAGAGTCTGAAGAAAAAATCCATCGGTGGCGTGCGTGCCGCAGCAGAAATTCTCAACTTTATGAGTGGCGATAATGAAGCCTCAGTGATGGAGAATTTACGCAAATATGATGGCGATATGGCCGAAAAAATCATGGATGAGATGTTTGTCTTCGATAACATTCTGGAGATTGACGACAAGGGCATACAGCTACTGTTGCGCGAAGTACAGTCCGATTCTCTGATCATCGCACTCAAAGGCGCCAACCCTGACATGCGGGAAAAAATCTTCAAGAATATGTCGCAACGTGCGGCAGAAATGATGCGCGAAGATTTAGAGTCCAAAGGGCCGGTTCGTCTGTCCGAAGTAGAAACCCAGCAAAAACAAATTCTCTTGATTGTGCGGCGTCTGGCGGACGAAGGCCAGATTATGTTAGGCGCAAAAGGCGAAGATTCGTATGTCTGATGTGACTGAAAAAATACCGAAAAATCTCCCTAAGGGGCAGATGTCCGCTTTCCAGCGCTGGGAAATGGCGTCCTTCGGCGATGAGCGTCCGGCCCATGTAGCAGAGCAACAAGTAGCCACCAACCTGGCCGCCAGAATCAATCGTGAAGAGCTGGCCAAGCTTAAAGAAATCACTAGTCGCGAAGCCTATGCGGCGGGTTATCAGGAAGCTTATCAGGTTGGCTTGCAAGAAGGCAAAGACGCTGGCTTCGCCGCCAGCAAAGCAGAGATTGATGTCCAGGTTGAACAGATGAAGCAACTCATCAGCAGCACTGCCGAGCAAATTTCTGCTGCCAGTGCAGTGATGGGTAAGGACTTGCTGAGTCTGGCGATAGAGTTGGCAGAGGCGATGTTAAAAGCGCGCATAGCGATTGATCCAGAAGTGATTTTACCCATCGTGCAAGAAGCCATCGATCAACTACCTTCGGTGCAGCAACCGGCGCAAATTATGGTCAATCCAGAAGACGCCGACATCTTAAAAAATCGCATCGGTGAAGATCTAAGCAAAACCGGCTGGCGCATCACTGCCGATCATCATATTGAACGTGGCGGCTGCCGTTTAGAAACAGGACAAAATAGTGTCGATGCGACTTTATCCACACGCTGGGATCGCCTGACGGCTGTATTGAAAAAAACGACGGCTGAATAGTTTGGCTTAAATTCAGGCTTAAATTCGGACTTAGATTTAATGGAGTAAATATATATACTCCCATTATGTATATTTTAGTTGTCCATACAATGCATGGACAATACGTCACTTTTAATAAAAATAATTGGGAGTATATTAAAACCATTGTTTTTTTAAGCTTCAATATTTGTCTTAGGACTGACGCAAAATTGTTCAGGCAAGGAGTGGCGACGAAGACCGCGTTTAAGGACCAACGATGCAGCTAGGGTAGTTTTGAGTAAGCCCTGTATTTGAATAAACCGTAGTTTCATTGCTTAGTCATCACTCTATTTCATCACCCCGCTCATCACTCTCTTACATCAGCCAATAAAAACATCATGCAAGCAGCACTATCAGACTCATGGCAAAAACTGCTTAGTAACGGCAAACAACAAATTGCCGATGTGAAGCCGATGCTGGTGTCCGGTCGCGTGACCAAAGTGACCGGTCTGGTGATGGAGGCGGTCGGCCTCAAGCTCTCGGTCGGCAGCGCCTGTACTGTTCACTTACAAGGTGGCGCCATCATTGATGCCGAAGTCGTCGGCTTTGATGGTGATCGTCTATTTTTAATGCCACATAGCGACCTAAGCGGCGTTACACCAGGCACACTGGTGTATGCCGAAGAGGATCAGTATCACAGTGACCCCAAGCATCCCCGACGCCGCCCTAGCGACCGTACCAGGCACTTACCCGTCGGCTGGCAATTATTAGGTCGTGTTTTAGACGGCAACGGCAAACCTCTGGATACCTTAGGCGCACTGATGACGACCGAATCCGCTCCGTTAGGCGCGCGGATTTACAACCCCTTATTACGCTCGCCAATTACTGAAAAACTAGATGTTGGCGTACGCGCGATTAACAGTATGTTGAGCGTTGGGCGAGGTCAGCGTCTTGGCTTGTTTGCCGGTTCTGGCGTCGGTAAAAGCGTATTACTTGGCATGATGGCGCGTTACACCACTGCTGACGTTATCGTGGTGGGACTGATTGGTGAACGTGGCCGGGAGGTCAAAGAATTTATAGAGCAAATCCTGGGAGAAGAAGGCCTGGCGCGCGCCGTCGTCGTTGCCGCCCCGGCAGATGCACCACCCTTGCTACGCTTACAAGGTGCGGCGTATGCCACCACGATTGCGGAGTATTTCCGCGACCAAGGCAAAAGTGTTTTGCTGATTATGGATTCGCTCACTCGCTATGCCATGGCACAACGGGAAATCGCCTTGGCGATTGGCGAGCCACCAGCGACCAAAGGCTACCCGCCGTCGGTATTTGCAAAATTGCCGATTTTAGTTGAGCGCGCTGGTAATGGTGTGGATGGCGGCGGCTCTATCACCGCTTTTTACACCGTATTGACCGAAGGCGATGATCAGCAAGACCCGATTGCAGACGCAGCCAGAGCGATTCTTGACGGACATATTGTGCTAGACCGTGGTTTGGCAGAGAGCGGACATTACCCGGCGATTGATATTGAACAATCGATTAGCCGCGCCATGCATAGCATTACCTCGCCAGAACATCAAAAGTTAGCGCGCCGTCTTAAACAGCTGTATTCAAGATACCAGCGTAGCCGCGACCTCATCAGCGTCGGGGCGTATTCGGCCGGATCAGATCCACTGCTAGACGACGCGATTCGCCTGTATCCTCAAATTAATGCTTTTTTGCAACAAGATATCAATGAAAAATCCACCATACCCGAGAGCTTGCAGGGACTTTCTGCTCTGTTCGGGGGATAGACTATTGTTTTAGCTGACTATAATAAACAGAGACAATGCAAAAATCCCCTATCAGCACACTCATAGAGATTGCGGAGAGAGATACCGAAGAGGCTGCCAAATATTTAGGCAAAACGATACGTGCTCATGAGGACTCTGAGAAGCAGCTAGCCTTGCTGTCGCAGTATCGGGAGGATTACATTAATCGTTTTCAAAACAGTGCAGCACAAGGTTTAAGTATTGCCCAGTACAGCAATTTTCAATCCTTCATCAATAAACTTGACACGGCAGTCGATGGGCAAAAGAAAATTGTTGCGGATGCGTTAAACAGAATCAAAATGGCGCGCAACCAGTGGCAAGAACATGAAAAAAAACGGCTCTCTTACGGAATTTTAGACAAACGCGCTAAAGTGAGCGCGCAGAAAAAAGAAGCTAAGCAAGATCAAAAACAAACAGATGAGCATGCAGCAAGAGCATTCTTTTATAAGTCATAGCACAGTAGCGTGCCTAAGTTAGCTTTATTAGAACAACTTTATTTTTGTATTATTTTTTTGGTGACATCATGCAAACGGTAATTATCCCCACTTCTACTGACAATTTGCAAAGCTCCGCCAAATCAGCTAGCGCCGGTAGTGCATCACCTGTTACGCCGTTTAATCAAGTATTGAATCAAGAAATTTCTCAACAAAATAGTAAGAGTGCGCAAACCACTCAAACCAAACCCAAAACAAATCATCAGGATCAGTCGCAACAGCCACAACAGACAGAAAATCCGGTTAATACGACCACAGCGGCAACTCCAGCAGACTCAAAAACAGTCAAAGACACGGGCAAAACGCTCCCAAAAAATCAAAATGGAATAGAAAACCAAACCGACGCAGCGATAACAGATCAATTAAACAACGTTCAGCTACTTGCTTTTGTCGGTAGCGTGGGACAACTTGCAACAGATCTTAAAAAAGTTGATGCAACAGTAAAAGACAATACGCAAAACTTGGTGATAGACGCTAATGCCAAGATCGATACTAATGACAAAAAAATTAATGATAACGAGCGTGGGACGGGATCGGTTCCGTTGAATAAGAGTTCAGATGTAATGAACAAAGACATTAATTCGAAAAAACAAATTCAAACCAGTGATTTATCTAAAGCAAAAATAAGTACAAACGAACTTGCATTAACCGCGGAGCTAACAGCAGGTGCAGACGGTAAGCTAATTGCATGTGATGCGGCAAAATCGACACCTCCTGCATCGGCGAGCGCGACAGCGACAGCGACAGCGACAGCGGGGCAATTTACTCCCAGCCAAGCCGCAGCGCTACGTAACGCGTCAGCAAACAGCAGTCTAACAACAGAGACCTCTGGCAATACTGCTATTGATAAAGCAGTGATACCGAAAAAATTATTGGTATCAGATAGTACCCTTGCAACACCGAGTGTTGCTGTTGACAACACATCTGTGCCAACAAAATTATCTGCCTCGGTTTTAATATCAACCGCAGTTTCAGATGATGCATCGACAACGCAAGCTGTTGTTTTAGATAAAACATCGATATCGCCAAGCTTACCTGCATCAAATACAGTTCCAACATCAACTCCAACGACAACTATAGCGACAAGCAGCAATGCACAAAAACAAAGTATCAATACAAACGACATAGCCAGTGATTCCGGCGACCGCGCTATCAGTGATAAAACACTTGCATCAATAGCAGGATTAGTCACAATATCAGCCGCTGTTTCGGTTTTACCCAATTCCAACCAACTACAAAATGTAAGCGTAACTAAAATTGATAAGGGCGATTCGGTGGTCGCCGACAAAACGCTCACATCTGCAATACCAACAAATGCAGACACGATACAAAACAGTATCGGCGTGAAATTACCTGGAACAGAAAAATCATTAGATAGTGGATCAGATGTTACCTCGATAACCCAGAGAGTTGCGCCGCAAAATATCAAAAATACTAATGCCGCACTCAATACGAGCAATGCCATTACAGAAGACAAATCCAAAAAAACTGTAACGTCACCAACAACCAATACGATTACTAATGCGATCGAAAATAGCTCCACCTTAAAAACTACCGGACTCGAGAAAATGCGAGACGCAGCGGTTGCAATAGCACCGGCCCCTCAGAGTTTCGCTCAACAATTAGCAGTCAGTACTAATTCCGCAGCAGGCGCTACAGCGGAACATCTCGCGCCGCGAGTCGGCAGCCCGGCATGGGATCAAGCCGTGGGACAAAAAGTAGTCTGGATGGTCGCGGGTGGTCAGCAAACTGCGGAGCTGACGTTGAACCCACCTGATTTAGGGCCATTACGCGTCGTATTAAGCGTCAACAACGATCAGGCCAGTGCTACTTTTACATCGGCTCAGCCAGATGTCAGAGCAGCTTTAGAAGCTGCGTTGCCAAGACTACGCGAAATGATGAGTGATGCAGGAATGCAGTTATCTAATTTTTCTGTTAATTCACAGTCATTCCAGCAAGGAAACACGCCTAAAGACGGGCGACCTGGATCGCAAAGATCGAATAACTCACAGACATCATCCAATGAATCAGGCATCTCCAGCCTGGCATCGACCAAAACTAACGCATCAAGTCCAGTTGGCATAGTTGACACTTTTGCTTAAAACTCATCTGAGAATTCAAGTAAGTTAAGCATGTAGAATGTGGTAGATGGATTTATACAAAATTGCTCTCACAAGAGTTAAGCGGTTCAGACAGTACTTGAGTAAGCATCAGCGCTGCATGCAACTTGAGGCGATTTTGCGTCAGTGTTGAAAAGATAGTTGGTGCAAATTCATGCGCTACGCTATAAATTTAAAATAATTTGCTGATAATTCATCTGGAACGAGAGAGATGGTCTGAAATAGCCCTTCTGTTTCTCAGATGACATCGATAAACAATTACAGATAATGGCTTAATACAAGCAATGTGCCTTTATGGCATATCAAGCGAGAGGAAAAAATGTCTAAAGCACCAGCGAAACCCGCTGCGGCAGCCGCCGCAGATGCACCACCGGCCCCAAAGTCTAAGAAAAAACTGATCATTATGATCGTCGCAGGTGTTCTGGTATTAGGTGGCATTGGTGGCGGTGCTGCCATATTTTTAGCCAAAAAGAATGCCCCGTCTAAAGAAAAAGAACACAAAGCAGAGCCTGCCAAAGCACCGGTGTTTTTGGCATTAGAGCCATTCACGGTCAACCTCCAATCGGATGCTGGAGATAAATATTTGCAAGTGAGTATGACGCTCAAAGTGCTGGACGAAGAACAAGTTAATTTGATCAAAACTAATATGCCACAGGTGCGCAGCAGGTTATTAATGCTACTGTCCAGCAAAGACTCCAACGAGATACTGACTGGTGATGGCAAGAAAAAACTGGTTAAAGAAATTATCGAACAAGTTAATTTACCATTCGCCCCAAAAGGTGAGCCGCAAAAAGCAAGTGATGTGTACTTCACTTCGTTTGTCATTCAATAAATAGCATTTTAAAAGTACGCCAATAAACTATGTCTGATAATTTTCTCTCACAGGAAGAAGTTGATGCCCTACTTAAGGGTGTCACGGGAGATCAGGATGACTCTCAATCGCAGGAGGACACCTCAGGTGTCCGCCCGTATAACCTTGCGACCCAAGAGCGTATCGTCCGCGGACGTATGCCAACGCTGGAGATTATCAACGAGCGTTTTGCACGCTTGTTGCGGATAGGTTTATTCAATTTTTTACGTCGTAGTGCCGAGGTCTCTGTTGGTACCGTGCGGGTGTCTAAATATAGTGAATTTATCCGTAATCTGGTGGTACCGACCAATCTCAATCTGACGCACATGAAGCCCCTGCGCGGTACTTCTTTGATCGTGCTGGACCCCGGCTTGGTATTTTTACTGGTTGATAATTTATTCGGCGGCGATGGACGCTTTCATACTCGGGTTGAGGGGCGTGATTTTACTCAAACTGAGCAACGGATTATTCAGCGTATTTTAGAAATTATTTTTGAAACTTATGCCAAATCCTGGGAGCCAGTTTACCCAGTTGAATTTGAATATATTCGTTCAGAAATGAATACTCAGTTCGCCAATATTGCAACCCCAAATGAGGTCGTTGTCTCGACCACATTTACGATAGAACTTGGCCCCGTCAGTGGCGAAATGCATATGTGCATGCCCTACTCCATGATAGAACCGATCAGAGATATTCTGACCAGTAGCCTGCAAGGTGAAACGCTAGAAGTCGATAAGCGTTGGGTGCGTCTGATGACGCAACAAATCCAAATTGCCGAAGTAGAAATCGTAGCCGATCTGGGCACGGCCAAGGTAACGTTGGGCGATATTTTGAATATGAAAGAGGGCGATGTGATCCCAATTTCGATACCGGATATTGTGTCAGCCAAGGTAGATGGCACACCGGTGATGGAATGCAAATACGGTGTATTTAATGGTCAATATGCATTGCGTGTAGAAAAGCTGATTAGCTCCAGCGTCAGCGAAGTAGCGCAGGGAGAAAAATAATGGACGGTACAAATGGATGATACTAACGACACACCAATCAGTGAAGATGATTGGGGCGCGGCGATTGCCGAACAAGAGAAGGCAGATGCAGCAGCCGCTGCGGCAGCCAGTGCGCCGCCAATGGCCAGTGGTGGTGCCATTTTTAAAGAGTTTAGTGGTAAGGGAACACATACCGAAACTCATAATGATATCGACTTCATCCTGGATATTCCGGTACAGCTCACAGTGGAATTAGGCCGGACAAAAATAGCGATCAAAAATCTTTTGCAATTGGCGCAAGGCTCAGTAGTCGAGTTAGACGGCATGGCTGGCGAACCAATGGATGTGCTGGTCAATGGCTGTCTGATTGCACAAGGTGAGGTCGTAGTGGTGAATGATAAATTCGGTATTCGTCTGACAGATATCGTGACGCCGGCTGAACGTATTCGCAAACTCAATAAATGATCTGCGCCACTTTTCACTTGCAACGACATCGCTATCTTTGTGGTTCCCTATGCGGTTCCTTATGCGGCACCGTTATTGGACTGCTGTCTGCCAGCGATCAGGCGTGGGCGGCAGCAGAAACTAAAGCGATTTCACCGACGACTGGTTTTTTGCAAATCTTATTGGGCTTGGCAGCAGTAATAGTCTTAATGCTGTTTGCAGCATGGCTATTCAAACGAATCGGTCCGGCAGTGACTGGAAATAAAATACCAGTGAATATTATCGGTGGCGTCAATGTTGGTAATCGCGAACGCATCATGGTGGTGGAAGTAGCCGACCAGTGGATAGTTGTCGGTGTAACCGCACAGCAGATCACCACCTTATCCACCATGCCAAAACAAGAGCAGCTAGTTGCAGAACAATTGGCAAAACAAATGAGTACCCAAGCAGCCAATCCATTTTCGGCATGGTTAGCGAAGACGATAGAAAAGCGCAACAACGATGTTAGCGGCAGCAGCAACCATAAGGCGTCAGAATGATTTTTTTACCAGCTAAGTTACCAGCTAAGTTACAAGATCAATACGGCATGAAAATAGCTCGCTTATTCAATCAGACGGCTACATCACTGTCTAAGCCAACGACGATAATCATGGGTCTTACTCTGATGCTGATGTTGGGTGTTGCACTCCTGCTCCCAGTACATGCCATGGCTGAAACTACCGGCGGTTTGCAAGCAATTACCACAACGCCAGCAGCAGGTGGCGGACAGAATTATTCTTTAAGTATTCAAACATTACTGTTCTTAACAGCGCTGTCTTTTATACCGGCAGTGTTGTTGATGATGACCAGCTTTACCCGCATCATTATCGTGTTGTCCTTGTTGCGTCAGGCGCTAGGCACACAATCAGCGCCTCCAAATCAGGTGATGGTTGGCTTGGCGTTGTTCTTGACTTTATTTGTGATGGGACCGGTGTTCGATAAAATTTATGCAGACGCTTATCAACCGTTTTCAGAAAATAAAATATCGATGTCAGAAGCAATGGACAAAGGTGTCGCGCCGTTGAAAAAATTCATGATGAAACAAACTAGGCAAAGTGATTTGGCCTTGTATGTAAAACTGTCAAACACACCAGAATTACAAGGCCCGGAAGACGTTTCTTTACGGATTTTGATCCCCGCATTTATCACTAGCGAATTAAAAACTGCGTTTCAGATTAGCTTTGCGATTTTTATTCCTTTCTTGATTATTGATATGGTGGTCGCCAGCGTCTTGATGTCTATGGGGATGATGATGGTGTCGCCAGCTATCGTGTCATTACCATTTAAGCTCATGCTATTTGTATTAGTCGACGGCTGGCAGTTGCTGATTGGTTCGCTGGCGCAGAGCTTTTATTAGCAGACCGTATTAAAAATATTTTAAAACAAGAGGAAAAGTATGAGCCCAGATAGTGTCATGTCACTCGGCCGCCACGCGATGGAAGTCACTCTAATGGTGTCTGCGCCACTCTTATTGGTCGCGCTTGGGATTGGTTTGATCGTCAGTATTTTTCAGGCGGCAACGCAGATCAATGAAACGACCTTGTCTTTCATTCCTAAGTTAGTCGGTATTTTTGTCACCCTGATTATCGCTGGCCCTTGGATGCTGTCGGTTTTGACCGATTACATGCGTGAAATGTTTACCAGCATCGCTACTCTGGCGAGCTAAGTTTCAGTACATCTGTAAGTACCTCAGCAGATCGTTCAGCACAACTACGAATTAGACAGTCCTATGGTTTCCTTTTCAGGAAATGACCTGATCGCATTAATCGCTTCTTTTATCTGGCCCTTAACCAGAATTTTAGGCATGATTGTGATCGCTCCCCCGTTTGGCAATAACAGCGTCCCTGTGCAAGTTAAGCTAGTGCTTGGCGTTATGATTGCACTAATCGTTACCCCTATCATTCCTCCGCTTAAAAATGTAGACATGATCTCTCTCACGGGAATCATGATTTTGACGCAGCAATTTGTGATCGGCTCCGCAATGGGTTTTATGATGCGCGTCACGTTTGCCGGGATTGAGATGGCTGGTGAAGCGATAGGTCTGACTATGGGTTTGGGCTTTGCGACTTTCTTCAATCCACAGACGCAGGGCCGCTCATCGGCGATCAGTCAGTTTATGGTGCTGCTGGCGACCTTACTTTTTTTAACCTTAAATGTACACTTGTCGTTGATCGCTACCTTGGTCGATAGTTTTAAGACGATTCCAATTTCTACTTCGTTGACGATGGGATTTAGCTTTCAACGTTTAGCGTTGTGGGGTGGCGAAATTTTTAGTATTGGGATGCGTTTATCTTTGCCCATTGTTGCGGCCTTGCTGATCACTAATATTGCGTTGGGGATTTTGACTCGTGCTGCGCCTCAACTCAACTTGTTTGGTATCGGCTTCCCGATTACGATCGGCGTAGGATTTTTAATGCTGAGTATGGTACTGCCTTATTGGATGATTCCGTTCGAGAATGCTTTCCAAAAAACGATTGAGGCTATACTGTCTTTGGGAATACCGATAAATCCCTAATCTCATAATCTCCCCAAGCGCCTCTTTAGTGTAAATCTATATGATGCAGACCGATCTTCTACCCTCTTCCGCATCACAGCCGACATCCTTCAGCGCCTTATATTCAACGGAGGAAATCCGTGCCATCGAATCAGCATCGCTTGTGACATCACCGGATGGCAGCCTGATGCGTGCGGCTGGTGTGGCAGCCGCAACACTTGCGAAAACCTTAATTGCAGATCATCCAGCGCCTTCTTCCAGCTTCGAACCAACAGCAAACCCGGCGTCAAGCTCAGTGCCAAGTTCAATTGACATATTGGTGTTAGCAGGTCCGGGCAATAACGGTGGTGACGCATTGCAAGTAGCGTATTTGTTAGCTGCATCAGGCGAGCGGGTATCCGTCATTATTACGCATGGAATCGAACACTATTCTCCAGAAGCAAAGGACAGTCTGGTGCAGGCGCAATCAAGCCAGGCACATTTTTTTGGCTTAGATTATTTAGCCCAAACATCAGGTAAGCGTTGGTCATTGGTAATCGATGGTTTGTTTGGAATTGGACTAAGACATCCGATCGAGGGTAAAACCTATAAGCTAATCGAGCAGCTCAATCTATATGCCGCAATCGCCAGAATCCCCGTGCTGGCGCTCGATGTACCTAGTGGCTTAAATGCCGACACCGGGCAAGTCATTGGTAAAAATGGGATTGCAGTACGGGCAACCCATACGATTACTTTTATCGCCAACAAACCGGGCTTGCATACCGCGGCTGGCAAAGATTATGCGGGTATCGTCAACGTTGCTAATCTGGGTATTGATGCATCTCTATATCCGCCACCCCAAGCACGTTTGTGTCACCCGTCGGAGCTGATGGCGGCACTCAGTCCAAGGCAGCAAGATAGCCATAAAGGGAGTTTTGGCGATGTGTTTGTGATTGGTGGTGCGGATGGAATGACAGGTGCGGCCCTATTGTCTTCTCGTGCAGCGTTGCATTGTGGCGCGGGTCGGGTATTTATCGGCAGTATGACGACACCTCCGCTAACGTATGACCCAATCAATCCTGAGTTAATGTGCCGCAACACTAACGATGTGCATTTTAAAAACTGCGCTATCGTCATTGGGCCTGGCTTGGGTCTATCGGATAAAGCCCGGTTATTATTGGAACAATGCCTGCAAGAAGCCAGCGCCATCGTGATTGATGCGGATGCATTGAATTTAATTGCCAATAACGGATCGCTGCAATTACTCGCCCATGCAAGATCAGGCAAAACAGGCATCCCTGCTAAAACTGCACTAAGCGCCTCAAACAAAATAGATCAGACGGTACGCACCATCCTCACGCCACATCCGCTGGAAGCAGCACGCCTGCTAGGTATCGGTGTAGAAGCAGTGCAGGCAGACCGACTTCAAAGTGCGCGCAAGCTGATGAATAAGTTCAATGCGACAGTCATCTTAAAAGGTTCGGGAACCATCATCGCCACACCAGATGAACAGATCACCATCAATACCAGCGGCAATCCCGCATTAGCTACAGGCGGAACAGGCGACGTATTAGCAGGCATCTGTGGCGCATTACTAGCGCAAGGGTTGACGGCACAAACAGCGGCAGGGCTAGCGGTCTGGCTCCATGGCAAAGCAGCTGATCTGCTGGTAGAACAAGGTATAGGTCCGGTAGGCTTGACTGCCAGCGAACTCATCATGATGGTACGACGCTGCATTAACCGTCTTGGCTAAACTCAGGACATCAGTCTAAGTAAGGTAAATTACCCGAGAAAGTTAACATACTCAGGTAGAGTATGACCAATAATCATAAGCATTGTCCAGATTATCTTTGGACAATTAAAAATACTCCCCTCTTCCATCAAAAATAAATTCTGTGTGTTATTGCGAAAATACTGTGAATTAAAGTCACCGCATCTAAGTCACAATATCAAAGCACAAAGCATCAAACTCCCAAATCTAAACGACCTGCGGTGATTTTTATGGTGCGGGCACAGCGCGCCGCAATCGACAAATCATGCGTCACCAAGACTAAAGTTGATCCACGTTCCCGATTGAGTGCAAACATTAACTGGATTACTGCCTCGCCAGTCACGGCATCCAAACTTCCGGTCGGCTCATCGGCAAACAACAACGGCGGCTCAGTCACAAACGCACGTGCCAATGCCACCCGCTGCTGTTCACCGCCAGATAAATATTTTGGGTAATGCTGCAAACGGCTGGACAAACCCACCCGACCCAGCATTTCGGTTGCCTTATTCCGCGCTTGAGAATCCCCACGTAACTCCAACGGTAGCATAACGTTTTCCAGCGCACTTAAATGCGCTAATAACTGGAAGGATTGAAAAACAAAACCCAATTTTTCTTTTCTAAACTGCGCCCTTCCATCTTCATCCAAGGCGAAAATATCAATCCCGTCCAAGATCACTTTACCTTCGCTCGGTGTATCCAGTCCAGCCAAGATGCCAAGCAAAGTTGATTTACCGGAGCCAGAAGCGCCAACAATCGCAAGCGTCTCCCCCTCTTGCGCGGTAAAATCAATTTCTTGCAAAATATTCAGCGTACCGGTTGCATCGCTGACCTGCTTGGACAACTGTTTGACTTCAATCGAGAGTCGTAAATTAGTATTTTGATTCGCTGATGCATTCATTGTTAGGTCCACAGGCCATTCTTTAGGAAGATTTATGCTTTTTTTAAATAAAAAAAATGTGCTGAAATTATGCAGCAGATTGACACATTCATTAGCTAGATTATTTAGCGGGATCATTATGTTAAGGCGCAACGTGGTTGCCCGCTTATCGACCAACTTATCGATCAACTTATTGACCGCTTTATCGATCAACTTACTAGCGACAACAGTGATAGCAATTTCAGCACCCATAGTACATGCAGCAAATCATTCTGCATCAAAAACTGTGCTCGTGCTTGGTGATAGCTTATCTGCAGAATACGGCTTAACACGTGGTACCGGCTGGGTCGCATTATTAGAAAAACGTTTGCAAGAGAAAAAAATTCCTGCCACCGTCATCAACGCCAGTATCAGCGGCGAAACCACCAGCGGTGGCAAAGCTAGATTAGATAAACTGCTGACCCAATATCATCCCGACGTGGTGGTGATCGAACTTGGCGGTAACGATGCGTTGCGCGGTCTGGCGTTGGGAGCATCAGAAACAAATTTTCGTGACATGGTGATAGCCAGCAAAAAAGCAAAAGCCAAAGTGGTATTGATTGGCATGCAAATTCCACCCAATTATGGTCGTGATTACACAGAACGATTTTTCTCTATCTATGCCAAAGTCGCCAAAGAACAGCAAACCACTTTAGTCCCATTTCTATTAGAAGGCGTGGCCGATAAGCCGGAGCTATTCCAGGCTGATCGCATTCACATGGTCGCTGCCGCACATCCAGCGATACTAGACAATGTCTGGCCTCAATTGAGTCCCTTAATTGGTCAATCAGTTAGTTCATCTATCAAGCAATCAACGACGCCAGTGACTACATCAGGTAAAAAATAATTTAATGAAATATCCAGAACTCATCAGCTTCAATGATGTAATGCCCAGACTTAGTGAGTTTGACGCTATCATTGATGCACGCAGTCCATCTGAATTTGCCGAGGATCACATCCCAACGGCTATCAATTGTCCTGTTTTAAATGACGAAGAACGTATTCGCATTGGTACCATGTATAAACAGGTCAGCGCATTTGAGGCTAAAAAAATCGGTGCAGTCCTTGTGGCAAAAAATATCGCCCACCATGTAGAGGCGTACTTTTTAGACATGCCAAAAGATTGGAAGCCCTTGATCTACTGCTGGCGTGGCGGTAACCGTAGCGGATCAATGGCACATATATTTGCCAAGATAGGCTGGCCGGTCGTACAACTTGACGGCGGCTATAAAAACTACCGTCAACACGTCAACCAGGCGCTACCAGTACTAGCAGATACGATACGATGGCAAGTGATTTGTGGCACTACTGGCAGCGGCAAAAGCCGCTTATTACAGACCCTAAAAACCCAAGGTGCGCAAGTGCTGGATCTAGAACAGCTAGCCATGCATCGTGGCTCCGTTTTAGGACATTTACCGAGCCAGCCACAACCCTCACAAAAAATGTTTGAGAGCCAGATATGGCAAACACTACGATATTTTGATCCAGACCAGCCGGTGTTTGTGGAATCAGAAAGTAAAAAAGTAGGCAACCTGCGCGTGCCAGATCAAATCATACAAACTATGCGTGCTGCACCCTGTATTGCACTTAGTTTGGCAACTACCGACCGGGTACAGTTGTTGATGCAAGACTATGCTCACTTTGTAACGGATGCAGAAAATTTAAATCGCCAGCTGGATTGTCTGGTCAGCTTGCACGGCAAAGAAAAAATCCAGCATTGGAAACAGTATACAAGCAATGGCCAGATGGAAAATTTGGTAGAAGAGCTGCTGCAACAGCATTACGACCCAGCTTACTTACGGTCTATCGATAAAAATTTTTTACAATATCCGCAAGCAGATGCCATCTTGCAGACGGGCATAGAAACGCAAAATTTTGAGGCGACTGCGAACCGTATTTTAGAAAAAATAGTTTGATTTAAAACTGGTGGCGAGCTGACAAAAATTTCTAAACGTAAAAAACGGTGGCATTGCACCACCGTCTTTTTGTCCTTGTGTCAGCGACATTATGAGGAATCGTAGAGACCTCGGATCCGCTATTAAATACGGAATGGTATTACACAAATTGTAGGTGTTACTTGTATTACTAAAGTAATTGCAATTTCAAAAAAACTATATGAAACCCGATAGAGCATTACTACTCATTCCACCTCATAATAACCGGGAAACTAAAAAGAACCGGAACTCACTCGATCCGACTTGGGTATGAAAAAGTTCTTGTCGTTCGCTGTTGTCGTTTATCGATATCGACCTCCTTCTTTGAACCAGTACCGTACCTAATATATAACAAGGTTTAGCGATGAAGAAGATAAAAATAACTATCGATTTCAAATCAAGATTAAAAAAATCAACCAAACAATATTGCTGAAATTGATCTGAGTTTTTAATTTGAATTTGTCGGTAATTACTAAGTGTGTATCAGCGCAAACCCGGCGCCTTCACTTTGGTCATTGCAGAAATTGCGCCGCTTCCGATAGACGCACCAAACTTCTTAAGCACACGTTCTGGCAAGCCTTCTTTTTGCGTGTAATCAACAATATCCTCTGCTTTTAAAACGTCGCGTGCAACGCTGTCAATTGTGCCAAAATCATCGGCCAAACCCATCTCAACAGCACGGCTACCGATCCAAAATAACCCGGAGAAAGTTTCTGGCGTTTCTTTCAAACGAGATCCTCGACCTTGACGCACAGTTGCAATAAATTGCTGATGGATATCGTTTAACATCTCTTGCGAAAACGCTCTTTGTTTTGTGGTCTGAGGAGAAAACGGATCCATAAATCCCTTGTTCTCACCAGCAGTCATTAAGCGTCGCTCTACGCCCAATTTCTCCATCAATCCGGTAAAGCCAAAACCATCCATCAACACGCCGATAGAACCAACGACACTAGCCTTATTGACGAAAATTTTATCTGCCGCAACAGCAATATAGTAACCACCGGAGGCACACATTTCATCCACCACCACATATAGTTTCTTCTGTGGATACAGCTTACGTAATCGCTGAATTTCATCATTGATCATGCCGGCCTGTACTGGGCTGCCGCCAGGACTATTGATGCGCATAATAATGCCGACCGAACCTTCGTCAGAAAAAGCCCGGTCGAGCGCGGGGATAATCGCTTGTGCGCTGGCATTACCTTCTGAATCAATCTCACCATTAATCTCAACCAATGCTGTGTGCCGGCCAGGATTGTCCATTTCTGAAGTACGATAATCACTAAAGAAATATAAACCGCCGAGTATCAGTGCAACAAAAATCAATTTAAAAAAGATCCCCCAACGGCGACGCAGGCGTTGCTCTTTTAATGATTCGCTCGCCAGCTTTTCTAACAAAGTTCGCTCCCAGCCAGATTGAGACAAGCTACTTGTCGCAGAACTTGGGGTGTTATTATCGGGAGTCATAGAATTTTCTGTCGTACCATTTTTAAGAATAGTTTAAAAAAAATCAGGCAATCACTGGTGTGACGTAATCATCCGGGTACCAGACAATTTTGCCCTCTTGCTCATTGATATTCAGTTTTCTCAAGCGACCGCCACGGCATGGGCCACCCGTACAATTGCCAGTATCCGGTGTGTAGATGGCGCCATGAGTAGCACACATAATATATAAACCGCTGGATTCAAAAAACTCACCGTGGTTCCAATCCAGTTCAATCGGAACATGCGCACAGCGATTTAAATAGGCATGCGCGGCGCCTTTGTAACGAATCACGAATCCAGTCGCATCATGACCACCGGCAGTCACAGGAAAACGTATTCCATTGCCACCGTCTTTAAGATCAGCCGAGGCGCAAATCGTAATTTCAGTCATGACTCCGTCCTGTCAGATCTTCAAGATAATAAAGCTTAAGCATTACTGCTCAACCATGCATGCAAGTCGCTAACTGTTTTTGCAGAATATAAAGGGTTTAAAGAATGTAAGGATGCGGCATCATGCGCGCCGTATTCCACTGCAATTGCCGCAGCACCTGCATTACTCGCCATCAACAAATCATGTGATGTATCACCAATCATGACGGTGCGCTGCATGTCCTGCCCTAACTCCCGAGTCAGCTCTTGTAACATCGCTGGGTGCGGCTTAGAAAACGTCTCGTCAGCACAGCGAGTCGCATCAAATACCGACAGTAAATTCGCCGTGTGCAAAGCACGGCTTAAACCTACGCGCGTTTTGCCCGTTGCTACCGCAAGAAAATAACCTTCTTGCGACAATTCCGTCAGCATTTGCCGCACGCCGGGGAACAGAGGCAACTCGTGATCTTTTGCCAGATAATGGTGACGATAACGCTCAACCATGCGGGGATAATATTTAGGATCAATATCAGGCATCGCCGATTGCATGGCGTCCATAAGCGACAATCCAATCACATAGGATGCTGCTTTCTCATCGGGTACGGGCAAACCAAGATCTTTTGCTGACGCCTGGATACAGTGAACGATGGTTGCCGTGCTATCCATCAAAGTACCGTCCCAGTCAAACACGATAAAATCAAATTGCTTTTTTGCCATATTCTTTATTCACCGCAAACCGCATAATTCTTTTTGCAAATCATTAATATTGAAGTACCAGGCTACTGAACTTAAGGCAGCAAGACGAAGACAACAATGGGACTAATAATTTAGAAATGAATAAGCTTTTCTGCCGACTATTTGATGTTGTGGAAGTAAGTATTTTACTATTAAATTATTTCAATAATAATAAAATATTAAGTTTATTGGGCTTATGAAGTTCTGATCAGCTTTATTTTAGCCTTTAAGCGTTTTCAAAAAATCCTCACAGTCTTTTGGCAACTTGGCGTTAAGCGTCATTGACTCGCCTGTTTCTGGATGCATAAAAGTAATCTGATGCGCATGCAAAAACATTCTTTTCAAAACGCCGCGATCTGCAGTCGGCTTTAATAAAGCACGATTTAGCGCAAAGTCGCCGTATTTATCATCACCAGCAATCGCAAAACCGCTAGAGGATAAATGCACGCGAATTTGATGTGTGCGTCCGGTTTTTAATTCAGCCTCTAATAATGCATAGTCTTGATATTTTTTCTTCAAAGAAAATACCGTATGCGACTCCATGCCATCGGCCTGCACTCTGACCCGCCGCTCACCCTCAGCGGTCGTGTATTTATGTAGCGGCAGCTTAATATGCTGACGTGCATTTTTCCAGTCGCCATGGATTAAGGTCAGGTAACGCTTGTCGGTGCTGCCGTCACGCATTTGCTCGTGCAAATTAGTCAAGGCCGACCGTTTTTTTGCTAACAGTAAAACGCCTGAGGTTTCTCTATCCAGCCTGTGAACCAGCTCCAGGAACTTAGCATCCGGGCGAGAAGCCCGCAGTTGCTCAATCACACCGTAGCTAACACCAGAACCACCATGCACGGCAACGCCAGCGGGTTTGTCGATAATCAAGAGCTGTTTATCTTCAAACAAAATAGTAAATTCTGCCCCCGGTACGACTTGCGTTGATGTTTCTGCAATACGGACTGGTGGAATACGCACCACGTCGCCCTCTTTCAGGCGATATAGCTGATCAATACGACCTTTATTAACTCTGACCTCACCCGAGCGCAAAATCCGGTATACATGACTTTTTGGTACGCCTTTACAGATGCGTA
Source organism: Undibacterium sp. (assembly GCA_025352365.1). GTDB lineage: Bacteria > Pseudomonadota > Gammaproteobacteria > Burkholderiales > Burkholderiaceae_D > Undibacterium. Next base: position 10,792 of record JANXTO010000229.1, on the reverse strand, counting down.
TCAAATAGTTATCGATGCGCTGACCTGCATCCTCTTCTTCGATAGTAACGAGCTGAACCTGCGGCTGAACTTGCGACGACGCTTGTGAGGGATGGCTAGAAGCACTTTCTTGCGCCTGTTTTTCAGGTGGCTTCCTATTATTTATCGCTAAGTCCTTCATTTTGAATATATAATCATTTTCGCTTCAGCTTTAGGCTGTAGTAGGTGTAGGAATAAATGGTGGAACAAACGCGTATTCTACACAGGGGCATGTCCGTCGGCCTCGCCAATTTGCAAATTCGATGGAAAAGATGTGTATGCACATCATTATGCTGGTCAGGGTTACAACCAATTGTGGTAATCGGATTTTGCGTAATGATGTGGATCAGAAGGTTTGAATTGTAAGGATAAGTCCAGCAAGAGATGTCTGTATATTTATTACAGGTGTGCTTGCAGGTTGATAGTTTTAATCCAGTGTGATCGATCCTGCCAAACACAATTTTATTAAAGATGGTTTGGCGCTCATCAAGTTGCTCATCGCCTGGCGTTATCTTCCTGTTGCAACAAAAAATAGGAATCAGATAACGTGGGGGACATGTGCACTCGATCCACGGTTGAAACTATCCGCGCCTAGTGTGCAATAGAACAATGAGAAGAATGATGGCAGTACTGAAAAGATGCAGCGAAAAAATATCCTCGCTCACTCGTTTAACTACTCGCCCAACAATTTTTATTTCTGTTGCGCCTGAGGCATTTCCCGCCCCCTCAAACTCTCCGTTCTCGCATACATCCCCAATGTAAGCAAGTTGCCAGCCTCACTCTATAGAGGCAGCAACAAAAGATGGCCATAAGGTCACGGAGTAAAAAAATGAAACGCATGCTATTTAATGCAACGCAGCAAGAAGAACTGCGCGTCGCCATCGTCAATGGGCAAAAACTCATCGATATCGATATCGAAACCGCCGGACGTGAATTACGTAAGTCCAATATTTACAAAGGCGTTATCACTCGTATTGAACCCTCACTTGAAGCCTGTTTCGTCAATTACGGTGAAGAACGTCACGGCTTTTTGCCTTTTAAAGAAGTCGCCCGCGGCTACTTTAAAGAAGGTATCGACGTCCGTAACACCAGCATCAAAGATGCGTTACGTGAGGGCCAGGAAATCATGGTCCAGGTCGAAAAAGAAGAGCGTGGCAATAAAGGCGCTGCTCTTACATCTTTCGTCTCCCTGGCAGGTCGCTACTTAGTTCTGATGCCAAATAATCCGCGTGGCGGTGGTGTGTCCCGTCGCGTGGAAGGCGAAGATCGTCAAGAACTACGCGAAACCATGGACAAACTGGATCTGCCAGGTGGTATGTCCGTGATTGCCCGTACCGCAGGTATTGGTCGTAATGTCGATGAATTGCAATGGGATTTAAATTACCTGATGCAACTTTGGCGTGCGATTGAAGGTGCAGGCAAATCTTCTGCTGGCGCCTTCCTGATTTATCAAGAATCCTCACTCGTGATTCGTGCGATCCGCGATTATTTCCAGCCTGACATCGGCGAAATCCTGATCGATACTGACGAAATCTACGAACAAGCTCAGCAGTTCATGAGCCACGTTATGCCAGACATGGTGCACCGTGTTAAGCGTTACAGTGACGACGTACCGCTGTTCTCCCGTTTCCAGATCGAACATCAGATCGAAACCGCTTACAGCCGCACAGTACCATTGCCATCGGGCGGCGCAATCGTGATTGATCACACTGAAGCCTTAGTCTCAGTGGACGTCAACTCCGCCCGATCAACCCGTGGCGGCGATATCGAGACAACGGCGTTCAATACGAATTGCGAAGCCGCAGAAGAAGTAGCACGCCAGTTACGTTTGCGCGATTTGGGTGGTTTGATCGTGATCGATTTTATCGATATGGAAAACGCCAAAAACCAACGTGAAGTCGAAACCCGCTTAAAAGATGCTCTGCGTTATGACCGCGCACGCGTCCAAATGGGCAAAATTTCGCGATTCGGTCTGATGGAGTTGTCACGTCAGCGCCTGCGCCCTTCCCTGTCAGAAGGTAGCCATATAACTTGCCCACGCTGTAATGGCACAGGCCATATCCGCGATACCGAATCGTCCGCTTTGCAAGTCCTGCGCATCATCCAGGAAGAAGCAATGAAAGAAAATTCAGCAGCGATTCATGTGCAATCGCCTGTTGATGTCGCAGCCTTCTTACTGAATGAAAAACGTGGTGAGATTTCGAAGATAGAAACGCGTCATCGCGTCACTATCATTCTGATCCCGAACACGCATCTGGAGACACCTCACTACAAATTAGAGCGTCTAAAACATGACGATCCGCGCTTGGAAGAATCTCACGCCAGTTATGCAATGGCAGAGCAGGCAGACACTGACATCGGCTACAGCAAGCGTCAGAAAGAAGACATCAAGCCACGCCAGGAAGCGATGGTCAAGAGCATTACACCTGACACTGCACCGATCGTAGAACGTAAGGAAATCGTCGCGCCAGTGCTTGTCGCACCTGTAGCAGCAAGTGAAAGCTTCTTCACTAAGTTTCTGAATCTGTTCCGCTCCAAACCGACTGAACCTGCTGTCGCTAACGTTGTAACAACGGATGCAACACAAACTCGCGAGCGTTCAGACCGTGGTGAGCGTGATCGTAATACTCGTGGCAGTCGTAATGGCAATCGCAATGGCAACCGCAACGGCAATAATCGTGGACGAGATCGTGATGATAAAGAGGAACGCCCGGTCAATGCACGTGCTGATAAAGAAGTAAAAGACGAAGCGACAAAAACTACTGCGCCAGAACAAGCTCAGCCACAACAGCAACGCCAACCAAAGCAGGCGCGCCCTCCACGTGAAGACCGCGAGCTGCAAGAAGGCCGCACTGAAGCTAAAGAAGGCAAACCGGAAGGACGTCGTGATCGTCAGCCACGCCAGCGTGGTGAGCGCAAAGACAGCGTAGCTACTGAAACAACGTCTTTGGATACAACTGCCAATACCCAAACAGCAGCACCGGTAGTAGTTACGCCAGGCGCCACGGTGAATAGTGAAGCCGTGGACAACACCAATCTCGCCTTAAACGCCAACGGCAATCCGGTTGACGCTGAGACCAGCGAGCAAGGTGAAAGCCGTCGTCGTCGTCGTCGCGGTGGTCGCAATCGTAATCGTCGTGATCATGAAGCTGGCGACACTACGGATACTAATGAGAGCAATGACAACCAAGAAGCAAATGAGCATCATGAAGTGCATGAAGCGCATAAGACCCGTCAGCATGTTGAGGTAGAGCAAGCACCTGCACCGATATTATCATTGGTAGCACCAGCGATATCGCCGACTGCGGTGCCTGAAATTGTTACAGCGCCGGTTGCTGTATTTAGTACGGTATCCGGTATGGCAGCCACTCCTGCTGCCACTCCTGTTCCTGCAACTACTCCGGTTCCTGCACCTGATCTTGTTTCAACACCCGTCTCTGTACCAGAATATGCAACCGAACCTGTAATAGCAGTCACGTCTGCGCCGGTTACTGTCGCCACGATTGCTACAGACAAAGCAGCAGAGCCAGCAATCGTCAATCATGTTGTGACTACTGCTGAAGCTGCGCCAGTTGAAATAATATCTGCACCTGAGACTCCTGCACCGGTGCAAGCTAGTCTTGATCTTGTATCAGTACCAGCATTGTTAGTGCCAGCAGTGTCGGCGACTGAAGTAGCGCCAGCGTCTGCCAAGCCAGCTGAGACTATAGTCAGTGCCGCTAGCTCTGATGTGGCAACTGAGGTTGCAAGTAATGTTACAGCTGACATTGCAACGCCCGCTGCGTTACATCAGGTGGTTTCGGTCGAGGCGGCAACACCAAGTGCGCCTGTTATGAAACCGGTTGCACCTGTCGTTATGCCTGTAGAAAGCTTAAATACTATGTTAGAGCAAGCAGGTTTAGCTTTGGCGAGCACCGATCCAGAAAAATTGCGTGCAGCACAAGCGGCAGCGGCAACCGTTAATGTTGCACCGCGTGTACCACGCGAACGCAAACCGGTAGTGCCAGTCTCATCAGAACCCTTAGTAATGATGGAAACTAAGAAAACACCTGCACCGTAAATGCGCTGTTTGTATTTTTATCGTATTCATTAGCGTCTAAATTCAGGTACTGGATACGGCTCTTAATACAAATCTAAATGCATACAAATAACGACCCGATAACAGCAATGTTGTCAGGTCGTTTTTTTGTATTCAACCAGTTATTCCATCTCGTGGTATCTTTTTGCTCTGCACATCATTTGATCACACGGTTGGATTGATTCCGCTTCGCTCATTTTGCCCAACCAGTTTTATCTGACTAATTGTGTTTGGCTGATTTGATTCACCGGTTCTGATTCGCTAACACTGCACCACTTATTTTGAATTCAATGTCTGAAAAATTTATCCCACTAGCCGACTTCCGGCAACGACAGCCAACGCTGATCGTTCCAGGTTTATTGGAGCAACCAAATGGACAGTTGCTTGATAGCCTGCAACGTCCTTTGCATGACCTCCGCATCTCGGTAACAGATCGTTGTAACTTCCGCTGCGTGTACTGCATGCCAAAAGAAGTTTTTGATAAAGACTATCGGTTTTTACCCCAGTCATCGCTGCTCAATTTTGAAGAAATAATCCGCATCGCTCGCATCTTTATCTCACACGGCGTGAGCAAAATCCGCTTGACCGGCGGTGAGCCCTTGTTACGTAAAAATATCGAAAAACTGATCGCCATGTTAAGCAGTTTAAAAACACTGGACGGACGCGATCTTGATCTGACCCTAACCACCAACGGATCATTGCTGGCGCGCAAAGCACAAAGTCTGAAAGACGCTGGTTTAAGCCGTGTCACGGTATCACTGGACTCGCTCAATGATGCCACTTTCAAACAAATGAATGATGTCGATTTCCCGGTATCCGATGTGCTTGAAGGCATCGCGGCAGCGCATCAGGCGGGGCTTGGTCCAATCAAAGTGAACATGGTCGTTAAAGCGGGTTTAAATGATCAGGAGATCGTTCCAATGGCGCGCTATTTTAAAAACACGCCCCATATTTTGCGCTTTATAGAATACATGGACGTGGGTGCCTCGAATGGATGGAAGTTAGATGAAGTCATCCCATCTGCAGAGGTAGTAAGGCGCATCAACGCTGTCGGCATGCCGCTCCAGGCAATCGATGCAAATTACACAGGCGAGACCGCCGCCCGCTGGCGCTATGCCGATGGTAGCGGTGAAATCGGCCTGATCTCCAGCGTCACACAAAGTTTTTGCCACGATTGCAGCCGCGCCCGGCTATCTACCGAGGGCAAGCTGTACACTTGCCTGTTCGCCAGCCATGGTCATGATTTACGCGCCTTAATCAGAGATGATGACAAACAGCACAGTGATCTTGCCATCGCCAATATCATCAAACAGCTATGGCAGCAACGTACTGATCGTTATTCGGAATTACGTAGCCAAAATACGGATGAACTTCAGATCACCAGGAAAAAAGTGGAGATGTCTTATATTGGAGGCTAACTTCGGTGGCTAACTTCGGTAAGCGACTTCGGCGGCTGATAATAAGTAAATATACTCCTACCAGGTATATTTTAATTCTCCATATAATCTCTGGTCAATAAGGCATATTCTATAAAAATAATGGGGAGTATATTTGTATGCCACCATTATTTGATCTATAACAAAGGATAAGAATGTCTCTGGGTTTAAGCTTATTCGCATAAGCTCCGGTAACTTCCAGAACTCAAATCGCAACACATTTCATGGCTCGCAGACATGACCAGCATAGATAAGCAACTCATTACCGGACTGATACTCGCAGGTGGTCGTGGTACACGTATGGGCAGCGTGGACAAAGGTTTGCAGACTTTTCGCGGTTTGCCGATGGCGATGCACGTGTTGCAGCGCCTCTCGCCACAAGTCGGCAATATGCTCATTAATGCCAACCAAAACTTACTCACTTACGAGCGCTTTGGTGCGCCAGTCTGGCCAGATCACGCCGAGAATAATGATAATCACTTTTTAGGTCCTTTAGCCGGATTACAAACCGGCCTGACCCATTGCAAAACGCCCTATCTAGCCAGTGTCCCATGCGACTCGCCATTTTTACCCGTCAATCTGGTAGAGCATCTGGCAGCAGCGTTATTGCAAGAAAACGCGGATCTTGCTGTCGCCGTCACAATGGAATCCAATGGCAACGTCATTGCCAAGCAGGCGCACCCGGTATTTTCTTTAATGAAAATTTCCTTGCTGCCGCAGCTGAGTGATTTTTTACGACATGGCGGGCGTAAAGTAGATGCCTGGCATGCAAGCCTGAATTGTGTCGAAGTGGTATTTGAAGATGTCGCCGCCTTCCGTAATATCAATACGCTGCAAGATTTGCGACAATTTGAAGCCTGACTAAATTCACACTCCAACCTGACCCGATCTAACTAAATCGAATCTAACTAAGTCGAATCTAACTATTTTATGAGCGCCAACACCCCAGCCGCAAACCTGCATCATCTCCTCAGCTGTTTGTCGGATTACGACCCAAACTCCCTACCCGTCGCGCAGGCACAGCAGATCATCCAGCAGTTTGTGACGCCAATTGACTCGGTAGAAAAACTCGCCATACGTCAAGCGCTTGGGCGTGTACTTGCCGCCGATGTTCTGTCTGGCATTAACGTCCCTGCTTATGATAACTCTGCCATGGACGGCTATGCGTTTATCGGTAGTGATTTACAAAAAAAAGCTACAGACCATAGCGATACGACAAACCAAACCCTCACATTAAAAGTCGTCGGCGCCGCTTATGCCGGACGCGCGTTTGAAGGCGCAGTACAACCGGGGGAATGTGTACGCATCATGACCGGCGCAGTGATGCCAAGCTCCTGCGATACAGTGATTCCACAAGAATGGACTATCGAGATAAGCGACAGTAAGCAAGCGACAGAATCAAAGCAAAGCAATCCCGGCAACTCAACGCAAATCCGCATACCAGCGACAAAAATAAATGCTGGCGATAACCGTCGTCTCAAAGGCGAGGACTTAGCGATTGGCACAACAGCGCTGCGCAAAGGTAAAATTTTACGACCTGCCGACCTCGGTTTATTAGCGTCATTAGGCGTGGCTGAAGTGGCCGTACAACGCCGCTTGCGTGTCGCTATTTTCTCAACCGGTGACGAACTGCGATCGCTGGGAGAAACCCTCGATTTAGGCGGCGTATACGACAGCAACCGCTACACCTTATATGGCATGCTCACCCGGCTCGGCTGCGAAATCATCGATATGGGCGTGATCAAAGATGATCCGATATCGCTGGAAGCCGCTTTTCGTTCCGCTGGCGAAAACGCAGACGCCATCATTACCTCTGGTGGCGTGTCGGTCGGCGCAGCAGATTACACCAAGCAGATGATGGAGAAATTAGGCGATGTCGCCTTCTGGAGTATCGCTATGCGTCCAGGCAGACCAATGGCATTTGGCAAAATTCAGTCGAATAAATCTGATCAATCAGCTAGCAAAGGAGCCTATCTGTTTGGCCTGCCGGGCAACCCCGTCGCGGTGATGGTCAGTTTTTATTTTTTCGTCCGCGATGCACTCTTGCACATGATGGGTGCTGGGGCAGCATCAACAACATCATCAACATCGCTAACGCTGGTACCAGCCATCTCAAGCGCCGCTCTGCGCAAGCGCGCTGGTCGCACCGAATACCAGCGCGGCATCGTCTCGGTCGCTACCAATGGACAGCTACAAGTGAGTATCACCGGCTCACAAGGCTCAGGAATTCTGCGGTCAATGTCAGAAGCCAATTGCATGGTAGTACTACACCACGATCAAGCCGATATCGCCGCCGGTGAACAAGTCGATATTTTATTGTTTGAAGGATTGATCTGAAGTACGTCCCTTCAATACCCGACGTCAATCAATCACTGTCGTTTTTTTTCTTGGATAAAGAATAGAAACTTTACGTAAGTAACAAAGTATTGCGCCCTAAAATACGCCCTCTTTCACGGGCTATAATCAGCGCCTTAAACATATCATTATTTCTCTGGAGATGAATTTGAAAGTGCTCAACTGGATCGCTCTTACTTGCGCAAGCCTTAGCCTACTTACTGCTTGTGGGGGTGGTAGCAGCTCTGCTAGCAATACTCCCACGGTATCTATTACCAGTGTCACGACAGATCAACTGGTGTATCGCAAGACCAGCAATATGACCATCAAAGGTCAAAATCTAGATCAAGGTATTAACATCTCCAATCCAGCATGTCTCACGATTACCGAAGTCGCCGGTGGCAGCGCAACGCAACGAGTATTCACTTGCAAAATCGTAGCGGTCGGAACGGTAGCGGTGTCCATCACGGCGGGCAACGGATCATCACTTTACTCCGGCAGTTTAACCATTCCTCTGGCTGCACAACCGCAAGTCACAATGGTGACGTCAATGGGTACGATTGTGATTGAACTTAACCCGGCCAAAGCACCGATCACGGTCGACAACTTTTTACAATATGTAGAAAGTGGCTTTTATGTGAATAAGATTTTCCATCGCGTTGTCAGCAATTTTGTCGTTCAAGGCGGCGGCTACACTAGCGATTTACAGCAACCGACTACATTAGCCGCCATTGCGCTGGAATCTAATAATGGCTTAAGCAATCTTCGTGGCAGTATTGGCATGGCGCGTACCTCGGTGGCAAATTCTGCGACATCTCAGTTTTATTTTAACGTCGTAGATAACACGGCATTCGATTACAGCAACGCCACTAATCCGGGCTACGCCGTCTTCGGCAAGATTGTGACCGGGCTTACTATCATGGATCAAATTAGTACGGTTCCAACGACGACCAGCGGTAGTTTCACTAATTTACCGGTTACCCCAGTGGTGATTAATTCAGCATTGCAAACACAATAATATGATAGCCTCCTAGCAGCTATTTCTTGTTTGTACTGTAATTTGGTTTTTCCTCGCTTGTTTTATCTCGTTATTTTAGAAATTAATAACTACCCAGACTACTAGACTGGGCATCATACAAAGGGTAATCATGAACAAACTGTTGAAATCAATACTGCTAGTCGCCTCATCCTTATTCATCATCAGCACAGCCCAAGCCAAAGACGAGCCTAAAAAAGTCTCTGCATCTGCGTCAGCTGTGGCGTCGGCCTCGGCCAAAGTGGAGCTGCTGGATATCAATAGTGCGACTAAAAAAGAATTGTCCGAATTGCCCAAGATTGGCGATGCACGTTCTGATGCCATCATCAAAGGTCGCCCGTATAACGGTAAAGATGATTTGTTGAACAAAAAGATCTTGCCGGCAGATGCGTATAACAGCATCAAAGATCTGATCATTGCCAAACAAAAACCGGATGCAAAAAAGAAGTAACTTAGTTCATCGTTAATCCATCATAAGTAAGCAAAGACTTATGATGCGCCAATAAAAAAGCTAGATGCAATGCATCTAGCTTTTTTTATTCTCGGGTGGTAGCAAACTCGCTAAAGCGAATCACAAATTTTATCGCTATAGCTCCTCAGAAAAATCCCTTACAACCGTTTGGGAACCTCTAAGCTACCTCCACACCACTCCTCCGCCTATACTTGCTTACGACGCTTGGCAACCAAGGCTAAGACGCCCATACCTAAACCAAGCAGCAATGGTGTTGCTGGCAGCGGAACATCGTTAGACACGTTGCTGACATTGGTAAAAACAAAGTTTTCGTCGTTGTAATTAAAATCGCCACCGTTACGTAAATCTTCAAAAGCGACATAAACCCCAGCAGGGACAAACGCATCGCCGCCATAAGAGTTGGAGTAAACATGATTTACGCCATCAGAGTTAGAAGATTTTTGCGAATACCAAGTATCGCCATTGTTCAGCACATTCAAGCGAAATACTAAATTATCACCCGCATTGACAGCGCCGAAATTCAGCAAGTCGCCATAGCTAGACGTATGATTATTTAAGCCAAAAATACCGGTATCAACGCCGTTGACCAACAAGCTAAGTGTATTGGTATAGCCAGCAGTAGAACCTGCAAAATACGCCATTACATCACCCGCCGAAGTGGCGACAAAAGTATACAAAATCGGGTTCTGTGTACCTATGTTGGTATAGGTGGTAGGAACTGCCAATGCAGAACTGGCAAATCCGACGCTAATACACAAAGCGGCAAATAAAGATTTAAGTTTCATTAAAACTCCCATTTCAAATATTAGATTAAGCGATCAACTGGTTAATTAGGCAAATGAACAACAAATGGATCAAATACGTAAAGACTATGGAGATAACGCAATTTTTGTACCATTTTTTCTTCTGTAAAAGCTTTTCATCAAAAGATTGCCTGCGACACTCTCGCAAATCCTGGCAGTACATAACCCCGCCTTATTTTTTTCTGCGAGTGGGATTTGAACATATCTAACAACCGTTGCCTAGCTTAGCTCTCCAAGGACATGGTTCAGCTTTTTGGATTCTAAAAGACCTTTGCTTGATATCAAATTATTCTCTTGGGCAATTTTTATTTTTTATTTCAATTTATAAATGATTGATAAAAATTATTCAAAATCTCAATATTTTCAGAAAAAAGTCTTTAATTTCTTGAGATGTAAAAGTTTTCGACATGCGCTCACGGCGTGTTGTCATCGCATCAGCATCGCACGATTTCAGTAATTCACATCAGTCACCAGCACAGCCGGGTTATCTAGGATAATGATTGCCTCTGCCTTAGATAAATCAGAAATGCCATACACCCTCGCCGATCAGATTGAAGACTTACTGCCGCAAACTCAGTGTACTAAGTGCGGCTACCCCGCATGCCGACCTTATGC
>JANXTO010000213.1 GCA_025352365.1 Undibacterium sp. | reverse complement strand
TGCTGACACTGACTCATACACCTTATAAGACGTATTTTAACGGCGCGCAATTTGTTCATTTTTTGCTGGGGCCAGCGACTGTCGCGTTAGCAATTCCTTTGTATCAGCAGTTGGGTAAACTCAAGCGTGACTGGTTTGCTTTCCTCGCGGGTGCTTTGCTGGGGAGTGCGGCTGCGATTGCCAGCGCGATGTGCATAGCCTGGTTATTTGGTGCGTCAGTAGTAACGATACTGTCTATCGCACCCAAATCGGTGACGATGGCAATCGCGATGGGGATTGCAGAAAAAGTCGGTGGTTTGCCCTCGCTGACTGCTGTCTTAGTGATGATTACCGGCATCCTAGGCGCGACGATGGCGCGTGGTTTGCTTAACCTACTAAAGATCAAGGACGAGAGCATTAGAGGATTCGCACTCGGTGTGAGCGCCCATGGCATCGGTACTGCCAGAGCGTTTCAGGTGAGTGAGCAAATGGGCGCTTTTGCTGGTTTGGCGATGGGCATTTCCGGGCTGCTTACTGCATTGATTTTGCCTTTTGCATTGCATCTCGCCAAACTCACCTGATCTGCTGTTTTACCTGCGCCGTTAGCACCACTGACGTCACTTGCATCGCTTATTCCGCTAGCAGTTTTTCTATATCCGCCACCAGCTCGGCAGGCGTTGTCAGCGGCGCATATCGGTTGAATACTGTGCCGTCTTTTTTGACCAGAAATTTAGTGAAATTCCATTTGATCGCTTCACTACCCAGTAAGCCCGGTGCTTTCGATTTCAGGTATTGATATAGCGGATGAGTATCTTTGCCATTCACCTCAATTTTGGCAAAAAGCGGAAAAGTCACGCCATAATTTTTTTCACAAAATGAACCAATCTCATCCGCTGTGCCAGGTTCTTGATGACCAAACTGGTTACATGGAAAACCTAATACTTCTACGCCTTTATCTCTAAATTGCTGGTACACCGCTTCCAATCCTTTGTACTGTGGAGTAAAGCCGCAATTACTGGCGGTATTCACAATAAGCAGGACTTTACCTGCATATTGTTTCAGGTCAACGGGTTGGCCTTGCAGATTATCTGCATTGAAGTCGAGTACGTTCATACGATTCCTAAATGTGAGGTTCCTGCACTTAAATCGCGGTCTTTTGATTCTTTGCCTCTCAACATAATCGCGAGACGTAATTCATTGACCGAGTCAGCATTGCGCAAAGCATCTTCATACGTAATCAAATCTGCCTCATGTAAATCAAACAGAGATTGATCGAAGGTTTGCATGCCGAGCTCGCGAGATTTTTTCATGATCTCTTTAATTTCATGCACATTGCCTTTAAAGATCAGGTCAGAAACCAGCGGTGAGTTCAGCATGATTTCGATCGCAGCAACACGGCCTTTTTTTCCGCGTAAAGGGATCAGGCGCTGGGAGATGACCGCTTTTAAATTTAGGGATAAATCCATCAGCAATTGTGCACGGCGTTCTTCGGGGAAAAAGTTGATGATACGGTCCAACGCTTGGTTAGAGCTATTTGCATGCAATGTTGCAAGGCAAAGATGCCCTGTTTCTGCAAAGGCAATCGCAAAATCCATGGTCTCGCGATCACGGATTTCCCCAATCTGTATTACGTCCGGTGCTTGACGTAAAGAATTCTTCAGCGCGGCACCCCAGTCCTCGGTATCGACGCCAATCTCGCGCTGAGTAATGATGCAATTGCCATGCGGGTGTACATATTCAATCGGGTCTTCAATAGTGATGATATGGCCATAGCTATTTGCATTGCGGTGTCCCAACATGGCCGCTAACGAAGTTGATTTGCCTGACCCGGTCGCACCAACCATGATGACCAAACCACGTTTGGTCATTGCTACATCTTTGAGATGCTCCGGCAAGCCTAAGTCTTCCAGTTTTGGAATTGCGGTCGTGATCGTCCGCAAAACCAAGCCAACACGACCTTGCTGCATAAAAGCAGAAACGCGGAAACGTCCCATACCAGCTGGATTAATTGCAAAATTACATTCTTTGGTCGATTCGAATTCAGCAGCTTGCTTATCGTTCATGATCGAGCGTGCTAAATCAACCGTGTGGGCTGAAGTTAGTGGCTGATTTGATACCGGCGTCACTTTGCCATCGATTTTAAAGGCAGGTGGAAATTCTGCTGTGATAAATAAATCCGAGCCATTCTTGTTTAGCATTAGCCTTAACAAGTCATGCATGAATTTGGTGGCCTGGTCGCGTTCCATCTTGGGTACATCCTTAAGAATACGGGTTTAATCTGGTGACGGTTTTGGGTTTGCCTGACTTTGCCAACATTAACCTGGGAAATTATCCGGTATTTTAGCTGCTGAGCGCGCAGTCGCTATCGAGATGACATTACGCTTTACCAGATCGGTCAGATTCTGATCCAATGTTTGCATACCCATATTGCTACCAGTTTGTATAGCAGAATACATTTGTGCAATTTTTGCTTCGCGTATTAAATTACGAATGGCCGGTGTTCCTAGCATAATCTCATGTGCTGCTACGCGACCGGAGCCATCCTTCGTTTTAAGCAGAGTTTGCGAGATAACAGCTTGCAGAGATTCCGACAACATAGAACGCACCATCTCTTTTTCTTCTGCCGGAAAAACGTCAACAATACGATCAATAGTTTTGGCCGCAGAGGAAGTATGCAGGGTTCCAAATACCAAGTGGCCGGTTTCAGCGGCGGTCAGTGCCAAACGGATAGTTTCCAGATCACGCAACTCACCGACCAGAATCACGTCAGGATCTTCACGCAAAGCAGAGCGCAAGGCGTTGGTAAATGATTTTGTATGCGGCCCGACCTCACGTTGATTAATCAGACATTTTTTTGATTCATGCACAAATTCAATAGGATCTTCTACCGTCAGAATATGGCCGTATTCATTTTCGTTGACATGATTCACCATTGCCGCTAGCGTCGTCGATTTGCCAGACCCGGTTGGGCCGGTGACTAAGACTAAACCACGCGGTTTTAAAGATAGTTCTGTAAAAATACGCGGTGTATTTAACTGTTCAAGGCTTAGAATTTTTGATGGAATAGTACGCATTACTGCTGCTGCACCGCGTTCTTGATTAAACGCATTAACCCGGAAGCGTGCCAGACCTGGGATAGAAAAAGAAAAATCGCATTCCAGGGTCTCTTCATATATCTTGCGCTGTGAGTCATTCATGATGTCATAGATCAAACCATGTACATCTTTATGATCAAGTGGTGGCAAATTAATACGCCTGACATCACCATGCACACGTATCATAGGTGGCAAGCCTGAGGAAAGATGTAAATCGGATGCGTTATTCTTGACCGAGAATGCCAGTAGTTCTGAAATGTCCATTTATAATTCCGATAATTAAATGTGCGGTGAGACTTTGCTTGGGAGTGTACTAAGAATAATCTACTGAGAATAAATTAACCTTGAGTTGATGCTGGATTGAGCCTGAGTTGACAGAAAAACGCGTTCTAGTCTTGTCGGAGTTCCATTCAGAGTTTGAACGTTCAGAGTTTCAATTCAACGAGCCTAAACAATCGCAATAACGATAGCACTGAACAATCAGAAAAGTGCTATTTTCGTTGCAAAATCATGTATCCCGATTATGTCCTTAATATCTGACAACTTGCAAGCCGTGCGTGCTGATTTGGCGGTGGTGGCAACTGCCGCTGGTCGCGATCCACAACAGATCACACTATTAGCGGTATCTAAAACTTTTGGTGCCGATGCAGTGATTGAAGCGGCGCATGCCGATCAGCATGCATTTGGTGAGAATTACGTACAAGAAGCGGTAGATAAAATTGAAACAGTACGCACACTTGCGCCAGATTTATTGCTTGAATGGCACTTTATCGGACCTATCCAAAGTAATAAAACCCGTCAGATCGCAGAGTCGTTTGCTTGGGTTCATTCTGTAGACAGAGAAAAAATTGCCACGCGACTGTCCGAACAGCGTCCTGGCGGTATGCCGGATTTAAACATTTGTCTGCAAGTGAATATCAGCGGGGAGGCGAGTAAAAGTGGCGTGTTGCCAGAGCAGGCTATGGCGCTGGCTTTACACATAGCGAAATTGCCCCGGTTGCGACTGCGCGGCCTGATGGCAGTGCCAGAGGCAGCTACAACCCTAGAACAGCAAAGACTGCCTTTTTCGCAATTGCGCATGTTGCAAGACCAACTGAACACACATGGTCTGATGTTAGATACCCTCTCCATCGGGATGAGTGCAGATATGCATGCCGCAATCGCAGAAGGTAGCACCATGGTGCGGATAGGATCAGCTATTTTTGGGAATAGAAATTATGCAAAATAAATTAAAAATGATCTTTATTGGCGGCGGCAATATGGCAACCGCTTTAATTGGCGGCTTGTTACCTGATTTGACTACTCCCGAAAATGTGCATGTAATTGATACTCATCAGGCGTCCTTAGACAAATTGTCAGCGAGGTTCGGTGTAACTACAGGATTATCTCTTGAGGCTGGCAGTGCTATTGGTGTCATTGGTGATGCCAGCGCGCTGATTGCGCAAACGGATGTCATCATTTTGTCGGTTAAGCCACAACAATTACGTGAGGTCGCAGCCGCTCTTGCTCCGCATCTCTCGGGACAATTAGTTTTGTCAATTGCTGCTGGAATCCGCTCTAGCGATTTATCGCGCTGGCTCAGTGACTATCCAAAAATCGTGCGCAGTATGCCCAATACCCCTGCACTGATCGGCAAAGGAATTACTGGTTTATTTGCAACTGCTGGCGTGTCTGACGAGCAAAAGCAGGCGGCAGAAGACATTATGAGTGCAGTCGGCTCTACTATGTGGCTGGATCAGGAATCCTTAATTGATGCCGTCACTGCGATGTCTGGTAGTGGCCCTGCTTACGTATTTTATTTTATTGAGGCGATGCAACAAGCGGGTGTCGATCTGGGACTGACTAGCGCGCAAGCAACGCAATTGGCAATCTCCACCTTTGAGGGGGCGGCATTATTAGCGCTTAATTCCGATGAGCCAGTCTCGGTATTGCGCGAACGAGTGACCTCCAAAGGTGGCACAACGTATGCTGCTTTATCCAGCATGGAAAACAGTGGCGTAAAGGCAACAATTATAGATGCGGTAAAAGCAGCCGCAGCGCGTGGTAAAGAATTGGGAGATGAGTTGGGTTCGGAGTGAACTGCAGTAAACCGCATTGGATTGTAGTGAATTTTCAATCAGTAAGCAAATTTAAGCATTCATCAATTCAATACAAACGAGCTGATAGATTATTGCCCGTCAGCGGTTTGTGACGCAGAGTTTGGCTTAAGTCTTGACATCACCGTCGGTGCAATGCCTTGCCAGATTTCCCAAGCCATAAGCCCGGTTTTTAATAGCGACCAGATGCGCTTAGGCTTAATCAATAACGTCGCAGCAGTTAAACCTAAACTAATCAATGGATGTCGTTTGATGGTCTGGCCAGCCTGAAATCCCAACTCAAGAAATTGCAGCGATTGTTTAAATTGGCGACTGTCCGCAATCAAAAGCTCACGCTGGACTTGAGTTGTAGCCAGCAAAGCTAATCGTCGTTGAGTTAAAGTTTTGGCTGCGGATGTCATGATTATTGATCACCCGCCTTGTTTGCATCCCTGTTGTCACCTTGGTGCCCTTGCAGCGCAGACACATCCTTACGCAGCTCGGCTAAGGTATCTGCCAGCAAGCGAGGTCTATTACTCAGTATGGTTTTTAACCACCAGCCAAGTCCAATCGCCGTGCCTGAAAATATGCCCAATAAAGATAGTAAAACGGTTAGGCGATAGCTGTCCCAGAACGACGCAATCAGCAATAAAATCAGCAATAAAACAGCGATCCCTGCACAAAATAATGCAACCAGTGACCACAGCAAATAGGAAGAAAAGCGCGTTAGTTCCTCTTCCACTTCTACTGAAATCAATTCTAGCCGTGTGTATAGAATGCCGATGACATTGGCTGATAGCCGCGCGATGGAATCAGTGATCGCCATAGCCTTACTTACGCGAAATCAATAGACCAATTAATAAACCAACGCCGGCAGCAATACCTGCTGACTGCCAGGGATTATCTTTGACATAGACGTCTGTCGCGTATGCCGCGTCTTTTGCTTTGGTGACGACCAGATCTTCAATACGCTCAATTTCTGCTTTCGCGTTTTTGATCGTATGTTCAATTTTGGCTTTAGCAGACTGGAAACCAGCGCTTCCTTGCTGCTCAGAATTTTTCAATAATTCTTCCGCGTCTTTAATAACCTGGGTCAGGTCATGCATCAATTTTTCTTTATGCTGTTCAGCTGAGCTCATGATATTTCCTCTTAAAAGTAGTGAAATTGAAAAACAAGTAAAGCCTGCATAAACTATTTAATACAGCTTTCACTGTAGTGCATAGTCGAGTGCGACACCAGCAAAAATAGCAGCGCCTAACCAGTTATTGTGACGAAACGCCTTAAAACAAGCCAGTCTTTCTCGTCGGCATATCAGAGTGTAATGGTACAGGGCACACGCCACTGCCAGCGTCATGCCCGCGACAAACCAGGTACCCAAACCTTGCTGCCAGCCTACCCATAATATGAGTAAAAAACTCAAGCAATAGCACAGCATCACCGCCAGCACGTCAAACCGGCCAAAGGTAATGGCAGAAGTGCGGATGCCTATTCTCAGATCATCATCTCTATCGACCATCGCATATTCTGTATCGTAAGCGACAGCCCAAAAAATATTCGCCAATAACAAAATCCAGGCAGTCACAGGCACAGTATTTTGTATCGCTGCAAATGCCATTGGTATTCCAAACCCAAAGGCGATTCCTAAATACGCTTGAGGAATGGCAAAGAAGCGCTTGAAATAAGGATAACTGCCAGCGATTAATACCGCTACTACAGACAATTGTTTCGTCAGCGTGTTTAACGGCAATATCAGTAAAAACGAGATTAATGCCAGCATCACGGCAATCACTATCGCCTCCCAAGGCGCGATTTTTCCACTAGTGATTGGTCGTTCGGCAGTACGTTTGACATGCTTATCAAAATCCCTGTCCGCAAAGTCATTGATCGCGCAGCCAGCAGAGCGCATCAGAGCGGTACCTAGACTAAAAATTAATACCAGTTGCCAATGGGGTTTGCCATTGGAGGCGATCCACAAGGCGATTAAGGTTGGCCAAAGCAATAGCAAAATACCGATAGGTTTATCCAGACGAACTAATTGGATGTACAGTAAAACTCGATTTGAAAGCAGGCGCATAAAATTGGATTTGGGGTAACCAACAAAAAAATTGGCATTTGATGGATAGATGATTTATTTCGTTTGATGGCAGAATTATAAGTGCTATCTGCGCACGCGATGGATGATAATGCTATCGTAGTGCGGCTGTCACATTCCAGTCATAGAATGAGGGCAGCTGACTAAAGAAAAGATTTGAGACAATCTGAGACAAATCCGGAGTTTACTTGCTTACAAAGCTGGCTCCAGATTTTTAAAAAAATTAAAAAAGAAAGACAATGATGAAAATTAAATTCACATCCATTGTTCTCGCCATGCTCGCTATGGGGACAATATCCAATTCTGCTCACGCGCTGACTGAAATTAGCTGGTGGCATTCGATGACCGGCGCTCTGGGTGATCGGGTTAATGCGCTTTCGGAGCAATTCAATAAAAGCCAGTCCGATTATAAAGTCGTGCCAGTCTACAAAGGTAGCTACGATGAGGCGATGGCCGCTGCGATTGCTGCATATCGCGCGGGCAACGCACCGAATATCTTGCAAGTTTTTGAAGTCGGCACCGCGACCATGATGTATTCCAAAGGTGCGATCAAGCCGGTGACTGAGGTCATGAAATTAGCTGGCGAGCAATTTGACTCTTCCGTGTATATACCTGCGGTTGCCGGTTACTACGCGACGCCAAAAGGTGAGATGGTGTCTTTCCCTTTCAATAGCTCGACGACCGTTTTTTACTATAACAAAGACATGTTCGCCAAAGCAGGTATGGACCCGAATAAAGCGCCGTCCACCTGGCAAGAAGTCGTTGCCGCCGCCGCCCGTTTAAAAGCAAATGGTGAAAAATGTGGCTTCACTACTGGCTGGCAAACTTGGGTACATCTGGAAAGTTTTTCTGCCTGGCATAATGTTGAGTTTGCATCTAAAGCTAATGGCTTTGGCGGGCTAGATGCCAGACTAAAATTTAATGGCCCATTACAAGTCAAGCATATTGAGAACATGGCGAATTGGGCTAAGCAAGGCTACTTTACCTATGCTGGGCGCAAGAATGAGCCAGAAGCGAAGTTCTACTCAGGGGAATGCGGCATGCTAACCTCATCCAGCTCGGCTTATGGCAATGTAGTCAAAAACGCTAAATTCAAATTTGCTGTAGCACCACTTCCGTATTATTCAGATGCTACCGGTGCGCCACAAAATACCATCATTGGCGGTGCATCTCTATGGACGATGAGCGGTAAAAAAATCGACGAATATAAAGCGGTGGCCAAGTTTTATAAATTTTTATCTCAGCCAGAAGTACAAGCCAAATGGCATCAGGAAACGGGCTACTTACCGATTACCAATGCTGCTTATGAGCTGACAAAGAAGTCCGGCTTCTACGATAAAAATCCCGGCCCGAATATCGCCGTGCAACAGATGATCGTGAAAACCACAGACAAGTCACGCGGAATTCGATTAGGTAACTTTGTGCAGATACGTACCATCATGGATGAGGAATTGGAATCCGTCTGGAGTGGGAAAAAGACGGCAAAAGAAGCCTTAGATAATGCCGTCGCACGCGGCAATGAGCTGTTAGAACGGTTTGAGAAAGCCAATAAATAAAAGGAGTTTTTGATGTTATTAGAGTTAAAAAAATGGTTTCAGATCTTGGTTTATGCAATTGGTTTCGTAGTGGCAGCCTTATGTTATCTAATGATTCGACCGTTTATTCCCACCGATAATATGTCCGTACAAATCGCGGTAATCTTACTTTTTTTGGGAGCAATCAACGGTATTCCGCGAATATTAATCACACTTATTCCACTGCTTGCGACGAAGATATGGCCAGTGCTTGATCGATAAATATCCATCAAACACCAAAAATAACAATCAGCTCCTAGCCTTTGGCACACTAATTTTTACTGGATAAAGCTTGGAAAAACGCGCCCGATTCCGCTCCGCATGGCTGCCTTACGTATTGGTAGCGCCACAAATTATTGTAACGCTACTATTTTTTTTCTGGCCTGCGGTACAAGCTTTATATCAATCCGTATTGCTGCAAGATGCGTTCGGCATGTCCACCCAATTTGTCTGGCTCGATAATTTTAAGACGCTGTTTGCCGACCCGAGTTATTTAGAGTCATTCAAAACCACCGCATTGTTCTCTATTCTGGTTGCCGTTTCTGGTTTAAGTCTGGCCTTAATTTTGGCGGTATTTGCAGATCGGGTTGTCAAAGGTGCGGCGGTCTACAAAACTTTTTTGATCTGGCCATACGCCGTATCGCCGGTAGTCGTTGGCGTGTTGTGGATGTTTTTACTAAACCCGACCTTAGGTATTGTTGCCCATGCTTTGCGGCATGTTGGTGTTGAGTGGAATAGTTTGTTGAATGGGCAGCATGCGATGATGTTGATTGTATTGGCCGCGGTCTGGAAGCAGATTAGTTATAACTTTTTATTTTTTCTGGCGGGTTTGCAATCCATCCCCAAATCCTTGATTGAAGCCGCGGCAATTGACGGTGCGGGACCGGTAAAACGTTTCGCCACGATCGTCTTTCCTCTGCTATCACCGACCTCATTTTTTCTGCTGGTGGTCAATATTGTTTACGCGTTTTTTGACACCTTTGCAATTGTCGAGGCGACGACGCAAGGTGGTCCGAGTAAGGAGACAGAAATCTTGGTCTATCGCGTTTTTAACGACGGTTTTAAAGGTGGCGATCTTGGCAGCGCGGCAGCACAGTCGGTGATTTTGATGACGATCGTGATTGTGTTGACGATTGTTCAGTTTAAATATGTAGAGAAAAAAGTACAGTATTCATAAGCTTTGTACTTGCCAGGATAAATGGCATACTGTAGGTGAGTATATTTATTTGTCCATGTAATCATTGATTAGTTAACCATATTTCATGAAATAGTGGGGGAGTATATGAAAAATCTCTCTGTGGTGCTTGAGGTAAGCCTCAATTCAAGCTGAAGTAAATCTGATTTGCGTCAACTATATAGCGCGACCTGATTGCAGTCCCTTAAGTGAAAGTCAGTCCATGATAGAGCGTCGTCCGGTATTGGATTTCATCAGCCATCTTGTTTTAATCATCGGTGTGCTGATTGTTGCTTTCCCCATATATATTGCCGTAGTTGCCAGTACCCAAACCGCAGAACAAAGCGCGCTGGCGCCGATGTCTTTGTTACCCGGTAATCAGTTCATCCAGAATTTTTCTACGGTATTAAGTAGCGGCGCGTCCGGCAATGTTTCTACCAGTCCAGTTGCCAGAATGTTGTGGGTAAGCCTGGTATCTGCATTGATGATTGCCATCGGAAAAATAGCTATCTCTATGCTGTCCGCATTTGCGCTGGTGTATTTTCGTTTTCCCGGAAGACGCTGGTTTTTCTGGATGATTTTTGTGACTCTCATGCTGCCGGTAGAAGTAAGGATTTCTCCTACTTATAAAGTGGTCTCCGATTTATCCATGCTCAACTCTTATGCTGGTCTGACGATCCCCTTAATTGCTTCTGCGACGGCAACTTTTTTGTTCAGGCAATTCTTTCTGACGGTGCCCGAAGAATTGGCAGAGGCGGCGCGCATTGATGGCGCCGGGCCGTTACGTTTTTTTAAAGATGTACTCTGGCCGTTATCGCGTACTAATGTGATTGCACTCTTTGTCATTATGTTTATTTATGGTTGGAACCAATATTTATGGCCTTTGTTAATCTCTACCGAACAAGGTATGTATCCGATCGGTATAGGTATTAAACAGATGATCGCTGGTGGCGATGCGGCAGTGGAATGGAATCTGGTCATGGCGACTTTATTGCTGGCGATGTTGCCACCAGGATTGCTAATCGTGATCATGCAAAAATGGTTTGTCAAAGGCTTGGTGGACTCTGAGAAGTAGCTATCACTTAGTTGACGACTGCCAATACTCCAATCAGATTCAAGCGACTCATCACACGCTCTCAACACGGAATAAAAAATAACTATGGCTCAAGTCCATTTAAAGAATATCAAAAAAACGTATGGCAAGTCAGACAAAACTGTTGATGTGATTCATGGTGTGTCGATGGAGATTGCTGATGGCGAATTTATTGTCATTGTCGGCCCGTCGGGTTGTGGTAAATCGACTTTATTACGCATGGTCGCTGGCTTAGAAGAGATTACGTCTGGCGAGGTAGTGATCGGGAATCGCGTCGTTAATCAGCTTGAACCCAAAGATAGAGATATCGCGATGGTGTTCCAAAACTATGCCTTGTATCCGCATATGACGGTGTACCAAAACATGGCGTATGGCTTGAAGATACGTCGGTTTTCTAAAGACGATATTGAGTTGCGGGTACAAAAGGCAGCAAAGATTTTGGAGCTGGGTGAGCTACTGCAGCGCACGCCGCGCCAGCTCTCTGGTGGCCAGCGTCAGCGCGTCGCTATGGGGCGTGCAATTGTGCGTGAGCCAGCTGTTTTTTTATTCGATGAACCCTTATCCAATCTGGATGCCAAGCTACGGGTACAGATGCGCTTAGAAATCCAAAAACTCCATCGTACTTTGGGTACGACCAGCCTCTATGTCACGCATGATCAGGTCGAAGCGATGACTTTGGGGCAGCGCATGATCGTGATGAATGCTGGCAAAGCAGAGCAGATCGGAACGCCGGCCGAGGTCTATAGCAAACCGGCAACGACCTTTGTCGCCAGTTTTATCGGCTCGCCACCGATGAATTTATTGCGTGGCAAAGTCAGTGCAGAGGGACGGCAAATACA
>JANXTO010000211.1 GCA_025352365.1 Undibacterium sp. | reverse complement strand
ATTTAAAAAATGTCAAACGGAGTGTCCAATCATTCTGCGGCTTCTGGCACGAAAATGACCTGCAAGCAGCATGATCATTGGACGATGCTTTTAACCGTAGGGTGCGCCTGCGCACCGCATTCATCTTTGCTGGTACGCATGGCGCACCCTACAGTTTTAATTCCATAACGAGGCGTTCAAGCTCACGCTGCTTGCTGACTCAATTGACTAGCTTTTGCAATCGCATTCAACTGATCCACCACCGCCTGATCTAATTGCATAGCCTGCGCTGGCGGGATTACCAGCGTTGTGATTGTTTTGAGCATCGCTGTTGGTAAGTCGCCTAAACGCACTTTATCAATACGCGTCTTCTCCATCGGGTTGGTGGCGGCCTCATACAAAATAACTTCGTGCTCCAGAGGATAGTAACGAGCCAGTTTATTCACCAGTATTTGTAAGTGCGCGGTATTAGTCTCAAACTTCTTCATGCTCAAATCACCCGCTAAGCCAGGTTGCCACAAGATTTGTAGGCAGGTCGGATCAAGCACATGCTGGTAGATCATAAATTGGGTTGTCTCCATAGACTGCATGCCCGTTTTGGCCGGATCAATCCCGATATCTGCCACCAGACAATCCTCTGCAGAAATGCCAGGCTCCATCACGGCGCTATAACCCTCGGCTCTAGCATCCGCGATTGCCATGTGTGCGATGCAGGCAAAAATACCAGGGTGCCCGTAAAACGCCGCACAGACCGTTTTACCGGCACGCACGTGTTCCAGAATCGTATCGGCCATACGGCGATAGGTATCACGACGATTTTTGCCTTCGATCTCGACATCGCTGTAATAGCCTAGCAAGCAGATGTATTCTTTGGCGATACCTTGTAGCCATTTGCGGGAGAATAAATTAGGCACGGCGGCAATGACGATATCGCTGTTTTCAATATAACTCTGGGCAATCGGAGTGAGTTGTCCGGCCATACGCATGCCCGTACCAACACAAATTAACTTACCTTGCTTTTGATTAGACATAAATGGCCTTTGTAGATAAGCGATTAAAGAAGAATCAATGATGCGCAGACACGCAATTGCGCCCCTGCGATTTCGCATGATATAAAGCGCGATCCGCGGCTTCCAGCGTTGCTTTAAAAGAGCGCTCAGGTCCTGCACAAAAACTAGCTACACCAAAACTGGCGGATAAATCAAATTGATATCCGCTGGTGACAGTATCGATCTGGGCAATTGTGGCTCGACAGCGCTCTGCTAACGCCATCGCGGTATCGACTGTGGAATCGGGCATGCAAATCGCAAACTCTTCACCACCGAGCCGGCCTAGCAAATCGACGTCGCGTAGCTGTGCTTGTACTACCTCAGTTACGTTTTTTAAAACCCAATCGCCGGTAGCGTGACCATAGGTGTCATTCACCTTTTTAAACAAGTCCATATCAAACAAAATGATACTCATGCCGTTGGGATTTTTATCAAATGCTTCAGTAGCGCAATGGATAAAGTGGGTACGATTTGCGACCTGCGTTAAGCCATCTATTTGGGAAAACTGCCGGAATAAATTTTTTTGCTTTAATGTCTTCATCAACCAAAACAAGATCGACATCATCAAACAAGTAATAGCAACCATCAGAAATACTAACAACAAATTATTGCGTCTCTCTAGTTGCTGCTCAAGCAGTAATGCTTTATTTTTCTCTTCTAATAAAACTAGCTGATTTGCTTTATCTTTAGAGTCAAACTGGATACGCTGATAGGCGATATTTTTCCGCAATTGCTCATCCAAGATTTTATCTTTGAGTGCCAGCGACATATCGTAGTAATCAAGCGCACTAGCGTATTGACCTTGTGCCCGTTTGATGTTGGACATCGTAGTATTAATCTTCTCGAGCAACTGAATAGACTCGTTAATTTTTGCAAGTTGCAGAGCTCGCAAACTATAACTTTCAGCAATATCGATATGTCCTGTCTTTAAATACGCTCTTGCGAGAGCATCTAGCAACTCGGAAAAATTGTCAGCTGCTTGTTCATTTTTTGAAAAAACTGCGATCAACGGAACGCCTTTCTTGATCCCTTGTTGATATGAGCCAGTTTCAATCAGATCGACGACTTCATAAATTTGTAAAATCAAGACGATCCCTTTTCGTCCGTTCGCATTGCAATTGTCTAATGCGTCTTTCATTGCGGACCGTGCGACTATCCGGTTTCCTCGTTCGAAATTAATATGCACTCGATTAGTGTAGCCAAGGCATTTGGCTTGAAAATCACCTTCTGGGCTTGGAACATCAATCATTCTGTCGGCATACGACAAAGCATCGTCATAAGCACGAAGAGATAAGAGAAGATTTATTGCAGATTGAAGAGTGCCAATTTTGGCAGTAAAACGATCTATATACGGTAACAACTGGATGCTCTGATTCATCGTGGTCAAGGCATTGTCATACTCACCTAAAGTCGTATACGAATCAGAAAGCTGGTACAAAAATTTAGACTTTAAATTAGTATCGTTCACCTGATCGATCACAGATTTAACTAACTCAATCCGTTCTCTGTTGCGGCCAACAAAGCCTAAATAGGACGCTTTATAAAGCGTAAATTGATTGCTTTGCTCAATATTGAATTGCGCTTTCTCTGCTGCCAGATGATCTAATAAAATACGGGCTTTTTCTATATCACGATCTATATACTGCACAAATTGTTTGAGCTCTTCGTCTATTTCTTCAGAGCTATGAGCAAACGCGGAGGGCGTGAAGCTGAATAGAATCAAAAGCCAGATTGATGCTATCTGCCTCAAAATATACCCTCCTTAATTTACTCTCGTCGACATGCGACAAGAATATTTTCGCTATGGCGATTGAGTCACTTGGGGATTTGGCAACTGTTCCATTGGAATGCCAAGCAACTCTGCAACTTCGCTCATGTCTCCAGACATAAACGCGTCCTGCTCTTCTTCAGTCAAGCCAAAAGTGGTCATTGCGCCAACTGGATCTGAATTGTGTGCGTCACGAGCAGCGGCATCTTTGTCGAGCACATTCAAATAATCCAATAGTTTTGACATAATCGTTTTCCTTTGGTTGGGTTAAAGATAAGGTAGAATCTTAAGATTCTATAATGTTTCTTTTAAACACTGGAAAAAATCTGTCACTTCTGTGCTCGATACGTAGCGGCCAGAAGTAAAAATTTGTATCGATTATTGAGCTTACGAACTTAAGCCCTCGCCGACAGATACCCAAGCCGATTGTGCTACCTCTCTCCTGTGTGCGTTTTCAGTTGAAATGACTGGTAGACGAATGAGA
Source organism: Undibacterium sp. (assembly GCA_025352365.1). Lineage (GTDB taxonomy): Bacteria > Pseudomonadota > Gammaproteobacteria > Burkholderiales > Burkholderiaceae_D > Undibacterium. Next base: position 6,186 of record JANXTO010000211.1, on the reverse strand, counting down.
TCGGCTGTCATGCCCCCACCTTGCAAAATCAGTCGCATGCTCTCCACAAAGGTCATCTCGCCGATAAAATTTGCTGCTGCGTGCAATGCGCCTTGAGCATCGACATAGCGGATGGCAAAAGGTTGGACCGGGACGCGGGCTTCGATGGCGGCTTCAAATAGATTGGCGTGGAACGGCAAAATTGCACCCTGTGCTGCGGTGGTGCCTTCTGGGAAAAAGGCGATGCGCTTGCCGGCTTGTATCTGATGTACCAAGCCTTCATAAATGCGACGTACTTCGCGTTGCTTGCCGCGAGCTAAAAAAATCGTGCCTGCTTTTTCGCACAACCAGCCTAGCAGCGGCCATTTTCGGATGTCGGATTTGGCGACGAAGTGGCAGGGTTGCAGGGTATTCAATACGAAAATATCTAGCCAGGACACATGGTTGGATACGACCAGCACGTTGGAAGACAAGTGTGCTGACAGTGAGTCGGCTGCGCGATCAATCAAGCGCACTCTGACTTTGCAAATGGTAAGTAAGTTTTTAGACCAGCGGCGGATCAGCGCCTCGTGGGTTGCCGTGCTAGTCCACGGGAAAATCACCGCGCAGGTGAGCATGCCCGCAAACAAGTGAACGATGATACGTATAAAACGCCAAGCTATCATGCCTATCCTGTATCTTTTTTTATAACTTACGCAAAACCGCACCCAAAGCATTGCAGCGTCTAGCCGCGCTAAAGCACTGTCATCGTTGCTACGTCTTGTTGGGGCAATGCTGCGTAAGTCCTTTTTAGTCGAATATATACTGGTATGGTGTATTTTTAATCGTCCTTATAATATATGGACATTAAGCATACTTTTAACCCATACTCCCTTTATTTTTGCCAAATAGAAGACAGTTCAGTCAGCCTCAAAACTGTATGCCAACTAGCGAATCTGGCTACACCACTTCATACGCAACATGACCGGATACGATGGTGGCTTTGACGATCCCTGGCAGTTCATAGCCAATAAATGGCGTGTGCTTGCCCTGGCTGGTCAGTGCTTTGGGTTCGACCAACCAACGGGCTGCTGGATCGAACAGACACAGGTCGGCGACGCTGCCGACACTCAACGCACCGCAAGGCAAACTGGCGACCTTGGCGGCACCGTTGGTGATTGTCGACAAAGCTTGCGTCATGGAGACTGTGCCGTGGCTGTCTTCTACCCATTTCAGAGTTAACGACAAGAGTAGTTCCAAACCAGTGGCACCGGGTGATGCTTCTGCGAATGGCAGCAGTTTTTCATCATCATCGACCGGCGTGTGGTCTGAGCAGATGGCGTCTATCGTGCCATCTAACAATGCGCTACGGATTGCATCGCGGTCACGCTGGCTGCGCAGTGGCGGCGTGAGGTGGGCATTGGCGTCGAAGTAGCCGATGTCGGCATCGGTCAGGTGAACGTGATGCGCGCCGACATCGCAAGTGAGGAGCAAACCTTCTTTTTTTGCCTGCCGCACCAGATCTAACCCGGCAGCAGATGAAATACGACACAGATGGACTTTGGCACCTGTCGCACGCATCAATTCAAATAAGGTGTGCAATGCAATCGTTTCTGCCATAACGGGCACACCGGATAAGCCAAGGCGCGATGCCAGCGGTCCGCTGTGGGCAACACCACCTTTACCGATAAAAGCATCTTGCGGACGCAGCCAGACGGTGTAAGCAAAAGTGCTGGCATATTGCAGTGCGCGTTGCAGTATGTTGGTGTCGGCAATGGTGACATCCGCTTGCGAAAAGCCGATGCAACCCGCGTCGGTCAGCGCAGACATTTCTGTCAGGGCTTCGCCTTTCAATCCAACGGTAAGTGCGCCCAAGGGATAAACATGTGCCTTGTTTTGGATTTTGGCGCGTTGTTTGAGCATCTCAACTAGACCGGATTCGTCCAGTACCGGATCAGTATCTGGCGGACAAACCAGACTGGTCACGCCACCGCGCATGGCGGCTTGCAACTCGGACTCTAAAGTGGCTTTATATTCAAAACCCGGCTCACGCAAACGGGCGCTGAGATCGACCAAGCCTGGCGCGACAATCAATCCGGTCGCATCAATGATTTTATTGGCGACAAAATCAGCTGGCGCCTGACCGATGGCGACGATCTTGCCAGCGGCAATATACATATCCTGCACGCCGTCGATCTGGTTGGCAGGATCAATCACACGGCCATTTTTGATGTGTAGTTTCATACTGGTTTTTCTTCTTTATTTTTTTCGTAATAATATTAAAAGGACTTACACAAAGATTGTCCCAGCTAGGAGCTACAACGCAGCTGGGTCAGTTTTGCGTCAGTTCTAATTAATTACCAGCGACGATGCTCATCACCGCCATCCGCACTGCGATCCCAAATGTCACCTGCGGTAAGATCACTGCCTGCGGACCATCGGCGACCACAGAATCAATCTCTACACCACGATTCATCGGACCTGGATGCATCACGATGGCATCTGGTTTTGCTAATGCCAGACGCTCCGGTGTCAAGCCATAGCTTTTAAAATATTCTTGCGCGGAAGGCAGTAAAGCGCCGCTCATGCGCTCATTTTGCAGGCGCAGCATGATGATCACATCGACGCCTTTGAGACCTTCATCCATATTATTAAACACGCGCACGCCCATCTGTTCTAATCCACCCGGTAACAAAGTACGCGGACCAATCACACGCACCTCTGGTACGCCCAAGGTGGTCAGTGCATGAATATCAGAACGTGCAACACGGCTGTGCAATACGTCACCGACGATAGCAACGGTCAGATTAGTAAAATCTTTTTTGTAGTGACGGATGGTGTACATGTCCAGTAACCCTTGGGTTGGATGCGCATGACGCCCGTCACCGGCATTAATCACATGTACATGATTTTGCTTGGTGTCGTTGAGATGTTTGGCAATCAGAAACGGTGCGCCGGAGGTAGCGTGGCGCACCACAAACATATCGGCATGCATCGCAGCCAGATTGTCTATCGTGTCTAATAACGATTCGCCCTTGCTGGTACTGGAGGCAGAAATATTAAGATTGATTACATCAGCAGATAAACGTTTTGAGGCAATCTCAAACGTGGTGCGGGTACGGGTAGAGTTTTCAAAGAATAGGTTGAAGACACTTTTACCGCGCATCAGCGGGACTTTTTTGACTTCTCTGTCACTGATGCTGACGAAGGAAGAGGCTGTATCCAAAATATGATTGACGATGGATTTTGGCAAGCCGTCGATCGTCAGCAGATGCTGGAGTTCGCCATTTTTATTGAGTTGGGGATTATGCATGATCGATTGAAAAGCTAAGTTGTCCTGAATCTGCACGTCGCAGATTGACAGATGAAGAGGGTTCAAATTCGGCAGTGTGAGCGACGAAATCAGCGGCGATCGGTAGTTCGCGGCCACCGCGATCCAGTAAAGCAGCCAGCATGATTTTTGCAGGCCGACCATAGTCAAAGAGCTCGTTAATCGCTGCCCGCGTGGTGCGACCGGTGTAGAGCACATCATCGACCAAGATAATGCTGGCACCGTTCACATCAAACGGAATTTGGGTCGGCTTGACCTCGGCGTGCAAACCTTTTTCGGCATAGTCATCGCGATAAAACGAGACGTCGATAAATCCAGGTTTTATCTGCAGCCCTAAATCAGAAGTTAGTCGCTCTGCGAGCCATGCACCCCCTGAATAAATACCAACAATCGCTAGATGATCATCGTTGGCAACACGCGCCTTAATTTGTGCCAGCAATTGCTGGTAGAGCGTCTCTGCGTCTGGTAACTGCTTCGTAGTGGTCATGGCAAGATTAATTTAGTAGAGTCAATTAGTGAGATTAATTCGTGGCATCAAAATATTGTTGCAGTATGAGTGCCGCAGCTTGTGCATCAATACGCTCACCACGTTTAGCATGGATGACGGCGGAAGAATAGCGTTCATCAACCAACTCCACCTGCACGGAAAACCGGCCATGCAGTTGATTAGCAAACCGCCGGCAGCGCTGCGTCATTTCATGTTCGGCACCGTCGGGATGCATGGGTAAACCAATCACACATAAAATAGGTTGCCAGGATTTGATCAGCGCAGCAATTTCATCAAACTTAGCATCATTGGTAGCAGCGCTGATTATGGAGAGCGCCTGCGACTGTCTGAGCACGGTATTACCAACAGCAACACCAATACGCTTCAAACCAAAATCAAATGCCAATATCGTGCCTGTAAGAGGAATAGAACCAGGAACAATAGCGGGGGCGGAAATGGGGGAAGTATTCGGTTCTGGAGCAGACATAGCGAGACTTGTCATCAGGCGTGTCCTGCCTCGGAGGTGAGCATCAGCGGATCAATGCCGAGTAATTTTATCGCCGCCAGAAATCGCTCTTCTATCGGCAAGTCGAATAAAATTTTGGCATCTGCTGCGACAGTCAACCAGCCGTTGGCTAAAATTTCTTGTTCAAGCTGACCCGCACTCCATCCGGCATAACCAATACTGACCATGACTTGTTCCGGCCCATCGCCAGAAGCTACGGCTTCCAGCACATCGCGCGATGTGGTGAAAGCAATCTCGTCGGTTACTTTGAGTGAGGAAGAAAACTTGCCAACCGGAGCGTGCAATACAAAGCCCCGGTCATCCTGCACGGGGCCGCCGAACATGACTGGCTTCTCACGCATAGGATGGGAATTGAGGATAATTTCTAACTTAAGATCAATCCGGTCAAACAGGCCTGCCACTGTAAGATCAGTCGGCTTGTTAATCACTAAGCCCATCGCGCCGCGCTGATTATGTTCGCACAAGTAAATAACGGTTCCACCAAAAATCGGATCGAGCATGGACGGCATGGCGATCAAAAAATGATTGGTCAGATTTAATTCTGATGCAGATTGTGCTTGCGGTTGGTGTTGCGCTTCAGACGAGTTTGGAGCAGATGCGCCAGAAGACGCAGGAGACATTTGATCAGGCGCAATAGTAGCCTCGGGCTCTTGTTGCACTGGATTATCAGACTTCGGGGGTTTAATTTGCTTCGCCATGGCGACATTTTAGCATTTTTGGCGTGCTTTTTCGATGTGTGCTAAGGTAAGCGGACGCTGGCATTACCACCTGAAAATCATGTCAATTAAATCATAAAATGATCTCCTCTTCCCCGACAACCCATCCTGCTTCCACCAATATTTTGCCCGTTTCTTTAGTCTGGTTCAGACGTGATTTACGTAGCTTTGATCATGCTGCCTTGTATGCTGCGCTGAAACACAGCACATCGGTATATTGTGTTTTTATATTTGATGTCACGATTTTGCAAGGACTGCCTGCCAACGACAGACGCGTCTGGTTTATCTACGAAAGCATCAAAGAATTAGCGCAAGATCTGAAAAAAATGGGCGGGAGTCTGATAGTCCGGCATGGCGACCCTGAGGAAGAAATTCCCAGACTGGCAGCGGAGTTGCATGCCTCTGCAGTGTTCGCTAATCATGATTATGAACCGCAGGCAATTGCACGGGACAACATTGTTAAAACTCGGCTCGCCAGTTTTAACTGCGCACTTCATACCCGTAAGGATCAGGTGATTTTTGAGAAAGACGAAGTCTTGTCCTTGGCTGGTACAACTTTTTCAGTATTTACGCCTTACAAAAACGCGTGGCTAAAAAAATTCTATGCAGAAGCGAGCGATTTTTATAGCAAACCTTATCCGGTTGAAACCTATGCTGATCGCTTAAGAGCGTTTCCGGATGAAAGCATACCAAGCTTGCAGGCAATGGAGTTCAGCGACAGCAGCGACTCCCATATGAACATACCGGCAGGCATGTCCGGCGGAGCCAAATTGCTTGAGGATTTTTTACATCGAATTCATCGATATGATGTGGCGCGGGATTATCCAGCAGTCAAAGGCCCCTCGTATCTATCGGTACATTTACGGTTTGGGACTGTCTCAGTGCGCCATTTGGTCAGAGAGGCGATGGCTTGCGTGCGTACAGTGGCAGACCCATCGGGAGCACAAACCTGGTTGAATGAACTGATCTGGCGGGATTTTTATTTCATGATCCTGAATCACCATCCGCGCGTAGTTGGTCATGCTTTTAAACCTGATTATGACGCCATCCAGTGGGAGAGTGGCGCTCACGCAGAATCCTCATTCGCGGCATGGTGTGAGGGTCGTACTGGCTACCCATTAGTCGACGCTGCCATGCTGCAACTGAATCAAACTGGCTATATGCACAA
>JANXTO010000194.1 GCA_025352365.1 Undibacterium sp. | reverse complement strand
CGCCATGTGGCAACTCGCCTGGCCTGTCCTGATCGGCCAACTCGCTACCGTCGGCATGGGTGTCGCCGATGTGGCGATGACGGGGCATGCCAGTGCCAATGATCTGGCCGCTGTCGCGCTGGGTGCATCTTTGTGGGCGATGGTGCTGGTCACCGTGATGGGTGTGATGATGGCAATCAATGCGATCGTGGCGCATGAGGTCGGGGCTAATGCACATCATAAAATCCCGCATATCGTCCGCCAGTCTTTGTGGATGGGCTTGGGCGTGGGCCTGGTGGGATGTGTCTTGCTCAATCTGTCCACCGTGGTATTCGATCATATTTATCTGGAAGATAGCGTACTAGATAAAGCCGCGCAATTTGTGCATGTGATCAGTATTGGCTTACCGCCTTTTGCCTGCTACCGCGCGCTCTATGGCTATACCGCCAGCCTGAACCAAACCAAGCCGGTGATGGTGATCGCGCTATTTGGATTGGCTTTTAATGTGTGTATTAACTGGTTGCTGATTTATGGCCATTGGGGCTTACCAAAATTGGGCGCAACAGGCTGTGCCGTAGCGACTGGCGTCGGTATGTGGCTGATGTTGGGAGCCATGGTCTTATGGATTAAAAAAGCACCGGCCTATCAATCAACTTACCCGTTCACCCATAGAGAACCTGCACACTGGCCGGAGATCCGCAAGATGCTGCGCATGGGCTTGCCCATCGGTGTGACCTATTTTGCGGAAGTCAGTGCATTTTGTGTGATCGGCTTACTGGTGGCACGCTTTGGTGTAGTCACGGTATCGGCACATCAGATTGCCTTAAATTTTTCGTCCCTGGTGTTTATGGTGCCGCTGAGCTTTGGCATTGCCTCGGTAACACGTGTCGGTCAGGCGATGGGGGAAAATGATACGCAACGTGCCCGTTTTTCATCTTGGGTAGGCGTAGGTTTATCGCTAGGCTTTGCGGTGATATCGGCGTTGATGATCACCCTGTTCAGGCAAGAAATCGCAGCAGCGTACACCAGCGATGTCGCCGTCCAGCAAGTGACGGTCAAGCTATTGCTGCTGGCAGCGATCTTCCAGTTATCCGATGGTGCTCAGGTCGCCGCATCATCCGCGATACGAGGTTACAAAATCACCCGTACGCCGATGCTAATCCATCTGACAGCATTCTGGGGTGTCTGTATTCCACTCGGTTGCATACTTGGTTTGGCACCTGAGTGGTTCCCACTGCGGCCGGCAGAACCAATGGCTGCCAGCGGTTTCTGGATATCGCTGGTGGTTGGATTAACCATTGCCGCTGTGTCGCTGGTAGTATATTTACACCGAGTCTCGACTAGGTATTTGAAGAAAAATACTGCGCTCGCTTAATCAAAGCCACCAAATCAAAATCGCCGCTGTTTATTAAGTTAAGAACGTAAGTTGAAAACGTAAAGCAGCGGCTAAGTCGCGCTTAATTAATTATTTAAATAAGCGCTAAACAAGACACGACAAACTTATTTTTTCAAAGTGCTATCCCAGTGTTCGGCAATTTTTCCGTCCTGAATACGGAACATGTCAAACCAGGTCGTAGTATATTTTTTGGTGGCGTCTTTGGGATCGTCATACTGACGGACAAAACTAAGAACGACCATATCGCCATCGCCAACGATGGACACAAGTGGTGCTTTGATCTGCGCAGCAATCGGGGATGGTTTAGTAAATTTAGAGAAAAAATCGACAAACGCAGCGCGTCCTGACGCTACATTCGGATTGTGCTGAATATATGATTCGGTCAGATATTTATCCGCCAGATCCATATGTCCACCCTCAAATACCTCACGCCAAAAGTCATACACCATGCGCTTATTTGCCGCAACCTGTGCATCAGGGCTTGCCAATAAGGCTGCTTGATTTGGATTAGCTTGCACCGCAACCTGAGCCTGCGCTGACAACGGCAATGTAAAAGCACACGCCAAACCTAAAGTGATTAACAATTTAGTCAAAGGATTCTCCCTAAAATAATCGGCAACCAGCATGATTGCTGGCCGTATTTAAAATATATGAGTTTAATTTCAAAAATACCAAGTAAATTGTAGCAATTTTTTTCGGGCGTCATAAAAACCCACGCCAAGCTGAAAGAATATCCGCTCACCAATCCAGACGAACTCCATCCTCAGCGTCAAAACCGCCTGAATAAGCCGATGTTCCGGTAAAATAGTGGGCTAATCTAATCACGTCTCACCTCTTCGGTAAAATATCATGAGTCTCAAATGCGGCATCGTCGGCCTGCCTAACGTCGGCAAATCTACTCTTTTTAATGCACTGACCAAAGCAGGCATCCCGGCAGAAAACTATCCTTTCTGCACGATCGAACCCAACGTCGGCATGGTAGAGGTACCCGATCCGCGTCTGGCGCAATTGGCCGCCATCGTTAAACCAGAACGTATCCAAAACGCGATTGTTGAGTTTGTCGATATCGCTGGCCTGGTTGCCGGTGCCTCTAAAGGCGAAGGCTTGGGCAATCAGTTCCTCGCCCACATCCGCGAAACGGATGCTATCGTCAACGTCGTACGCTGCTTTGTAGATGACAATGTGATCCACGTCGCTGGCAAGGTCAGCCCGCTCGATGATATCGAAGTCATTCAGACTGAATTGGCATTGGCCGATATGAGCTCGGTAGAAAAAGCCATCCATCGTGAAAACAAAAAAGCCCGCTCCGGCGACAAAGACGCCGCCAAACTGGTCGCTATATTAGAGCGCATCATGCCCGCACTGAACGACGCCAAACCAGTGCGCGCCTTGGGTCTGGACGCAGAAGAAATGCTGTTGATCAAGCCGCTCTGCTTGATCACTGCTAAGCCAGCGATGTACGTCGCTAACGTATCCGATACCGGTTTTAAAGATAATCCCTTACTGGATCAACTGACTACCTACGCCCAATCCCAAAACGCGCCTATCGTCGCCATTTGTGCATCAATCGAAGCAGAAATTGCCGATCTGGATGACGCCGATAAGACCGATTTCTTAAACGATATGGGGATGGAAGAACCAGGCCTGGATCGTCTGATCCGTGCCGCATTCAAACTGCTGGGTCTGCAAACTTATTTTACCGCTGGCGTCAAAGAAGTCCGCGCCTGGACCATCCATGTCGGCGACACCGCACCGCAAGCCGCCGGCGTGATCCACACCGATTTCGAACGCGGCTTCATCCGCGCACAAACCATAGCGTTTGATGACTTCATCAACTTCAAAGGTGAAGCTGGTGCAAAAGACGCAGGCAAGATGCGAGCTGAAGGTAAGGAATATGTGGTTAAAGATGGTGATGTTTTAAACTTCTTGTTTAACGTCTAAGTACTAACTTAATGATTCTCGTCCTCAGTGGTGAGAGCTCTAAAAAAGCGTTGCTTGTACAAACAAGTGACGCTTTTTTATTCACGTTATTCGCCTTACGTTAGCGCTTTATTAGCGCTTTGCAAGCCCAACACTACTTAAGCAGATGGATGCGCCCGCCCGGCCAGATGCGACACCAATACGTTGCTCTTCTCCAATACACCGCCCGCATTAATTACTTTGATCCATTCTGCGGTGCTGACCACTGCGCCGAAGTTAGATTGGAATACGACATTAAAAGTGCGATGGATTTCTTCTGCGCTGGCGTATCCTGCGCTATTTTCGTAGGGTAAAGCGCCGGTTGCGTCGGACAAAATTTCGACTTGATAAGCATCATGTGCCGCTTGATAAATGGTGCTGGCGTTGCAGTTATGCGTCATGTAGCCAACGACTGTCAGGGTATCAATGTGATTTTTTTCCAGCCATTGTTTGGCATCCGTACCGACAAAAATACTGGCCATGGACTTTTCGATCAAATGATCATAAAGGCGACTTTTGACCGTTGCATGTAAGTCCCAATTGGTAGAGCCACGCGCAAAGATGGGGGAATTTTCGGGTGCAGAATGTTGTACTACCAAAATGGGAATACCTGCTGCCTTGGCTGCGTCCATCGCAAGACCAATATGACGTAGGGACATTTGCGGATCTGGATATTCGATCCGCATGTTGCCCATAAAATATTCGTTCTGTACATCGATCACTATCAATGCGCGCTTCGGTGTGGTCGGAATGGATATGGGCGTAGTCATGATGAAGCTCTCCAGATAAAGTGATATGGCAAACAGCGATTGCGTTTGTGCTGTTATTTTCAGACATATCGTCCAGATTAGGAAGTGACCCGATTGCCAATATTCAATACAATCAGGCCATGCATATTCAAACTCCAATTCAATCTCAGACTCAATTCCTGTCTAACGCCGTGAAGAACACTGTCACGGTGGCTGTACTGGCATTTGATGGCATTAGTCCGTTTCATTTATCGGTTCCTTGCCTGGTGTTCGGTGAGCAGCATGGCGAATTTAAATTACCTGCGTTCAAGCTGAAAGTGTGTGTCTTCGCAGCGAAGGCTGGCAAACATGTGGTGACGACAAGTGCTGGTTTTTCGATTAACACGAGTCATGGTTTATCTGCCCTAGCACGGGCTGATATGATAGTGATCCCGTCATGGCATAGCGATTTGCGACCTGCGCCAGCCGCACTGCTGATGGCTTTGCGTAAAGCGCATCGGGCTGGTGTGCGGATCATTGGTTTATGTCTGGGTGCGTTTGTGGTGGCGGAAGCGGGCTTGCTTGATCAGAGGATGGCAACGACTCATTGGGCAGTTGCGAAAGAATTTTTACAGCGTTTTCCACAAGTACACCTCGATTCCAATGTCTTGTATGTTGACCATGGAGATGTGATTACTTCGGCGGGTACGGCGGCGGGGATTGATTGCTGCTTGCATGTGCTGCGCTCTCAGTATGGTGCGGAGATTGCAGCGCATGTCGCCCGGCGTCTGGTAGTGGCGCCACATCGCCAAGGCGGACAAGCACAATATATTGAGCAACCTGTGCCTACCCTAGCCAGCGATGACCGTTTATCTAAAGTGCTGGAATGGATGCTGCAGCATCTTGCGGAGCCGCAACATCTGGATCAGCTGGCAGAAAAAGCCTTGATGAGCCGACGCAGTTTTACGCGCCACTTCCAGCAGTTAACTGGGACCACCGTCGGTAAATGGCTGCTCAACCAGCGACTGGCACAGGCGCAACGTCAGCTAGAATTGAGTAAGCGCTCGATTGATGACATCGCGGTGGATACCGGCTTTGGCTCGGCGCTATTATTGCGACGCTATTTTGCGAGGGAATTTAATCTCTCGCCGTCGGCTTATCGGCAAGCGTTTCAAGGTAAGTAGCGGGGGTATGTAGCTGCTTATGTGGCTGTCCATGTAGCAGGCATTACGATTGAATTTGTCCGTTCCTTTATCACGATCAAAACCTATTCACAATAATACTCTCCTATAGTATTATTAATTGTCCAATCATTACTTGGACAAAGCGGTATATTTCATAAAAATGAGGGGGAGTATATTAAATTTTCCTGTAAAACCTGATTATTCCAACGGCGTATCTCCCTATAAATTTTGATATAAATTTTGACTTGTGAGTGTTAACCACCATGCCTACGATTACTGAATTGACGCTGTACCCGATTAAATCTTGCGCTGGTATCCGCTTACGGTCGGCGACGGTCAGCGAGTCTGGCTTGTCACAGCAGATCGGCGCAAGCCTGATTCGTGATCGTGAGTGGATGGTGGTTGATCCGACGGGGCTATTTTTAAGCCAGCGCAGCCACCCTCGCATGGCATTGATACGCCCAACAGTAGAGGGCGATCATTTAATACTGCTTGCGCCTGATATGCCAGCATTGCCAATGGCGCTTAGCCTGGCTGAGCTGGCACCAGCAGTATCTTTGCAAGTACAAATCTGGGACGATCTGCTCGCTGCCTTTGACTGTGGCGACAACGCCGCGGCTTGGTTGAGCCAGTTCCTAGGAACCGCTTGTCGTCTGGTGCGCTTTGATCCTACTGGCCGACGTTTAGCCAACCAAAAGTGGACTGGCGATCAGGAAGTCGGCACGCTGTTTTCAGACGGATTCCCGTTGTTGCTGACCTCTACTACATCGCTCGATGATCTGAACCAAAAGTTACTCTTGCAAGGTCGTGAGTCGATTCCTATGGATCGCTTCCGCCCCAATATCGTGCTTGCTGAGATAGCCGCGTTTGAAGAGGACTATGCGAGTAGTTTGGACCTCACCAATCATGAGCGCCAGATCCAGCTCAAGCCGGTAAAGCCTTGCACCCGCTGCACTATCCCCGCTGTGGATCAAGCCACCGGAGAACCCGGACCTGATCCGGTAGATATTTTGCAAACCTATCGCGCCAATCCTCTGTTGGATGGCGGGATCACATTCGGGATGAACGTAATTGTGACAAAAGGTTGCGGTCAAACACTATATGTTGGTGATGCCTTAGATATTCAGATAGCATTCTAATTACCGAAAATATTGACCCAAGCTGCGCGCAAACGAAAGGCATTATGGAGAAAGTTGTCGTGTCATCTACCGGACAATCCGATGTGATTGCCGATGTGCTTACCCAGCTGCGTGCAGAGAATTTTGCCTTGCGTACTCAATTAGAAAACTTGTTAGAACAAGCGCATCGTAACCAAAATATTATGTCGAGGCATCAGAGCTTCGATTTAAAGCTAATCGGTGCCAGTAGTTTTCGTGAGTTGATCGAAAATATTTTTAGTGCACTAGCCAAGATGTCGGAACTGGATATTGTCACGCTAGGCTTGCTGGACTATCAAAAAAATCTGCAGCAGATCATGCTGGATCTGAAGATCACTTCTGAAGAATTTCCCTCCTTATTTTTTGTGCAAAACGAGCTGGATTTGCGCATCCATGGCGAGCAATTGTTCAAACCGGTCTTAGGAATTTATGACCCCGTGAAACACGGCAAGATGTTTTCAACCTGTACGCGCAAACCCAAAAGCGTTGCGGTGGTGCCCTTAATACGACAACAAAAATTATTAGGTTATCTGAATTTAGGTAGCTTTGAAGACGCACGGTTTAGCCCAACCATGGCGACCGATTTTATCGAGCATCTGGCCTCCATCATTGCCATCTGTCTTGAAAACGTGATCAATAACGAACGGCTGACACACATAGGCTTAACCGATCCGCTCACCAATGTCAGCAACCGCCGCTATGTAGAACAGCGCATGCTGGAAGAAATCGGGCGTGCCCGTCGTCAGCAATACAGCATTGTCTGCATGTATCTGGATATCGATTTCTTTAAAAAAATTAATGACCGTTACGGCCACCAGGGGGGCGATGATGTCTTGATTGAAGTCAGTAACCGTATCAAGGCAGAACTGCGTCTGAGCGATACCATGGGGCGTTTTGGCGGGGAGGAATTTGTCGCGCTGCTAGTCAATGCCAGCGCGCAAGACGGCTTGATTGTGGCAGAACGGATACGCAAAAGTATTGCAGGCAAAACGTTTGCACTGACCGGTGCCATCGATACTTGTCAGGCGACGATTTCTATCGGCGTGTCAACTTTGGCTATCGCCAATAATGAAGGCAAGATTGAGAATGTTGCGCGTGATTTATTACAGGCAGCAGATCAGGCTTTATTCAGAGCAAAGAATCAAGGTCGTAACCGGGTCTGCCGGGCAGATTGATGTTGATCGCGTAGTAGATGATTGCGAAGTGCTTACCAGTTGCAAAGTGCTAGGCTTACTGCAGTCACTGGCTTGATTTAACTCGCGCCAGATCAACTTATGCAGGCTTAAGCCCTGCCTGCAGGCGTTCATACTTGGCTTGCAATTGCTCAGGCGTTTCACGCCAATCGGGATTAAACGGAATGCAGCTTACCGGACACACTTGCTGGCATTGCGGCTCGTTGTAATGCCCTACACATTCCGTACATTTATTCGGATCGATTTCATAAATCTCCGGCCCCATATAAATTGCATCATTGGGGCATTCGGGTTCACATACATCACAATTGATGCAATCGTCCGTAATCAGTAAGGCCATACTTTTACTATCTCCTGCTGCAAAGGCTCGCAGCATCTTGCGACTAGACTGAGGTTTTTTTGGCTAACTCGGCTAATTCAGCCAGTTCGATTTGTGCCGCTTTTTCCGCCTGCTCAAGTACTTTAGTTTGCAGCCATTTATCTACCGATGGGAATACAAATTTTGACACATCGCCGCCCAACATAGCGATCTCGCGCACGATGGTGCCAGAGATAAACTGGTATTGGTCTGATGGCGTCAAAAACAGGGTTTCGACATCGGGCAACAAATAGCGATTCATACCGGCCATTTGAAATTCATATTCAAAATCAGACACAGCCCGCAAGCCACGCACAATCACCCGGGCATCGTTCTTGCGGACAAAATCTTTGAGTAAACCAGAAAAACTCTCCACCCGGACATTTGGGTAATGCCCCAACACTTCGTTGGCGATCAGCAGACGCTCATCCAGCGAGAAAAAAGGCTTTTTGTTTTTGCTGTCAGCAACGCCAACCACCAGCGTCTCAAACAAACCGGAGGCGCGACGCACCAGATCTTCGTGACCTCGCGTGAGCGGATCAAAGGTTCCTGGATATACGGCTGTGACCATCTTTACTCCCTGATTTTGTGTCTATGCACCAATTTGAGAAGGCATTATGCCTGAATTTCGGGCATGTCATGTGTCAAGATGTTGCGTTGCAGTATGTGGAAATACACACTCCCTGCCTGATCTGCACGAATCAGTTTCCAATCAACCAACCATTTTGGATACACCGGATCGGCAGGATCTTCTGGCAAAGCCGCTTCGGCTTCGACATATAACAAGCCGCCAGCCGCCAACAACTTAGCGCACAGCGGCACGATCTTGGTTAAAAATCCTTGCGCAAAAGGCGGGTCGAGAAAAATCAAATCAAATTGTTGCTGGCGCGCTACCAGCGACTGCACCACAGTCAAGGCATCGCCACGCACTAAGGCAATTTGCTGCGCGCCCAGCTTTTGCTGGACTTGCTCTAGCTGCTTAAAAGCGGGCGTGTGGTATTCCACCATCGTGACCGCTACTGCACCGCGACTGGCGGCTTCAAAACCCAGCGCGCCGCTGCCAGCAAACAAATCAAGACAGCGCACGGTTGGCCATCTGCCGTCTAGCAAATGTCCCAGCCAATTGAAAATAGTTTCTCTGACACGATCAGGAGTCGGGCGCAACCCTTCGGCATCAATCACGGGCAACAAAGTCCGCTTCCACTGGCCGCCAATAATACGTACCTGATGCGTAACGCGCTTGGGACCAGCGGGCGTGGTCGGTTTTTTAGGTTTAGCTTTCATGCACGAAAGTCAGGTTGCGCGGCTTTAAGCTGCTTGAAAAAGAAATCAATTTTATTCATGAATTACAAAACCTACACAAAAATGCTAAATATAAAAATACTAGGAAAATCAATATACTCCCCATTTTTTTATGAGGAATAGCTCTATTGTCCAGTGATTGTATGGACAACTTAAATATACTAGCTATGAGTATTTATTCTACTAATGAAATGCAAACCACATGACGCACCGCGAAGAGCGTTACGACGCCAAAAAACTAAGCTTATTTAGCGCTAAGGCTTAACTAAATAAGACAAGCTAAGCACAACTCGCACAAAATTGTCCAAGACCAGCTAATCGACAACAAATTAGCTCCGTGCACCACAAGGCTCGTCAATCTGGCGATAGGGCTCTGTTAGAATGGCTGCATTTTAACCTGTTCGTCTTCTGCCCTATTAAAACCTCGATGTTTAGCTTTTTCAAGAAAAAACCCAAAGAAGAACCTGCTTCGCTGCCAACTACAGTAGCGCTACCCAGCGCAGAAGCAGCCTCATCGACCGCGTCATTAACTGTGCCAGAATCTTTGGCGAGCAGCGATCAAGCCACAGAAGCTGTCGCTGAAAAACGCTCCTGGATCAGTCGTTTAAAAGCAGGACTGTCTAAAACATCGTCCAACCTGACCACACTATTTGTCGGCGCAAAGATCGACGATGACTTATATGAAGAGTTAGAAACCGCACTACTGACCTCCGACGCCGGCGTAGAAGCAACGCAATTTTTGTTGGATGGTTTGAAGAAAAAGGTCAAGGAAGAAAAATTAACCGAGGCCGAGCAAGTCAAACTCGCCCTCAAGACCTTGCTTTTAGACTTGCTGACACCATTGCAAAAACCTTTGGAGCTAGGGCGTCATCAACCCTTGGTGATGATGATTAGCGGCGTCAACGGCGCGGGTAAAACGACTACGATCGGCAAACTGGCAAAACATCTACAGAAAAATCAACAATCCGTATTACTCGCAGCGGGTGATACCTTCCGTGCAGCGGCGCGTGAACAACTGACGATTTGGGGCGAACGCAACAACGTCACAGTGATTTCGCAAGAATCTGGCGATCCGGCGGCCGTCGCCTTTGATGCAGTCGCATCCGCCCGTGCCAAAGGGATAGACGTTGTGATGGTGGATACAGCAGGTCGTTTGCCGACCCAGTTGCACTTGATGGAAGAGCTAAAAAAAATCAAACGCGTTATCGGTAAAGGGATGGAGGGCGCACCGCAAGAAGTCTTATTGATCATTGACGGCAATACCGGGCAAAATGCCTTAACTCAGGTAAAAGCATTTGATGATGCACTCACACTGTCAGGCTTAGTGATTACCAAGCTCGATGGTACCGCCAAAGGTGGCGTATTGGCAGCGATTGCCAAAACCCGTCCGGTACCGGTTTATTTCATCGGCGTGGGCGAACAGATTGAAGACTTGCAACCGTTTAATGCTCAGGAATTTGTGGATGCTCTGCTCAATTAATTTCACCAATTTGCATTGATTTGCATTGATTTATTTAGCCAGATCAAGGATGTTGTCGATGATAGAGTTTCAGCAAGTTTCTAAAGAATATTCACGCGACGCCGTCGCTTTGCGCAATATATCGCTCACCATCAAACCCGGTGAATTGATTTTTTTGGCTGGCCCTTCAGGAGCTGGCAAATCAACCTTACTAAAAATGATTGCAGGTATCGAGCGCCCTAGCAGCGGCACCGTCAGCGTCAATGGGCAAGACATCGGCAAGTTAAAGTCAGGCAGCATTCCTTATCTGCGCCGCAAACTAGGTCTGATTTTGCAAGACAAAGGCTTGCTGTTAGACCGTAGCGTGCTGGCAAATGTCATGTTGCCGCTGATCGTCGTCAGCGCTTCTGCCAGCGAGGCAGAAACCCGTGCCCGCACTGCCCTGGAAAAAGTAGGCTTGGCGGATAAAGCGGATGCCATGCCCCTGGCCTTGTCAGGCGGCGAGCAACAACGGGTTGCTATCGCCCGTGCGATTGTCAATCGCCCGCAAATCATTCTGGCAGATGAACCTACCGCTTTTCTGGACAGAGAGAATGCAAACAAAGTCATCAACGCGCTCAAAGCCTTCCAGAGTGCCGGCGTGACTTGTATTATCTCTAGCCATGACGAACAGTTTTTAGATCAGGCCAGCCGCGTGATTTATTTAAATCATGGGCAACTGTGCGACTCCTGGCAATCATCCTCTATGGCGGCATAAACTGATCCAATCTCAAGAAACACCTCAAGTCTGAAGCAACAGGAAAAAATTATATGACCGTCTGGTTTCGTCAGCATTTGTTTGGCTTAAAAAGTGCGTTGGCTCATCTACGCGCCAGCCCTGGCAATTTCTTATTTAACGTTCTAGTGGTCGCGATTGCCTTGGCGTTGCCGATTGCCGGATTAACGCTGATCGAAAATATTCGCCCGATTTCAACCCAGCTCTCGATTGAGCCAGAGATCAGTGTATTTTTGACACCAGACACACCACGGGTCGACGCGATAGCATTAGCTTTGCCAATCAAAAAACTACTGAAAGATGCCAATGTCAGTGCCAAACTCACTTTTGTAACCAAGGACAAAGCGTTAGCGGCAATGGAAGAAACCTCCAGCCTGGCAGAGGTCTTATCGACTCTGGGCGGAAATCCTCTGCCAGACGCCTATGTGTTATCACTATCCAACTCAGATGCCAACCGGGTGGAATTTCTGACAGTACAGTTAAAAAGTCTGCCAGGAGTTGATGTGGTTCAAGTTGATTCAGCTTGGGTAAAACGGCTGGCAGCTTTAGTGCAAGTTTTACAATTATCCTTACTATTTTTGGCGGTTACATTGAGTGTGGTGGTGATCGTGGTGATTTTTAACGTTACGCGTCTGCAAGTAATCTCCCATCAGGCTGAGATTGCAATAGCCCGTCTGCTCGGCGCGACTAATAGCTTTATTCATCGGCCTTATTACTACACAGGCGCGTTACTGGGATTGCTCGCTGGCTGCTCCGCATTGGCGTTGATTGCGGCGTCTCTGCGTCCGCTGAATCAAGCGATTGCAGAATTCGCCAGACTCTACGCATCAGAGTTCCATCTGGTGCCGCTAGGATTGTTGGCTAGCCTCGCCTTGTTAGCGACTAGTGTGGTGCTCGGGCTATTTGGTACTTTTCTATCTGTACGCCGACAACTCGCACGCGCTAGCTAAACCTTAATTCAACAAGACTTAAGCAAAACTG
>JANXTO010000180.1 GCA_025352365.1 Undibacterium sp. | reverse complement strand
AATCGAAGGCGATATGGGCGATTCTTTGCCGGGTTTGCAAGCGCGTCTGATGTCACAAGCTCTGCGCAAACTCACTGGCAGCATCAAACGTACGAACACGCTGGTTATTTTTATTAACCAGATTCGTATGAAAATTGGCGTGATGTTTGGTAGCCCAGAGACCACAACTGGCGGTAACGCATTGAAGTTCTACGCATCCGTTCGTCTAGATATTCGTCGTACAGGCTCCATCAAAGCAGGTGATGAAGTCATCGGCAACGAAACCAAAGTTAAGGTAGTCAAAAACAAAGTAGCGCCTCCGTTCAAAGAAGCGCATTTTGATATCTTGTACGGTGCAGGTATCTCCCGCGAAGGCGAGATTTTAGATTTGGCCGCCGACGCTAAGATTGTAGAAAAAGCGGGTGCTTGGTATAGCTACAATGGCGAACGCATCGGACAAGGTAAAGATAATGCACGCAGTTTCCTGAGCGAGCGCCCGGCACTCGCGCATGAGATTGAAAACAAAGTTCGTGTGCATTTAAAAGTGCCGACGTTGCAAGAGTTAGTGACAGAAAAAACTAAATCAAAGCCAGCCAAAGCAGACAAGGCTGAAAAAGCGGAGAAGGCTGAATAAGCGTAATTTAAGTTTATTCACTCTCATACCGCAAACTCACTATACGTCTACTGAAATAGTTTGAACAAGTCGTGTTTTGGCGGCTGCTCTTAAGTTGAAAGTTCAAGTCAAAAATTTAGACCGAAAGTGTAGATAGAAAATTCAAGCCGGAATCCGCTTCTGATATAAGCGTATTCCGGTTTTTTATTGCATAGATATTTGGGGATCTTGATTTAACCATGGCTAAATTAAAAATTAGTTTAAAAGCCAGAGCGTTACGCTATCTCTCTATGCGAGAACATAGCCGGATGGAATTGGAGCGTAAGCTACAGCCTCATACGCAAGAAGGTGAAGATGTCTCGGTACTACTGGATTGGTTGGAGACGGCCAAATATCTGTCAGCCGAACGCTTTGCAGATTCTCTGGTCAATCGCCGTGCGACACGGTTCGGAAATCAGCGAATACTCGCCGAATTACAGAGCCACCAGATGGACAGCCAAGAAATTGATCGCGTGAAAGCTGAGTTGATGGAATCGGAATTGAGCCGTGCGATCGATGTGCTGCACAGAAAATTCCCACATTCGGCGACCGACCACGTTGAGCGTGCTAAGCAAGCGCGTTTTTTGCAGCAGAGGGGATTTTCCTCCAGAGCAATTCAGACCGCAATGCGCACTCCTCGTGACGAAGAGTCAGAGTAATAAACGTAGCTGCATGTAATTTTTAGACAATATTGAGCTTATTCTAAAAAAATTAATCACTATCAAACAATCATATCCTCAGAAAACCCGTGTATAGATAACACTAATAAATAATACTCGGGGTAAGTATATTTTAATTGTCCTTATAATTATTGGACAATAATGAATTTTCAGATAAAAAATCGGGGAGTATATTATTGCTGAGCAGCGTTAAGTCATATTGATCTGCGCTGAAAAGAAGACGAGGTTGAATGATAGTGAAGTTTTTCTCTTGGTGAAGAGTTGTCTGCTTATTGGTTTTACACAAGTCGCATGTTTGTTCTTCGTCTGTAGTTGTGAGTTCTTCTTCGCTATTCTTTATCACCTCTCTCTATTAAATACGAGGCGGTGAATTTCTAACAAACCGCCAATTTAAACAGCCTCCTCATCTTTGATCGCAAAACGCAGAAGCTTACGCATCGACTTGTGCTACACTCCTTGGGATTTTTGCAGGGCCGCAAGAGCGGCTGTTATCGTAGAAACTGCGGTGACG
Organism: Undibacterium sp.; assembly: GCA_025352365.1. GTDB lineage: Bacteria > Pseudomonadota > Gammaproteobacteria > Burkholderiales > Burkholderiaceae_D > Undibacterium. The sequence goes on along the minus strand of JANXTO010000180.1, from coordinate 11,726 downwards.
ACGCGCAATTGTGGCTCTTTACACTGAAATAGCCGCCATCAGGCATATGCCCTTACCAATATCCACTTCTCGCCGTGCTCTTAAGCACACGCGCTCAATCCAAATCGACGCCTTCGCTCGCGATGATGGATTGTGGGATCTTGACGCTCACATCACCGACACTAAAACCCGCGATATTCAGCTCGCCTCCGGCATCCGTCCAGTTGGTTCACCGTTGCATGATCTTAGTTTGCGGATTACGATCGATACCAACTTGACCATCGTTGATGCAATGGCGGTCTCGGATGCGGTACCGTACCCGGGTTTTTGCAACACGATCGGTCCAGATTATAAAAAGTTAATTGGTCTCAACCTGATGATGCAGTTCCGGCAGGGTGTGAAAGAGAGAATGTCCGGCATTCATGGCTGCACTCATATTACCGAGCTAGCCCAAATTCTCCCGACCGCTGCGGTGCAAGCTTTTGCCGGTGATGTGATTGATACCCGCGATGGCGCCAGCAGTTCTGAAAACCAGCAACAACCTTTTCAACTTAATCGTTGCCATGCGCTAAGGCTAGATGGTCCAGCGGTTGTGCAATATTACCCGCGATGGGCGGTGGCAAGTAGTTCGCCGCCTGACGCAAAATCATCTGCTTAGTTCGTTTTTACTGTTTTTATTTTTGTTGTTTTATTTTGTTTTGCCTATCAACTAATACCTCAGTGTCTGAAGGGAAGTCGTATGAAAATTCATGAGTATCAGGGTAAAGAAATCCTCCGCAAATTCGGAGTGACAGTACCACGCGGTATTCCATGCCTGTCCGTAGATGAAGCCGTTAAAGCGGCAGAAACTTTAGGCGGCCCAGTTTGGGTTGTCAAAGCGCAAATTCATGCCGGTGGTCGTGGTAAAGGTGGCGGCGTCAAAGTAGCTAAATCCCTTGAGCAAGTGCGCGAATACGCGACTGCGATTCTGGGTATGCAATTGGTAACGCATCAGACTGGGCCAGAAGGCCAAAAAGTCCGTCGCTTGCTGATCGAAGAAGGCGCTGATATCAAAAAAGAACTGTACGTCAGTATGGTGACTGACCGTATCAGCCAGCGCGTCGTCTTGATGGCGTCCAGCGAAGGCGGTATGGACATTGAGGAAGTGGCTGAGTCACATCCGGAGTTATTGCATTCTGTGGCGATTGATCCGACCGCTGGTCTGCAAGATGCAGAGGCAGATGATATCTCTCGCAAAATTGGTGTGCCAGAAGAGTCTATCGCTGACGCACGCGTTCAGTTGAAAGGCCTCTACGAAGCCTTCATGGCAACCGATTGTTCACTAGCTGAAATCAATCCTTTGATTTTGACCGGTTCGGGTAAAGTCATTGCTCTTGATGCTAAATTCAACTTCGACGCGAATGCTTTGTTTCGTCAGCCAGAAATCGTGGCTTACCGCGATCTGGATGAGGAAGATCCAGCAGAGATCGAAGCATCAAAATTTGACCTCGCCTACATCTCGCTCGACGGCAATATCGGTTGCTTAGTCAACGGTGCTGGTCTGGCAATGGCAACGATGGATACGATTAAGTTGTTTGGCGGCGAGCCAGCTAACTTCTTGGACGTAGGCGGCGGCGCGACAGCAGAAAAAGTGACTGAAGCGTTTAAGATTATGTTGAAAAATCCAGGTTTGAAAGCGATCTTGGTCAATATTTTCGGCGGCATTATGCGTTGTGACGTGATTGCTGAAGGTGTCATCACGGCATCTAAAGCGGTTTCCCTGCAAGTACCATTGGTGGTACGCATGAAGGGTACTAACGAAGACATCGGCAAGAAGATGCTGGCTGATTCCGGTCTGCCTATCATCGCCGCTGACACGATGGAAGAAGCCGCGCAGAAGGTTGTCGCCGCTGCTGCAGCCCACGCTTAATAATCGCAAGGAACAGATATGTCCATCCTGATCAATAAAGATACAAAAGTTATCACCCAAGGTATCACTGGCAAAACTGGCCAGTTCCATACTCGTATGTGCCGCGATTACGCAAACGGTAAAAACTGTTTCGTCGCTGGCGTCAACCCTAAGAAGGCCGGCGAAGATTTCGAAGGCATTCCTATTTTTGCCAACGTATCTGAAGCAAAAGCGGCTACTGGCGCAACAGTTTCTGTAATTTACGTGCCGCCTGCAGGAGCTGCTGCAGCGATTTGGGAAGCGGTCGAAGCTGACCTCGATCTGGTAATTTGCATTACCGAAGGCATTCCTGTCCGTGACATGATGATGCTGAAAGACCGCATGGCAAAATCTGGCAGAAAAACGAAATTGCTCGGACCAAATTGCCCAGGTCTGATCACACCAGACGAGATCAAGATCGGCATCATGCCAGGTCATATCCATCGTAAAGGTCGTATCGGCGTGGTTTCTCGCTCCGGTACATTGACGTACGAAGCAGTAGGTCAATTGACAGCATTAGGTCTGGGTCAGTCTTCTGCTGTTGGTATCGGTGGTGATCCTATCAATGGTTTGAAGCATATCGACATCATGAAGATGTTCAATGATGATCCAGACACTGACGCGGTTATCATGATCGGCGAAATCGGCGGCCCCGACGAAGCCAATGCATCCTATTGGATACGTGACAACATGAAAAAACCAGTCGTCGGCTTTATCGCTGGTGTTACAGCGCCTCCAGGCAAACGTATGGGTCATGCTGGTGCTTTGATTTCTGGTGGTGCTGATACGGCACAAGCTAAATTAGACATCATGGAAGAGTGCGGCATTAAAGCGACTAAAAACCCGTCAGAAATGGCGCGTTTGTTGAAGGCGATGTTGTAGTCTCAATGTTGGGCTAAGTTGCAATTTTGAGTAACTTATTCGGGGTTACATCGTAAAATGGGGAGCTTTGCTCCCCATTTTACTTATCTTTATGCAACAGTTCCGCAGCTTGGTGTTAAGCTTGGATAATGATCTTTAGCATTGCTCGGGATTGTTATGATTTATATCTTTTTATATTTATAGAACCTGATTTATTTCTCATATTTAATTACTATTCATGTCATTTCAACGCGTATTAGAGTTTGCGGGTCTCTCAGATACGGGACTGGTACGAGCACATAACGAAGACACCATAGAGATATGTGCCGAGGCGGATTTTGCGGTATTAGCCGATGGCATGGGCGGATACAACGCCGGCGAAATCGCAAGCAAAATGACGGTAGACAGTATTACGCAGCAGTTACTACTCAAAAAAACATCTGCTTTTTCTTCTTTATTTGCGCGCCAGACATCGGTTGCCGCGAAGTGGATTAAAGAAGCAATCGAGATGAGCAATTTTCGTGTCTGGGATGCGGCACAGAATAATCCCGAATTTATTGGTATGGGTACCACCGTTGTCGTTGCGTTTTGTTATCACGATAAACTCCTCGTTGCGCATGTGGGTGATTCGCGTGTCTATCAATACCGGTCCAACCGTTTACTGCAAATCACGCACGACCACTCAGTATTACAGGCACAAATTGACGCTGGTTTGATTAGCGAAGAGCAAGCGCAGTATTCTCCGATAAAGAACTTGATTACTAGAGCAATCGGTGTGCAAGGTGAGATTGAGGTGGAAATCAGCGAGCATGTCATGCAAGAAGAGGATATTTATCTAATGTGCTCTGATGGCTTGACCGACATGCTCAAGTGCGATGAAATTGAAAGCACAGTTAGTTTGCATAGAGATAATTTAGCGCTTTGTTGCGAAGTATTGCTACACAAAGCGAATGAATTAGGCGGTCGGGACAATATCTCGATTATTCTAATAAAAGTGAATGATTTAAAACAGCATTCGCCAATGCAGCATATCCAGCAGCTTTTTTTTAGTTAGTTTTATAGAAATAACTTACGCAAAAATGCTCCCGCCGCGATGCAGATACCAATTACGCACCGTATATTAAAGTACGGCTGTCCTAGCTAGGCCTTGCGTGGACAATGTTGCGTAAGTCCAAATAGTTAGATGTTGTTTTTTTATAGAGAGCACTATGGCGAAAATCGTCGTTACTTTCAACGGACTGATCCAGCAAGAACTGTCAATCCTAAAATCCCGCATCATGTTGGGACGACGTCCGGGTAATGACGTTGTGATCGACCATTTGACCGTCAGCGGCCAGCATGCGGCGATTGACACCACTACTACAGGGTCTTTTGTCTTGGATTTAGGAAGTACCAACGGCACTTTGGTCAACGGACAGCCTATTAAGAAGCATCTTTTACAAAACGGCGATATTATTGATATTGGTAAATATAAGGTTCGATATCAAAATGATACTGAAGATTATGATTTGCCGGACGCAGCACTCAAAATAAAACCATCCTCCCTGAGCGTATCCACGGTATCAGCACGTATTCAAGTACAAAATGGCGCTAATGCTGGTCGAGAGTTGATTTTGAATAAACCAGTTACGACTATCGGTAGCCCAACTGTCCAGGTCATTGCCATTACTCAGCAAGAACAATTTTTTTATGTTGCACATGTCGATGGCGCTTCAAGTCCCAAACTAAACAGCAAAGTAATTGACAAGCAGCCGCAAAAATTGTCTGATGGAGATGTGATTGATATGTCAGGAACGAAGCTCATTTTTGTAATTTCATCACAAAAAAGGTGACATAAATTTGAACTAATTAATGGTGATGACAAAAAACGTCATGTTTTAAGCGATTAACGATACTTTTTTGTCGGTTTATATTAAAAACTCCCATGATTTAGTTGTGGCACAGGGTTTGCTAATTAAGCTCACGTAAGGTAGTCCAAATTAATATATTTTTTTAACCAGGGAGTTTTAAAATGAAATCTACAAAAATGATCCAACGTGCACAATCGGGTTTTACTTTGATTGAATTGATGATCGTTGTTGCGATTATCGGTATTCTGGCTGCAGTTGCGTTGCCTGCTTACAATGACTACACAACACGTGCCCAAGTTGCTGAAGTTACTGAATTGATCGGTGGCCTGAAAGCACCTGTAGCAGAATATGGTTACCAAAAAAATGCATGGCCTACTGCTTTCATAGTTTCTACAGGCACACCTGCAGCAACCGAATTAACTGCAACTATCTTAGGTAAATACTCCACTGTAACAACGCCAATGACGGGTACATTCCCAGCAGGTATAATCACTGGCACGATGAGTTCTGGTCAAGCTAGTACACAAACTATCACTTTTGTTACTGCTGATGGTGGTAATACTTGGAATTGCACAGGCGGGACAATTGCGTTGAAATATCGCCCGGTTGCATGTAAATAAGAGTTACACAGCTTTAAAAATAAAAAAAGGCGCAAATTTTTGCGCTTTTTTTTATAACTAAAAGATCGGGAAGAGCAGAATGAAATCCATAAAAATAGTCAACATGACACAAAAGGGTTTTACATTAATTGAATTGATGATCGTTGTTGCGATTATCGGTATTTTGGCTGCAGTTGCATTACCAGCCTACAATGACTATACAACACGTGCCCAAGTCGCTGAAATCACTGAATTGATCGGTGGCCTGAAAGCACCTGTAGCAGAATATGGTTACCAAAAAAATGCGTGGCCTACTGGTTTTGTAACTTCTATTGCAACACCTACAGCAACACAGCTCACTGCGACGGTAACAGGCAAATACTCCACTGTAACAACGCCAATGACGGGTACATTTCCGTCTGGTACGATTACAGGGACGATGAGTTCTGGTCAAGCGAATACACAGACTATTACTTTTATTACTCAGGATGGCGGCAATACATGGAACTGTACCGGCGGCACTATTGCGCTGAAATATCGCCCAGTTGCATGTAAGTAATAGTTGAGGAATGTGATTAGGTCTTCTTAATTGTCATTAAAAATAAACAGCGTCTTCAGGGGCGCTGTTTATTTTTAATCCCCAAGATAATTTTATTTGACAGGCATATAGTTTGCTTTTGTGCACTTGTCAAAATGCTTTTAAGGTAGATTGAATCATGTTAACTAGACAAAAAACTTCCTTGGCCCACGGTTTTACTTTAATAGAGCTAATGATCGTTGTCGCCATCATTGGGATACTCGCGGCAGTCGCACTACCGGCCTATAACGACTATACGACGCGTGCGCAAGTAGCAGAAGCAGTAGAGTTGATGGGGGGCATGAAGGCGCCCGTATCTGAATACGCTTATCAAAAAAATATATGGCCCTCGGCTTTTGTGCTGTCTACAGCATTGCCTGCACCAACAGAGATTATTGCTACATTAAGCGGTAAGTACGCAACTATTACCAATCCAATGACTGGTACCTACCCAAACGGCACGATAGAAGCGACGATCATGACCGGTCAGGCCTCAACTGCGGGGGCAAATAAAATTACTTTTGTCACTAGCGATGGTGGTAATACATGGAATTGTACTGGCGGCACTGTTGCGAGCAAATATCGGCCGACGGCCTGCAAATAGAATTTTTGTTGAGATCAAATTGATAAAATTATGGCATTGATCTCTTGAGATTTTTCAGTAACTACTTAATATAATGGCAGTTTGAATCTTTGCTTCATTAAACAAGCTTACCTGAGGTGGTTATAAATGATTGGAATTCAATATCGACTTAAAGCGGCAGGTATTCATCTATTAGCATCGGGTTTGATTGCCGCCATTGTAGCTAGTTTACTTCTTTTTATTTGGTACCCCTCTCCATATAGCGAGATGTGCGGCGGTATCAAACTACTCTATCTTGTCATATCGATCGACTTGGTTCTGGGACCAATCTTGACATTGATTATATTTGATCAGCGCAAACAAAAAAGTGAACTAATGCGTGATATTTCTTTTATTTGTATCGTGCAGCTGATTGGTCTGGTGTATGGCATGCATACCGTGTATATCGCTCGCCCTGTTGCACTCGTCTTTGAACAGTCCAGATTCAGAGTAGTTACCGCGGTAAATGTTGCAACGGATGAGCTGTCCAAAGCACCACCAGAGCTTCAAGAATTGTCGAACACAGGGCCAAGATTGATCAGTACACGCAATTTTAAGAATGAGACTGAAAGGCGCGATACGGTATCCAATGCATTGGCTGGCGCCGATATCGGCATGCGCCCGTCCTTTTGGCAATCTTATGCACTTGCTAAAGAGCAGCTACTGCTAACTTCTAGACCTGTATCTGTATTGTATAAAAAATATCCTGATGCTAAACCTGAGCTTGATCGACTTATTAGTGCGGCGGGCCATAAACAGGATGACGTCAGATTTTTACCTGTGATTACAAGGTTAAGTGACTGGGTGGTATTACTTGACGCCAAAACTACAGAGCCAATTGGATTTTTAGAAAAAGATGGATTTTTTTACAGTAATTAAAATGGATCACTAAACGAATTCACCACCAAAAGAATTCATCAGCAAAAAAGTTCATAACGGTAAGAATTTTAAAATTTAAAGATGGCATCAAAAAAAAACATTGCATTAAGCTTAAGTATATCCGGATTTTTTGTTTTATTTTCTTATCTACATCCCTATCACATTCATCCGTACAGAACCTATTATCACGATGCTCTTGCGATAATAGGTCTTCTAATTGTATATAGCTTTGTTATTAAACATGACTTCGTAACGATTACTTTTCCCAAATTATTGCTTCTTCCTGTCGCCGTTATTTTATTAACTGTATATCAAGTTATTTTTGGATTAACGGTAGCACCACACGATCTGTTATTCCCATTTATTTACCTATTCTTGTTTTGTCTGGCGCTAATCGTTGGCGCAACTTTCGCACATCAGGCATCGGGTTCTGAGTTAATTTGTTTATCGTTTGCTATCGCCCATTTATTAGCAGGTTTGTTGTCCGTCATCATGCAATTGATACAGATTACGGGGATTGATGCCACGCCTGCTGTGATGTTTATCGCACGTGAATCACAGCCTTTTATGCGACCCTACGCCAATGTCGCGCAGCCAAATCAACTAGCTTTACTATTTTGTTTTTCTTTGGCTTCGGTCTGGTACTTATATCAGCGTCGATTTTTTAATCAATGGGCTTCTGTTGTAGTGGTTTTAGTACTGCTGATGGGGCTGGCGCTGACGCAGTCGCGTATAGGCTGGATGATTGTTCCAGCTTTTGCCTTAGTTCATATGTTTAAAACTCAGGATGAGCGGTCTATCAGCAGATGGTTTTTGGTTGTGATGGTATTGCTGTATGCCGCGCTGGTTTTTGGTTTGCCTATCATGGGGCAGCATGTTGGATTTGCTAGCGGCTCGGTTGCTGAGCATATTGGTGGCCGTTCTGAGCGGATGGTTTTGATGCAGCAGGCTTGGCATATGGCGACTCAGCATCCTTGGCTGGGCGTTGGGTGGTTTGGTTTTGGTCCTGAGCAAGTCAGAATTGCGGCAGATTTTGGATCGACTACGTATGCCGAGCACTCACATAATTTGATTTTAAATTTGGCCGCTGAATTAGGTTTCCCTGCAACAATACTGATATGTTTAGGCTTAGCCTGGTGGGCTATTCAATGCTTTTTTATCAAAGCGGTGACAGTGCCGATCCGTTTTGCGGGTTTATTTTTCGTTGCCGTGTTTGTGCATAGCATGGTGGAATTTCCGCTTTGGTATGCTTTTGTGCTGATACCGGTTGGCATATTGATGGGTATGGTGCATCAGCTGCGTTGGCCGTCTGAGGGCGTATTGCTCGGGCGTCCTGCTAAAAGTGTGATTACGGTCATTCTTGGCGGTGCTTTTTTGTTCATGGCATTGATTACCTGGGATTATCAGCGGGTTACTGCTGGTTTTCGGGTTTTGCGTTGGCAGCAATCTGGGTATGTAGTGGATATCAGCCCTAGTGAGCGACCCGCGTTTACTTTATTCCCGCAATTTTTTGATTACTTTAAATTGACTAAAATGGTCGCGCGTGAGGGCATGTCGGATACCGACATCGCATTCGCGGAGCGCATGAGCCATCGTTTTGGATACGTGCATGTGCTGAGCAAAATGGCAGAAATTTATACCTTGAACGGTAAGCCAGAGCAGGCGGCACGTACGATGCAAACCTTGCAGCGACTACATCCGATTGCCTACCCTGAATACTATGATTATTGGAAAGCCCAAGCAGCTTTAGATGTTCGTTATGAGGTGGTTTTTAAGACGATGCTGGCTCGGGATGCGCAATAGTTAGATGTTAATTTACTGACTTGAAGTTTTGTTTTTAGTAAGTGTACTATTGCATACTTATGGGTAGTATTTTATATTGTCCATATATAATATGGACAATAAGGCGATTTTACGAAAAATCGTGGGGAGTATATTAAATATGAGACTAGTTTTTTGCTTCAGTGAGTGTTGAGGCGAGGCTTATACGCATCTCATACATTCTCAAATCAGACGGCGTTACTCCGGCAGGTTTTAAGCCATAATTCAGTAACGTTAGTCGTTTCACATATCAAGCATGAAGGTGGCGAGGTTCGGTCTCAGTGCGTTTTCAATGCAGTGTCAAAATGACGACGCCGGATTCCGGCTAAGACCATGCCGGAATGACCCAAAACATCAACTGCTTTTTATTGGGTAAGAGTTTCAAAAAACGTCCCAAAGCTCCGCCGCAGATCCCATCCCGATCCATAACTAAGAATTTTTCACTTCATTATTGATTGCTGATAGCAGTCAGCCAGTCGCTGGTAATCATAAAAATAGCTGCCTTTAGCGATCCGGGCCTGGTCGCAAGAAGGTTTGAAACCGGCTTCCTTCTCGTTATATAACATCCGGACTACTATTTTTCCGGCATCATTTTTGTACAGATCCCATTGAATATTCGCGGCCATCGGCGCGACCTGTTCACCACGCCATAGGTTATTGGAATAGTCATAAGCAAGATTTTTTGGCTGGGGTGTCGCCATGCCCGGCACACCGAGTAAGGATGCTAGCGGGATAATGGTTTCGGCATGGGCAAACCGTAGTTTGGCTGCGTGTGCATAGTTCCCTGCCGCGATGAGTTTGGCTTCATCGAAGAAGTCATCAAGTAATGTTTGCGCCATCCTCCAAGTGACCTCGTTCGCTTCGGCAATGCCAGGGCCTTTACTGTAGAAGGCGAGAGCATCTTGTACAGAGGCAAAGACTGCGGCTTGTCCGGCGGGCATGTACTGTGAAAAGTTGGTATGCGCCTCATCCGGCATATCGGCCGATGCGGCATACAGGTCATACAAGGCCAGCGCGGCATCCAGTGCTGAGGCGATTACTTCATTGCCATCACCTGTGAGCGTGCTGACAAATTTGCCATCGGCACTGGTGTAAGTGACCGTACCCTCATTAGTTGCACGAAAGCGGTTCTGGTTCAGTCCGGCAATAAAGGCGGGCTTGAATAAGCGCTTTAGTACTTTCTGTGCGGAGGAAGCCAGACGTGGCTGCGCCAATATGGTGGCTTCTACTTTACTTAACTCATCACTATCCAGATAGGCTTGATAAGACTGACTTGCCTGAAAGGTCTGAAATAGCGGATCGGCTGGATCGCTCACCTGATCCTGTTTTTGGCTTAGTTTATGAAAGTAAAGTAAGAAGCGGTCTGTACCTGCTGACCGGCTGCGATGATCCAGTTCTGCACGCGGTGCAAGGGACGCCGGATAGGTCACGCTGGAGGCGAGGCAGGCTTGTTGCGCGATTAAAGACAGGGTAAAGAAATAACCGCTGTCCACTGCTCGATCTTTGCCAGAGGTAACGACCACAATTTGGCGTGGTGCTTTGTCTGGTGTCGCACAATCCAGGCTTTGGAACAGCGTTGGCAGACGCTGGCGCAAGCGTTGCGCCAGTTGCGTGTGTTCTGCGATACCTAACTGGGTTTCATTGCCGTAACCTGGCTTGCTGATGCCGGCGACCCCATATCCCAGCAAGGCATTGGCTTGCATCATGCGCTGAATATCGGGTCCTAGTTTTGCTCCCAGCGGTGTTAGCGCTTGCTCCTTTTCAGCTAACTTCCATAGGTTGTACAACGCGAGGTCAACCTTCATCCCAGTCAAACCCCGTGAGCCATGCCTTGCCAGCATTTGTGTATACACTGGCTGATAGCCTTGTGGCGCAGCCTCATAACTAGAGATGGCTTGTTGCGGTTGGTAGGGCGTTTTGGTGCCGTAATACGCTGACTGCGCGCTCGCCGTATTGAGGGCAAGCGCGGATAACAGGATTACTTTAGTACAGTGATTGATCATATTATTGGCTTAAAAGTCTACGCGGGCACTCAGGCTGACTGTCCGTGGTGCGCCGACATTCAGATAGTTCTCCTGATAGTAAGTCCAGTATTTACGATTGGCAATATTAGATACATTTGCACGTAAGCTAATAAATTGATTGCCAATCCGCGTGCGGTAATTTAAACCTGCATCGAACAGCTCATAGGCTGGCAAGGTATTAACATTACCCGCGTCCATCGGCAGCTCTCCCAAATACTGAGTTCCTGCGTGCAGCGCCAGACCGGTCAGTGCCTCCGGACGCCATGTCAGCTGCAATGATGCCTGACGCCGTGGAGCTCCCACAGCACGTTTACCGCTATAGCCAGGTGCGGCATTTTGCAGAGTCGCGTCCAGCAGCATGATGCCGCCCTCTATCGATAGATTCTTGGCGGCTTGCACCACAGAATTAAATTCCAGACCTTGATAGCGGTTCTGCCCGTCCGTCACAAACATCTCCAGCGGCATTTCGGTACCGCGATTGATATTCGCCAAGCCGTCGATTTTGTAGCCGTTCAGGTCGTCCAGCCGCAAGCCGCGCATTTGTATGGTTGCCGGATGTGTGCTGATAGGCGGGCTGATCGCGGTGA
>JANXTO010000176.1 GCA_025352365.1 Undibacterium sp. | reverse complement strand
CGCTAGGCCTCGCGTTGGATACCTGGTTGGGAGAGGTGCGGCGCTGGCATCCACTGGTAGGTTTTGGCAACCTGGCAAACCTGTTTGAATCTTACCTGAATCGTCCCGACGCCAATCGACTGGTCGGTGCCTTAGCGTGGTGTTTGGTGGTCTTGCCGATTGTTGGCCTGACACAGGTGCTGCTCATCTGGTGTACGCACTTCAACCTTTGGGTGGCTGTGGCGGCGCATACCGTCTTGCTGTATTTATGCATAGGCTTACAAAGCTTGCGTGACCACGCTGAGCCGATTTTCCGTGCGCTGATCAAAGGTGATTTAGCCGAGGCCCGACTCCGCACGTCTTACATCGTCAGCCGCGATACAGCGCAGGCGACCGAGCAGGATTGTTCTAAAGCGGCGGTAGAGTCGGTATTAGAAAATGGTTGTGACGCCGTGTTCGGCACGCTGTTTTGGTTTGTACTTTTGGGTGGTGCTGGTGCCATTTTGTATCGTCTGGCAAATACCCTGGATGCCATGTGGGGTTATCGTACGCCGCGCTTTTTACGCTTCGGCTGTGTCGCTGCTCGTATTGACGATGGCCTCAACTGGATACCCGCGAGACTTACTGCCCTATCTTACGCTGTTTTGGGCAACACCCAACTCGCTTGGCAATGTTGGCAGAAACAAGCGCCACACTGGTCCAGCCCCAATGCCGGGCCAGTGATGGCAGCCGGAGCCGGTGCGCTGGAGGTCACGTTAGGTGGTCTGGCTAGTTACGACGGCGTGCCAGAACAACGACCAACTTTAGGTGCGGGTAAACCGCCGATGGCGCGGGATATTCCAAGAGCATGGCTGTTGGTGCGTAATGCCAGCTTATTATGGCTAGGTTGTTTGACCATCGCCGCGACTCTGCTGAATAGATAAAAAGGCACATTTCGATATGCTAGAACATGGCGGCAATCTACGTGATGCGATTAGGCATTTTGGCCGGCCGCTAGCGGAGTGGCTAGATTTATCGACTGGCCTGAATCCGCATTTTTATCCGGTATCGCCAACATTATTGACTGCGAATGCCTGGCACCGTTTACCTGAAAAATCTTTGGCATTAAGCCAGGCTGCCCAAGCATTTTATGGCGCGCCAGCGATGCTTGTCGTGGCGGGAACGCAAGCCGCAATTCAGGCTTTGCCCTATCTCCGGCCAGCGTCTAAGGTCGTGATATCGGCCCCGTCGTATGCCGAGCATGCACATCAATGGCGGCAAGCGCATAGCCAGAACGGGTATGACGAATATCATCGACATGAGGTTCGTGAGCTAGCTTACGATCAGTTAGCAGCAGCTATTTGCGATGCGGATGTAGTCGTAGTCTGCAATCCTAATAACCCGACTGGCGCAACCATTGCACCAGATATTTTGTTGGACTGGGCGGCACAACTGGCACGCCGGGGTGGTTGGCTAATCGTGGACGAAGCCTTTGCTGACACTACACCAACTATCAGTATTGCTGCCTTTACAGATCGTCCGGGCTTGGTCGTACTGCGCTCCATTGGTAAATTTTTTGGCCTGGCAGGATTGCGACTCGGTTTTGTCGCCGCACAAATAGATTTGCTCCAAGGTTTAGAAAATCACTTAGGGCCTTGGACTATCAGTGGTCCCTCACAAGAAATTGCCTGCGCCGCATTCAATGATCGTCACTGGCACAGCGCAACCCGTATCCTCTTAGCAGAGCAGGGCGAACGTTTGCGACGACTATTACAGTCACATCACATCAACAGCAGCGGCACGGATTTATTTCAATGGTGTAGCGAGAAAAACTTAGGATGCGATGCTGAATTATTTTGGCTGCACATGGCAGAGCAAGGCGTCTGGCTTAGACTATTTCGTACAGCTGCACGCGGTGTACGTTTTGGATTGCCACCTGATGAGGCCGGCTGGCAGAGGTTGGAGTTGGCGTTGGAAGTAATGTAAAGAACATAGTTTTTTTATTGGCGGTAGAAAGCGCTGCCCATCCGACGACGAGGTGCTGCCGTCACCTCGTTCCCGGCGAATGCATGGCGGTCTGGGCGTTGGCCAGATCGGCCAGAGTGGCCGAATAGGTTTCATCCCTAATATGCCAGGCTTGCAGTCACGACTGCTGGGAATAACTCGCGCCAGGGCCGACTCCGCCATCTTGGTCAGACCGAGGTTGGTCGCGTCAGCCAAGATCGCCGACGGTAGCAAGGTCTTGTCCTGAACCTGCACACCGCTTTTGAGGTGTGCGAAGTAGTGGGTGAATCCGGGCCATTCGTCCACTTCCATCAGCAGTTCGTTGCTTTTGATGCGCGGCAGCAGACTGCTGACCTGGTCGATTAGCACTTAGGCCGACTCTGGCGCCACCGTATTTTGGGACGTTATTTTCAGGCCGGTGTCGGTAATGACCGCGTCGGATAGCTCGTTGGCCAGTGCGAGCCGGTTGACCGTGGCTAGTTGCCGGTTCAGCAGCAGGACGCGTTCGAGCAGGTACTGGTCCAGGTTCGGGTTGATGGCGATCGCCGGAAGAATGAGGCGCTGTTGCCGCAAAAATTTCAACCGATTGACTCGCGAGTACCATCCCGTTGTCGGTTTGCATGGCAAGCTCAGCAAGGCTGCATACCAGCGTGCGGAAATCCCGAAGTCCAAATGTGGACAGCAAGACTAGAGATTTTACTGACTCCAGAGATCACGTAATTAAAATTGCAAACGTATCGCATTTGGAGTTTGACTGGACTGATAATTCATATTTGCCGGAAAAATTTCTTTTTACTTAGAAACAATGTATACCTCCAATAAATTCACTGTTGTTTGCTATGACTCGACCGATAATCAGTGGTGGAGTATCTGATACTGCGAAGGGAAGCAAGTTTCTTAATGTGGTTTTTGATATGTTGACTATGACACTGAAGTAATTCTCGTGGTGAGTCGGATAGGAGTTTGAAGTTTAAACATTAAAAAAAGGACTGACAGAAATAAATCTGTAGTCATTGATTTAATTGGTCGGGGCGAGAGGATTCGAACCT
>JANXTO010000136.1 GCA_025352365.1 Undibacterium sp. | reverse complement strand
CGCCTCCAGCACATCGAGGTAGGACTTGCCAGAGGCAACAATACCGAGCTTGGCGTTAGGACTATCAATCGTGGTGTGATTGAGTTTGTTGGCGCGTGCGTAGGCCAGCGCAGCATAGATTTTGTAATCTTGCATCAAGGCTTCTTGCTTGCGCGCCTGTATGCCCAAGGTATCTAATGACAAACGAGTATTCAAACCGCCCTCAGGCATCACAAAATCTTCTGGGATCGTAATCTTGAGGCGGAAAGGATCGGCGTCCGCGGACGAACTAGACTCAACAGTATCAGCCAAGGCTTTAAAGCCCACAGCGCAACCAGAAAAGCGCGACATAGCCCACGCATGCAAACCTAAATCCAGATATTCCTGCACATTGCAGGGGTATAACATAGGGATCATGCAAGCAGAAAAAATATGGTCAGACTGATGCGGTAAGGTCGAGGAGTAAGCACCATGATCATCACCGGCCACCAATAAGACGCCGCCATATTGTGCCGTACCAGCATGATTCATATGCTTAAACACGTCACCGCAACGATCTACGCCGGGGCCTTTGCCATACCACATGGCAAACACGCCATCGTATTTTGCGGGCCCAATCAGATCAACCGTCTGGGTACCCCAGACTGCGGTAGCTGCCAAGTCTTCATTTACGCCAGGTACAAACTTGACGTGACTTGCATCCAGTAATTTTTGGGTCTTCCACAAGGTTTCGTCCAGACCACCCAACGGTGAGCCACGGTAGCCAGAAATAAATCCTGCCGTGTTCAAACCCGCAGCCTGATCACGCAATTTTTGTATCATCGGCAAACGCACTAATGCCTGAATGCCTGAGAGAAAAATCGTGCCGCTAGTGGCGGTATATTTATCGTCAAGTTTAACGTCATGCAACTGGGGAGGCGTTGTTGCTATGGCGGCTGGTGTGGCTGGTGTAGAAGGTAGGGCGGACGGCTGCACTGAAGAGTGTTCAGCAGACTCCAAGCTGGTGTCAGATGACATGTATTACTCCAAAATTTGTGATTTAGATTGCAAAGAACATGCGCTGTATCCGGTAAGACACAAGTTTGCTCAGAACCGATAGCGAGGTATCAAAAATCGGTTCTCATTGCGGCGGCTGAGGTTGCCACCATTTTATGCGAATTTAGCCAAAAGCACGACTGCTATCCGGTACTTAGTCGAGCTGATAAAAGAACACAAATAAAGCAGTACTGACACAAGGATCACGGATTGATGCGTACAAATCAATAGGCAAATTGACCAGCAAGCAAGTGACCGTAAAGACATCATGTTGTCATCAACATACCTGCCAATGCGACTAACTTCCTATGTATGCAGACCCTATCAAAGGCCAGGAGTCTTCCATGCCCTATATGCAAGCATAAGTCCGAGCATAGTGCTATTGGACAGACGAAGATGTTCAACAATATCTGCTCATAATCAACTGCCGTCAGTCGATCAGATCTTCTATATGATGTTTATTTGTCAATATTTATGTGGCACGATTGCTTGAGTTTTGATGACAATCCATGCTCACCACGCATAAATTGATGAAGACATACCTCTTTTTTTCATTACTTCTCATATGTGCACTCTCATAAGCTGAATTACCTAAATTCGCCTTGACATATACGATGTCAAGTAAAGTACATACAACATGTGAGTGCCAGGTAAGCGGGACTGGGCATTGCTACTAGTTGATCACGACGACCCTCTGTAGCGAAGAAAAGTTAACTAAGGGGCAAAAGCAAAGGATTTGCCGTTACTCAAAATTCCTGGACTTCGCACTTACTCCGGGTGAGAAAAAACTGGTGTCAAACCTACCTGCGGATTTTCAATATGGTATGAAGCCTGATGTGATGCTAGTTCTCGCTACATGCATTACTTCCTCTAACGCTAGATAAATCGATACAGCGTAGCGTTAGCGATAGGTGCAAATCGACTAACAGCGGTCATTCAAATAAAAACACTTCAAAGAATTGCATCAATCCTGCTTATCGTTTGTCTTTTTTCCCGTTGTCGAAATGGACTACAAAAAAGGAGATTAAAGACAATAGTCTAACTAAGAGATTAGCCTTTTTCCATAAACCTTTGCAGACGTTGCACGCCCAACTCCAGCTTGTCTAAAGAGCTGGCAAAGCACCAGCGCACATAGCCTTCCCCTTCGGCACCAAAAGCGCTGCCGGGTGCCAGCCCGAGCCCTGCTTCTTTCACCAGACGTTTGCATAAACTGAGTGTGTCTGTTGCGCCGTCAAAACGGAAAAATAAATACATCGCGCCTTTGGGTTTGGGCGTAGTAATGCCGGGTAAATCATTCAGACTTTGATACAGAAAATCGCGCGCAGCCTGATAACGTATCAATGTATTTTGTACGATGGGCTCGCCTTGTTCCAGTGCAGCGATGGCAGCGGTTTGGATGAAGCCCGGGGCGCAGGAAGTATTAAATTCGATCAGTTTGCCGAGGTCTGCCATCACGCTTAATGGTGCAACGATCCAGCCTAGACGCCAGCCCGTCATGAGCCAGGATTTTGAAAAACTATTGGTAGAAATTACCCTATCTTCCGGGCTGGCGATATCTAAAAACGAGGGCGCGCATGCTAATGCCGATGGATCGTTGCTGACGCTGCTGCTATCGTTGTACACCAGACGCTCATACACATCGTCTGCCAAAATCCAGATGCCGTATTGACGACAATGAGTCAACACCATTTCTTGCTGATCACGTGGCATTACCCAGCCCGTTGGGTTATTGGGCGAGTTCAGCATCAGCATTTTGGTATCGGGTGTTAAAGCATTTAGCAGCAACGGCAAATCCAATTCCCAGCTCAGACCAAATTGTAGAGGCACAGTGACCATGTTCGCACCGAGTATCTTGGGGATTTCGGTCAGGTTTGGCCACAGCGGTGTGACTGCGACGACTCTGTCGCCGGGATTCAAGATGGTCTGCGCCACCAGCATTAAGGCCGATACGCCAGACGACGTCACGGCAACACGTTCCATGCTGATGGGTTGGTGCAAATGAGAGAGGTAACTCGCAATGGCTTGCCGCAACGCAGGAATACCGTAGTTATGGGTATAAAAAGTATCGCCCGCATCCAACGCCTGTTTTGCCGCATCGCGGATAAATTGCGGCGTCATCTGATCGGGTTCGCCAAACCAAAAGGGCAACACATCCGTCATACCTATGCCGGCATTTGCCACTTCACGTATCTGTGATGCACCGAGTTGCTGGACGATAGGGCGGGCTTGTGGCAAGAACATGGCAGACCTTTGATGGAAGATGTTTACAAATGGTTTGAGTGCTGAAGATACTGGCTTCGAGTGTAGCGCAAACTTTGTGGATTTGGGTTCGACTTGGACTCTATATGCTTTCTGATGCGAGCTATCAGCGCGTACTAACTCAGCCAGAAGGTGATTGCTTCTTTTGTCATGGCAGTCAATCAAGCTGGGTTTGCTTATCTGTCCGAAAATGGCTAGAAATAGTCAGGCGGATGCCGTATAAAGATGGCTTCAGAAGCGAAAAAATCGCATGCCGATATGGCCTTGGTCATCACAATTTAAGCTGCTATGAGCACGATAAATTTATCCGATTTCTCTACTACGTTTAACGATACTGTCGAACGCGACCAGTATTTTTATCGTGCTTTGGCAGCGAAAGACAGCCGTTTTGATGGTGTCTTTTTTGCCGGTATCAGCACCACGGGCATTTATTGTCGTCCGGTTTGCCGGGTCAAAACACCACGCGCATCTTCTTGTCATTTTTTTGATAGCGCTGCGGCGGCAGAGGCAGCGGGTTTCCGGCCTTGTCTGCGCTGTCGTCCTGAGCTTGCGCCCTATGCTTTACAACAAAATCTAGCGTATGCCGTGTGGCAGCGAATTGCCGCCGGTGCCTTGAATGATGCCGGGATAGAAGCGTTGGCGCTGCAAGTTGGTTTGTCCTCGAGCCAGTTGCGCCGCGTGTTGTTACAGCAGTTTGGGGTGACGCCGATTGAACTGGCGCAGACGCAGCGGCTTTTATTCGCAAAAAAACTGCTGCAAGAAACTCACTTGTCAATGGCAGAAGTGGCTTACGCCGCGGGCTTTGGCAGCGTGCGGCGCTTTAATGCGTTGTTTGCCAGTCGTTACAAAATGGCGCCCGGATCGATACGTCGCACGGCTTCAGAAGAGAGTGAGGGTTTGGTCTTGCGTCTGGCGTATCGCCCGCCTTATGCCTGGGATGCGTTGATGGGGTATTTGCGCGGGCGCGCCATGCCGGGGCTGGAGGCGGTATTGGATCATGATGGCATCTGCTCCTATATTCGTACTGTGCAATTGGAGGGTAAAACTGGCTGGCTACAAATTACCCATGTGCCAGACAAACAGCAACTCGCCTTAAAACTTGCCCCCGCATTGTCGTCCGTGCTGATGCCCTTAATCGCTAAGGTGCGCCAGCTTTGTGATCTGGAAGCGAATCCCGTGGTGATTCAATCGCATCTGGCAAATGATCCCTTGCTGGCGGCACAAATAGACCGCACCCCGGGTTTGCGGGTGCCGGGTGCGTTTGATGTGTTTGAGCTGGCGATCCGCGCCGTACTTGGGCAGCAAGTCAGCGTCGCCGGCGCGACCACCGTCTCTGGCCGACTGGTGCAGCGGTTTGGTGAGGTGACCAGCACGCCGTTTGCGGCCATCGGTTTTCATTTCCCTAGCCCTGCCAGACTGGCGCATTTATCGGTGGAAGACATCGCGCAGATTGGTGTCCCAAAAAGCCGCGCAGCGACTATCCAAAACGTCGCACGATTCGCGCTTGACGGTGGCTTGCAACGGCAACTGGGACTTAATTTTGATGAAGTCGTTACCCAGTTAAAAACCGTGGGTGGCATTGGCGAATGGACTGCTCAATACATCGCCTTGCGTGCTTTGCGTTACCCCGACGCTTTCCCTGCGGGTGATTTAGCACTGCAAAAAGCGGCGGCTGTATTGCCGGAAGTCCGGCTGACCGAGAAGCAGTTGCACCAGCGTGCAAACGCCTGGTCGCCCTGGCGCGCGTATGCCGCACTGCTGTTGTGGCAATCACTGAGTAAGGAAAGTAAAGAGGGAAAATAAGAGCGGATTGCGCAGATCAAATTGATGCGCTTGGCAGCCACCGAAAAATCATGATCTCTTTTACTGTTGCTACCACTCAGGTAATTAATGCAAGCTTTCAAATAATTTTATAGTGATCCGAGAATCGTCATGTTTTATACCCAAATCAATAGCCCACTGAAGACCATGTTGTTAGCCGCGACCGAACAAGGCTTAGCTGGCGTGTATTTTGAACAGCATAGCCATTTTAAAGGCAGTGAGGGCTGGATCAGGCAAGACAGCCATCCGGTCTTGCAACTCGCAGCGCAGCAACTGGACGAGTATTTTTTAGGACAGCGCCAGATGTTTGATATCCCGCTAGCTGATTCGCTTGGGACCGCGTTTCAAAAAGCGGTGTGGCAGATTTTGCGCAGCATTCCTTATGGCAGCACCATAAGCTACGGCGAGATCGCTCAACAGCTCAACAACCCGGGCGCAGTGCGTGCGGTAGGCGCTGCCAATGGCCGCAATCCGGTATCGATTATTGTCCCTTGCCACCGAGTGATCGCCAGTTCCGGCGCGTTGACGGGTTATGCGGGTGGTTTGCAAAATAAGCACTGGTTGCTGGCGCTAGAAGGTCATCGTTCTTTGCTGTGAAGCAGACTTTGCACTGATTAAAATCTCATGGAATGGCCCGTAAGTCAGGTCTATCAATAACTTGAAAATAAATTACTCCCTATAAGTATATTTAAGTTGTCCATATAATGGTTGGACAATAAAGGGTTTTTATCAAAAAAATAGGGGAGTATATTTATCTTTGGTAGTTATTTGATTTTATTAAGTCGCTCAAAAAACTCCTTATATCTACTTAGTGTCTAGTTAGTAGCGACTTAAGATCGACTTGTTAGCGCGCCAGCTTTACGCAATTTGTGCGTAATTCACACACACTCCAACAATATTTACTCTGCGACTTTCACTTTTTATCTTGCACCAACTCGGATAAAAAGCACGCCAACAGTGCGGTGCAGCCAGTATTTGCACACCATCTGAGAAAAATCCCCCAGCCTGGCTATATGCCATCGCACCATGTTGATGCATGGCAACTAATATGGTTTTTGCGAATATCTCCTATACGAATAATCAATTTTTATAGATTTGTGCACCGCAGTATATTGAAGCCACCAAGAGCGGTTTTGCTGCAAATGTAACGTTAAAAAATCCACTTTTGTTATCGCGCATTTATTTGCTTCTTATTTGATTTCACCACATTTTCCGGAGGTTTTATGTCTGCAATTACTCGTCATTACTACGCCATCGCTGCCTTGTTACTGGCGGTCGCTTCTGCTCCTACATTCGCGGCAGAGATCAAAAGTCCTTTCGATACGAAGAACTGTGAAATGCCTGCTTATCCAGATAAATCACTCAGCCAAAGTGAAGAAGGCATGGTCAAGTTGCAGTTTTTAACCGATACCGCAGGCAAGATGGTCGATGCCAAAGTAGTCCAGTCTAGCGGACATCGCAGTCTGGATAATGCGTCACTGAATGCGGTAAAAGAATGCAATTTTAAGCCGGTAGCGATTGCTCAGTTAGTCGCCAAAAACTGGAGCAATATCTCGTTCGTGTGGGTGATGGAATAAGGTTTGCGTTTCTCTCTCATTTCAAGAATTGGTTGATTTGAATTTGAAACTGAATTTCAAACTAAGTTTGAAAAGTCAAATTTAGATGTCCAATCATTCTGCAGCTTCTGGGCTATTTTAGGCTTGTAAGCCGCAGAATGATTAGACGTCTATTTTCAAACACTTAAACCATCATTATTTCCTGTATTTCAAATATTTCATCTACCAGAAACAATCTCAGCATAAGCTACTGGTTTCGCAAAATTAATCATTTGTTGAGGATCATGTATGTCGTTATATCAATTTCGGTCGCCGCTGGTGCGTTTGAGTGCTTTATCACTGCTTGCGGTGCTGAGCGCCTGTAGTACGGTAAAAACTACATCGGCACCAGACCAGGCTTCATCATCCACCGCCGCTAAAAGTAGCGTGCTGTATTCGTGGGTAGTGTTGGGTGAAAACGGCCAAGCGGTGGCGCGCAGTGTGACGCAAGACGCGGTTTGCCCGTCTATGATCATTGATGGCACAACGCAAATTATGCACGTACGTGCTGCTGCAGGTACTGTAGCGCAACGTATGACCGCCAGTAGTGCGGATGATTCTAAGCCCTCTGATTTTCCTATCCTGACATGTGAAGCGACGTTGAGCCCTGCAATCAAATCGGCTAGTATTGCGGGGCAAAATTTGCCACTTCCTAAAGCCGCGCCGCAAAAAATTATCGTAATCGGTGACACCGGTTGCCGTATGAAGAAGACGGATAATTATTACCAACCGTGTAATGACGTCAGCAAATGGGCATTCCATGATGTGATTAAAACCGCCGCGACATTTAAACCCGATTTAGTCATCCATGTTGGCGATTATCACTACCGGGAAAATCGTTGCCCCGACGGCAATGCGGATTGCGCCGGTAGTCCTTGGGGTTATGGCTGGGATACCTGGAATGCCGATTTTTTCGCGCCAGCCCAACCTTTATTGCGTGTTGCACCTTGGGTATTCGTCCGCGGCAATCATGAGAGTTGCGTCCGTGCAGGCCAGGGCTGGTGGCGCTTGATGGACCCGCGTCCTTTGCTACCAGGGCGTGATTGCAATTTGCCGCAAGATGATTTAAGTGGCGACTACAGCGCACCGTATGGCGTCCCTTTGGGCAAAATCGGGACTGATGACGCACAACTGATCGTCTTTGATTCTGCCAAAGTGCCGAATAAAGTCCTGGCAAAAACCGACCCTGCATATGCCTTGTACATGAACCAGTTCAATCAGGTAGAGCAACTATCCAGGCAAGCTAGCTTCAATATTTTTGTCGACCATCATCCTATACTCGGGTTTGCGCCAGAGAAGAAAAAAGGTAGCCCAGTGGATTTCAAACCTGGTAACGCCGCCTTGCAAGATCTGATGCAAAATATTCATTTTGCGCGTCTATTCCCCGACAATGTACAAGCTGTTTTATCCGGCCATGTGCATTTGTTTGAGGCGATCACTTTCAAAACCGATCACCCGACACAATTTGTGACTGGCAATGGCGGCTCGTCGCTGGACATTCCTATGCCTAATTTACGTCCTGCTACGGCGACACCATTTATGGGGGCAGAAGTGGATTATTTTAGTAATACTAATGACGTCGGCTTTATGACGATGGAGCGCGAAGCACAGGGCTGGAAGATGCAAGCCTGGAATAAAGACGGCAAGTTGATGACTAATTGTTTGCTGAAAAATGGCAAAACTACTTGTGAGGCTGCCGCGCAATAGTAAGAACAGTCACACTGATATTGGTTTTTTTAGCGGTATTGTGAAAAAAGCGAGACATTTATTTGTCTCGCTTTTTTATTTTAGATTTTGTTGTAGTGTCATTAAGCTGTCATCTGAATTTCATGTGCTCGTCACATCGCTTTCCTACACTCGTGGAATTTTTACCCACCGAGAATTATTTAGGAAGGCAATATGATGAATCGCACACAAAACCAAAATCCACGACAGAAATTTAATCGCTCGCTGTTATCAACACAGGTCCTGATCGCTGTTGCATTGATGGCGTCCCATGTCAATTCTAATGCGCAAACTGCTGAAAATTCTGCTTCATCAATAGTTGAGTCAGGTTCTGCGCTGGATGCCAATGCGATTAAAGATAAAGTCGTGATTAATGGTTCTAGCGTTGCCAATCGCGCACCTGTGCAGAGTTCATTAAAAGCGACACAGCCACAATCGATTATCTCTGCCACCTTTATTGAACAAGCCGTCACACCACTGGCGGACTTTAATGCGGTAGCACGGATTGCACCTAGCGTTGGGTCTGGTATGTCACCAAACGGTCCTGGTCTTGGCGAAACTAAAGTCACATTACGTGGCTTTCAAGATGGTGAATATAATATGACGTATGACGGTATTCCATTCGGCGATACCAACAATCCTACCCATCATTCGACCTCGTATTTTCCGGCTCGTATCATTGGCGGTATGGTGATCGAGCGTGGCCCTGGCAACGCGAGTAATCTTGGGCAGGCTACTTTTGGCGGCTCGATAAATTTATTTTCTAAAGAGTTATCGCACGATTTTCATTTCACGCCCTATGCGACTTTTGGGTCTTGGAATACCAAGATGCTAGGTGCGCAAATCGATAGCGGTTTGTTGTCAAATTATGGTGATACCAGCTTTATGTTTAATGCCTCGCATCTGACGACGGATGGGTATCTGACGTATAGCGGCGTCACCGAAGATAATTATCAGATCAAGGCGCAACGTGCATTTGGTAGCGATACCTTGGTTACTGTATTTTCTACTTACAACAAAATCCATAGTTATGTAGCGGATAAAGGAGGTGTGACTTTGAGCCAGGTTGCGCAATTCGGTAAAAATTATGCGCTGAATAATGATCCCACTAGCCAGAATTATTTTGGCTACAACTACAATAATAAGACCACAGATTTTGACTATATCCGCGTGCAATCCAAGTTGGCTGGCTGGGGTATCGACAATACTTTGTACACCTACGCTTACAACAACGATACCTATTCTGGCCAAGATGCAAGCGGCGCAACTGCCAACGGTACCAAGGCGGCAGCCACGGGTAATAAAGATGTACCTGGTTATAACAAGCTCAATTCTTATCGTGTTACTGGGGATATTTTTAAGGCGACTAATCAACTGAATGCAGGCTTGTTACGAGCTGGGATCTGGTTAGAAAGTTCCAATACCAATCGTCATACCTATGATCTGGATTGGACGCTGGGTTTGCCCAATCCTAAAGAGGCAACAGCGCCTAAATCGGTATCTTATGATCAGCGTTCATCATGGAAGCAATACCAACCATTTGTTGAGTTTGAATGGGCAGTCGCCCCGCAATGGACAGTAACGCCAGGACTGAAGTATCTCAACTTCCAACGTTCTTTAGATGCGACAGTGAATCAGACTACGCGGATCGCCACCCAGACTGATCAGACTTATACAGCGACCTTACCTTTTCTGACGGTGAATTACAGCGTCAATAAAGAATGGTCGGCTTATGCACAAGTTGCTAAGGGTTTTCTGGTGCCAGATTTATCTTTGTTCTATGTGAACAATCCGCTACTCAGCACACCAAAGCCACAGACCTCTACAAACTACCAGTTAGGCACGGTACATCAGTCACAAAATCTGACGCTGGATGCAGATATTTATTACATCGACTTCAATAATAAAATTGCCTCCACAGGTACAGGCAATGATCTGGTGTATTACAACCAGGGCGGTGTTGTGTACAAGGGTATAGAGGCGGCGGCGACTTACTATGTGGGTAGCGGTTTCTCGGTACACGCGAATGCATCGTTGAATAGTGCTAAAGCCAAAGACACAGGATTGCAAGTAGCTAAAGCGCCAGACTCCACATCGGCTTTGGGTTTGCTTTATAAGGCGAACGGTTTATACGGATCACTGATTGCCAAAATGGTCGGTAGCCAATACGCTAAAGACGGAGAACCTGCTGCCTATAAAATTGCTAGCTACACGACAGCAGATATGACCATCGGTTATCGCTGGAAAGACATTGGCGGCATGGTTAAAAATGTCAGAACGCAAGTAGGTATCAATAATCTGTTGAACAAATTAGATACAACGTCTATTTCTGCCAACAGTAAAGGCGCTGCTTTTGACCAATATACGTTTCAGCCAGAACGTAGCTGGGCTGTATCGCTGAGTGCAGATTTCTGAGGCTGAAATCACGTATCAAATTTTTGACAGAAATTAGAAAAGCTCTTTCGGTGGTATCTGCCGGAAGAGCTTTTTTATTGGCATTTTCGTTGATGCTTATGTGCTCATTTAACAGAATATTTAGGTCGTTATTTTCACGGCTATTCTGCTGAATATGTAGGTGAGTTACGACCCAGTACGATGCCTTCCAGATTAATCTTATTGCTAATACGCTAACCAGGAATACATTTTGATCGCCACATTTTGATGTGTTCAGCGTAATATAATTGGCTAGACTATCGCTTATCAGCTTTTTATTGGACACATTATGAGACCATTTTCTCATCTGCTTTTTGTACTATTGGGTGCCGTGGCACTGGTCTCTGGCTGCCAAAAAAAACCAGCACCCGATAATTCTGCTGCGACTGCATCAGCCGATCAGACGGCCGCATCGGCGACCGCGCCAACCGGTATCGTAAAAAATGCGATACGCCATACCGAGGAGACCGCAGATGTTACCAAGTGGATGGAAATGGCATCGAGTAAAACGCCTGCACAACTTGCTGAAGAGGCGAGATTGACGAAAGTCGCCAAAGATGCAAGGCTGGAGCAAGAGGCCAAACTAGCCTCGGATGCCAAAGCTCTTGCGGCCAAAACCACGGCAATTCCGCCGGCGGCACCGCTTGCGCATGACCCGGTAAAGACCACTGCTGTGGTCATACCACCAGCAACTACCGCAATAAAACCGGCAGACGCACCGCCACTCCAAGTGGCTGCGGTATCACCCAAACCTGCGCCAGCAATAGTTGCAGTGCCAACGCCTGCACAATCACAATCACAAGAAAATGCTGAGCAAAATCAGCCAAAACTATTGTCTAGTATTCAGCCGACATTCCCGGTTACCGCCACGTTGGCTGGTGTGACTGAGGGCTCTGTGACTGCGCGCGTCAGCATTGGTACCGACGGCAAAGTAGTGCAAGTTGAGATTGTCAAAGCCAGACCGACTAAAGTGTTCGATAAAGAAGTGATTGCCGCGGTATCGCAATGGAGATATGCACCGCTGGCAAGCCCGCAAACAAAAATAGTGGAATTGAGTTTTCAAAGTGCCCTCAAATTATTGTCTAGCGTGCAGCCTGTATTCCCTGCCGCTGCAACTCAGGCTGGCGTGACTGAGGGTCTGGTCAGTGCCCGTATCAGTATTGGTACAGATGGAAAGGTAAGCCAGGTCGAGATTATTAAATCTAAACCGACCAAATTATTTGATAAAGAAGTGATTGCCGCCGCATCGCAGTGGAAGTACGCACCGATCTCCAGCCCACAAACAAAAATACTGGAGTTCAGTCTAAAGCAGGGTAACTAAGTAAGTCGCTCAAATGAAAAAACAACAGGCAAGACAGAGAGCGAAGAAGAAAATAAAGCTAGCTAACCAACTACTCTAAACTAAAAAAGAGTGGAAATCTTATTCCACATGAGCAAATTACACTCTTGTTGCGAAATTGCCCTTAATCACTTTTCAAACTTGATAAAAAATACCAATCGGCTAAGCTAGGGTACAAATAAAAATAGAGCATTACCCCTAATTCGTTGCTTTGTGGTAACTTAGCTCCCCTTGAGCGCAAACCGGACATAAATCGAATAATTGTTGAGCATTTTCGACCATCTGTCCGTGCATTTCAGATCATACAAAATCACTCAAGTCTCTCATCACGAGAGATGAACACCTGTTGTTTGAGAGAGTAATTTACCACTACGTTTTACTTAAAAGGGACTATATGAAACTAAAGCCTTACCTCGGTCTGCTTGCATTGCCACTGGCAATCTCTACAGCCTATGCCGCCGATATACCTGATGGCCCGACGATTACGATCAGCGGTTTTGGCACAGCAGCCTTAACCCGCGCCTCCACGGATGATGCAGAATTTGCCCGCATCGCCCAACTAGGCGGCGTTAAAACCAGCGCTGGTACTGGCGTGGATTCTAATTTTGGTATTCAAGCTACCGCCAAAATGAATGATTGGCTGTCGTTTACAGCGCAAGGCTTAGTGCGCAAACACGTCACCGACGAGTTTGGCGGCGAACTCGCCTGGGCATTCGCCAAATTCAAAGTAACCGACAATTTAAATGTCCGCGTAGGTCGCATGGGACTTCCTGTCTACATGATTTCTGATTACCTCAACGTAGGCTACGCCAGTACTTACCTGCGTCCACCGGTAGAAATGTACAGCCAAGTCAACTTAGAAAATGTAGACGGTGTTGACGCGATTTATCAAAGCTCGTTTGGCGAAAGCACACTGACAACGCAGATCGCTGCGGGACAAAGTGAAACAAAGGGCAATGGTAATTCTTACACGGCGAAATTTAAAAGCATCGCCGGACTCAACATGGTGTTGGAGAACGGTCCTTTTACTGTTCGCTTCGGACATATTTACACAAAATTTAGCGTTGATGACTCTCCATCCTTAAATGCCGTAGTCGGTGGTTTAAACCAATTTGGTTTTACATCCCAAGCCAACAGCGTCAAAATCCACGACAACAAAGCGACTTTTACTTCGCTCGGACTCACCGTCGACTGGAAAAATATCTTAGTACAAACGGAATACGGCAAACGTAAATCAGAGAGCGTCTCGTTACCAGATACCTCCTCTTGGTACACTATGTTTGGTTACCGCTTCGGTAAATTTACTCCGTACTTCACTCACGGCTCTGTCAAACAAGACAGCCCAAGAACGGTCGCAGGATTACCAACGGCAGGACCTTTGGCAGGATTAACGGCAGGTGCTAACACATTCGCCTCACTGGCACCGATACAAACCAGCAACAGCATTGGTGTACGTTGGGACTTCAATAAATCCGCTGATCTGAAAATTCAGTTCGACAGATTGTCTCCAGAAAATGGCTCAGGTACCTTCGTCAACGCCAAGCCAACATTCCAGGGTCCTGTGAATGTCGTTGCGGCTGCTATTGATTTCGTATTTTAAGGGGGACGACATGAAAAAAATTATTCAAGCTAGTGTTGTTGCCGCCAGTCTGACACTTTTTGCTGTTCCGGCAATGGCTGAAGTTGTTGCCATCGTTAGTGCAAAGAGTGCCGCTTCTGCTATGTCGGCAGATGAGGTATCACAATTTTTCCTAGGTAAATCTGCCAAATTAACACCAGTAGATCAGCCAGAAAGTTCTCCAATTCGTGCCGAGTTTTATAAAAAAGTGGCAGACAAAGAACCATCTCAGGTGAAGTCGATTTGGTCAAAGTTGGTCTTTACTGGCAAAGGTACTCTGCCAAAAGAATACGGCTCTAGTGCAGATGTTAAAAAAGCCGTTGCTGCGGATACGAATTTGATCGGTTATATCGAAAAATCTGCGGTTGATTCCAGTGTCAAAGTAGTCGTCAGTCTTCCATAAGCCTGGTTCAGGTGTGCGCTCTGTTGTGACTCTACAACAGAGCGCTTTAGTTTTGATTTCATTTTCGAATTCAGTTTCAGTCGTAATCTCTTTAGATTTGCAATGTAATTTGTTGTTGTGCTTTTTTAGTATTGGCGGTTCATTTCATTTGTTTTGATGATTTTCCGTTTGTATTCACATGCATGATGTTCAATATAAAAGAGGCGTTTATGAAATTCAAACCTTACCTCAGTCTGCTTGCATTGCCACTGGCAATCTCCACAGCCTATGCCGCCGATATACCTGATGGCCCGACGATTACGATCAGCGGTTTTGGCACAGCAGCCTTAACCCGCGCCTCCACGGATGATGCAGAATTTGCCCGTGTTCTACAGATAGCTGGCGTCAAAACGACAGCTAAAACGGGACCTGATTCCAATTTCGGTATTCAAGCTACTGCCAAAATGAATGATTGGCTATCACTGACAGCCCAAGGTTTAGTACGCAAACAAATTACGGATGAGTTCGGTGCAGAGCTGAGCTGGGCATTCGCTAAATTTAAAGCCTCTGATAATTTGAGTTTTCGCGTTGGCCGGATGGGTTTGCCGGTATATATGATCTCCGATTATCTTAATGTCGGTTACTCCAATACCTACTTACGTCCTCCGGTAGAAATGTATAGTCAGGTTAACTTGGAACGTGTGGACGGTATCGATGCGATTTACCAGACATCGTTTGGTGAAAACACGTTAACGAGCCAGGTCGCTTTAGGAAAAAGCGAAACAAAGAGTGCAGGCAATTCCTATACCGCAAAATTTAATACCATCGCCGGTGTGAATCTGTTGCTTGAGAATGGACCTTTTACAGTACGTTTTGGCCATATCTATACCAAATTTAGTGTGGATGATTCCGCGCCATTAAATGCAGTGGTTGGCGGGCTCACCCAATTTGGCTTCATTTCACAAGCTAATAGCATCAAGGTTCACGATAACAAAGCCACGTTTACTTCACTTGGTTTAGGGATCGACTGGAAAAATATTCTGGTGCAATCTGAATACGGCAAACGTAAATCAGAGAGTTTGTCGCTACCGGATACCAGCTCCTGGTACACAATGTTTGGTTACAGAATGGGTAAGTTTACACCTTACTTTACCCATGCTTCGGTCAAGCAAGACAGTCCTAGAACAGTTGCTGGTTTGCCGACTACCGGACCTTTGGCCGGATTGACTGCGGGTGCTAATATATTTGCGTCACTGGCACCGATACAAACCAGTAATAGCATCGGTCTGCGTTGGGACTTTAACAAATCTGCCGATCTGAAATTGCAGTTTGATCGGTTTTCCCCTGAAAATGGATCGGGTACTTTCATCAATGCCAAGCCAACATTCCAGGGCCCTGTGAATGTCTTTGCTGCTGCTATTGATTTTGTATTTTAAGGAGGCGATATGAAAGCAATTTCCCACCGTATTTTTTTGGCCTTGAGTTTGACCTTCACTTTAACCGCAATGGCATTGCCAGCCTTGGCAGATGTCGTGATTGTAGTCAATCCTAAAAACCCGGTAGCAAATATGACGCCGGAACAGGTGGCGCAGTATTTTCTCGGTAAATCCACTACTTTTACGCCGGTAGATCAGCCTGAAAACTCCGCTATACGGGCAGAGTTTTATAAAAAGGTAGCAGATAAAGAACCCTCACAAGTAAAGGCAATTTGGTCAAAATTAGTCTTCACCGGCAAAGGTACTTTACCCAAAGAATATGGCTCCAGCGCCGAGGTAAAGAAAGCAGTAGCATCTGATCTGAATGCCATCGGCTATATTGAAAAATCCAGTGTAGATGCGACCGTTAAAATGATTGCGAATTAAGGGTTGTTGTGAAGAGAGGTAATTCAGAGTGATTTATTCTTATGTTTGACCCCAGTTGTAGTCAAAAAAAATTAAAAGTCTAAGCACAAGTGAAGGTATTGCTCAGGTAGTGAAGAGAAGAGCAAAACGAATGCGAAGACACAATATTTTTCATTATTTTGACAAAACAAGCTGGGGTAGTTCCCTGTATCTTTTGGTTTACACGTATCGTGTTCGTTAGTTGAGACATTCCGTATTTAACAATGATTTCCTTCATTTGAATTATCAGCAAATGAATTATCAGCAAGTAAAGGCGTAAGACATGAGCATTAAACGCAGAATATGGGCCTTACCAGTCATTGCCACGGTCATCTTCGGTGTTGGTCTGGCAGTCAGTGTATATTTTTCTACCGTAGCGATTTCGTCGATTAAAGCTACTGCTGATGTCGACTATCCTGTACTCGACCGCGCGAAAATTTTGTCCTCCGATGTTCAGGGTTTGACCGACATGTTGAGGGACGCCGTATCTGAAGGCGATAAAAAGCGTATTGATGCGGTGGCTGAGACTGCCAAAAAAGTGAAAGAAAAACTCAAAAAATTAGGTGAAGTGCCAGGTCAAAAAGCACTCTCTGATAAATTAAGCGGCGAGTTTGATGCCTATTATGCGCCCGCCCTAAAGGTCGCCAAAATCATGCTGGAGATTGAGCAAGGTGATCCGCAAGCAGAGATCGGCACCATGCAAGGTGCGTTAAAAATCTTACAGGCTGATTTGACCAAAACCGTAGAAACTGCACAAAGCCAATTCACCATGGGTATTGAGAAAAGCGGCGATAACGTTCGCAACGTGCTCTACACCGCAATTTTGGTCGGACTGATGGTGACAATTTCTCTGGGTGTTGTGTCTTTCTTTGTCGTGCGCACGATCTGGCAACAATTAGGCGGTGAGCCAGAATACGCCCGCGAAATCGCTGCTGCCGTTGCCGCTGGTGATTTGAGTATGGAGATTAGTGTCGATGGCGGAAATGGAGCGAGTTTGCTATCTGCCTTGCAAGAAATGCAGGTGCGTTTGCAATCCATGGTCTCCGACATTAAAACTTCTGCAGAAACCATTAAAGTGGCTAGCTCAGAGATCGCTTCGGGTAATGCAGACTTATCCAGCCGTACCGAATCGCAAGCTAGCAGCCTGGAAGAAACCGCCAGCTCGATGGAGACATTAACCGATACCGTAAAACAAAATGCCGACAATGCACGTCAGGCAAATCAGTTGGTACAAAGCGCCTCCGGTGTGGCGGTTAAGGGTGGTAATGTGGTGAGCCAGGTGGTAACAACCATGGCAGAGATTAACCAGTCCTCTAAAAAGATCGTCGATATTATTGCGGTGATTGATGGTATCGCTTTTCAAACCAATATTCTGGCACTGAACGCTGCGGTAGAGGCTGCGCGCGCAGGTGAGCAAGGCCGTGGTTTTGCGGTGGTTGCCTCTGAAGTACGTAATTTGGCACAAAGAAGTGCAGCAGCCGCAAAAGAAATCAAAACTCTGATCGGTGATTCAGTCGATAAAGTTAATATCGGTTCGCAATTGGTAGATCAGGCGGGTAATACAATGGATGAGATCGTTGCCTCGGTTAAACGCGTCAGCGACATCATGGCGGAGATTACATCAGCCAGCCAAGAGCAAAGTGCGGGCATACAAGAGGTCAGCGTTGCGATCGGCCAAATGGATGAGATGACACAACAAAACTCCGCCTTGGTAGAACAGGCCGCTGCGGCTGCTGAGTCGCTGGAAGAGCAAGCCGATCATCTGACCCAAGCACTCGATGTGTTCAAGTTATCGTCTGCGGCGCCGGCACATGGCATCAAAGCACGACCAGCTAGTCCTGCTGCCAAGACCAAGGCTTACCAGGCAACGGCGATAGGAATGGATTAGATATTCGGCTTCGGTCTGATGCCAGAATACTAAGATCAATTCGTTTCCTCCCATCCGCTTGATTGGCTTCAAGCGGATTTTTTTATGCCTAAAAGACTGAATGCAAATTGCGTGCAAATTGAATCAATACCGTTGTTCAGAAATGTAAAACGTATACATTTTTCATAATTACCCATACATTCATTATTCAAACATTCATTCGTCTCACTCAGTACGCTTATATTCATTCATCAGTATTTTTCTGCATCTTGTTTGGCAATTCCCGATCGTTATTACTTCATTGGAAGGACTTACCGTGAAATTGTTTTATGACCTGAAGATTTCGACAAAACTATTTGTGGGCTTTATTACCTTGTTATTGCTCACCTGCTTTCTCGGTGTGTTTTCTATCTATCAATTAGCTCAGGTGAATCAGACCACTACCGATCTCGGTACCAACTGGTTGCCAAGCGTTGATGCCGCGATGGGGATTAAAGAGCGTATCTCCCGTATCCGCTCGCAAGAGGCGCAGGTTGTTTCTGCCGAAAGTCCAGAAGAGGCCGATAAATATGCTGGAAGGGTTAAAGAGGCCGTTGCCGGGCTCAGAGAATATGAAAAAAAATATCAGGTTTTGATCAGCTTGCCACAAGAAAAAGCCGAGTTCGACGAGTACCTGAAAATGATGACTAGCTATCTCGCACTCTCGGACAAAATGGCTGCTCTGGCGCATGAGGGTAACAACAAGGACGCAACAGCAATTTTGCGTAATGAATCATCCAAGCTAAATACCCAGATTCGCACGATTGTCGACAAACTGGTCAAGATCAACAGTGAGGGCGCCGCCGCCTCCTATCAGCAAAGTACTGAAGTGTATAAAAGCTCACGCTTATGGATTATTGGCGTTCTTGCCGCAAGCATTTTGTTAGGGCTGACGTTGACGTACTGGATTGCTAACGTTATTTCCAGTCCTTTGCAGTATGCAGTCAAGGTAGCGCAAACGGTAGCATCTGGTGATCTGACTAGTCAGATCGATGTGACTAGCAAGGACGAGACCGGTATGTTGCTACAGGCGCTCAAAGAAATGAATGCAAGTTTGCTGAAAGTTGTCAGTGAAGTTCGCAACGGAACGGATCAAATTGCGTCTGCGTCGATGCAGATTGCGCAAGGTAATATGGATTTATCCAATCGCACCGAAACTCAGGCCAGTTCATTGGAAGAGACCGCCTCTTCCATGGAGGAATTAACCTCGACCGTCAGGCACAATAGCGATAATGCACGGCAAGCAAATCAGCTGTCGATTTCTGCCACGCAGGTCGCGATGAAAGGCGGTGATGTGGTCTCACAAGTGGTTGATACGATGGGAGCGATTAATGCCTCATCGAAAAAAATTGTCGATATTATCGGTGTCATCGATGGCATCGCCTTTCAGACAAATATACTGGCGCTGAATGCTGCTGTTGAGGCTGCCCGTGCCGGTGAGCAGGGACGAGGATTTGCGGTGGTTGCGTCGGAAGTGCGTAATCTTGCGCAACGTTCTGCCAGCGCAGCAAAAGAGATTAAGGAACTGATCAATGATTCGGTCGAAAAAGTATATCAGGGTTCACGACTGGTGGATCAGGCGGGTAATACGATGAATGAGGTGGTTGAAAGCGTCCGGCGGGTCAGTGACATCATCAGCGAAATCAGTGCCGCTGGCGCAGAACAAAGCTCGGGGATTGATCAGATCAACACCGCTGTCACCCAGATGGATCAGGTTACGCAACAGAATGCCGCCTTGGTCGAAGAGGCCGCCGCGGCAGCAAAATCCTTGCAGGATCAAGCCGCGAATCTCAGCGAAATCGTCAGCGTATTCAAACTCGACCAAACTAACCTCAGCCGCACTTCATCCGGCAAATCGTCCATCGTTACCGCACGCTCTATGTCTGTGGTAAACAAGCCCAAACCAGTTGCGCGCGCTTTGCCAAAATCCACCACGGCAGCTCCGCGTAAAGGCAGTTCTGGCGCTGCAAAGTCTAAAGTCGCCACGGTGGAAACGGGTGACTGGGAAGAATTTTGAGATAAAAAAACCTGTCAGGTGGCATCTTAAATACCAAGCTGACAGGTTTTTAAGCATGTCTAAAATCTGAAACTCACCAGGCGTTAAGGTAGTGCTATTGCGATACCTTAACGATAAAAAACATCTGCAAAATAATATACTCCCCCTCATTTTTAATAAAAACACGCTATTGTCCATAGATTATACGGACAATAAAATATACATGGCAGGAGTATATATTTTCAGTAATTAACTTAACTCAGTTTGCTTGACGATAATGCGTGATACCAGACCGTATTCGCTGGCCTCGGATGCATTCATCCAATAGTCGCGGTCGATGTCGGTTGTGACTCTTTCCAGTGATTGTCCTGACTCTTTTGCGATCAATGCTGCAATGCGTTCACGGACTTTGACGATTTCACGCGCCTGGATGGCGATGTCGCTGGCTTGCCCGCCTGCGCCGCCGCTGGGTTGATGAATCAGGAAGCGGGTATTGGTCAAGCAGAAGCGACGCTCTTTTGGTACCGCCAAAAATACATTCACTGCGGCGCTGCCGACCCAGCCCGTGCCGACCATATTTACCGGTGCATCGATAAACTTGACGATGTCATGAATGACGTCGCCTGATTCCACATGGCCGCCGGGCGACGATACCAATATCGTGATCGGATCTTTGGATTCAGCCGCCAGAGCGATCAGACGCTTGCTGACATCAGCAGCCAACTTGTCGTTGATGGTGCCAAATACCAGCACGGTGCGTGATTTGAAGGCTTTTTCTTCCAGAAAAGGGCTACGTGGTGCGTTGTCGTTGTTATTTTCGTCGGCCATAATATTGTCGTTTGGTTGGATTGGTGTAGTGGGTGGAAATTTTGTGTAGCTGATGTATAGCTTGCTTTAGATGGCTATGGGCTTGTATTTTTCAAGTAGGCTTCTGCCAGTCGTACCCAATAAGTTGCACCTATCGGCAGCAAATCATCGTTAAAGTCATAACTGGGGTTATGCAGGTTGCATGGTCCCAGACCATGACCCATATCGCGGTGCTCGCCATCGCCATTGCCTAAGAAGACATAACAACCCGGTTTGGCCTGCAACATAAAGGCGAAATCTTCTGCGCCCATAGTGGGTTCTACCTGCGCATCAACGCGCTCATCTCCGACGATAGAGCGCATTACATCGACAGCAAAGGCGGTCTCTCTGGCGTGATTGATCAGTGGCGGATAGTTACGTTTAAAGCTAAATTCAACGGAGGCATCAAAGGCAGCGGCAGTATGTTCTGCAATAGCACGCATCCGGTTTTCCAGCAGATCCACCACCGATGTGGTGAAGCCGCGCACCGTACCGATTAAGCTGGCTTCATCGGGGATGACATTGGTTGCACTACCGGCGTGGATTTGGGTAATGGATAGCACCGCGGTGTCCAGCGGGCTTTTGTTGCGGGTGATAATAGTTTGCCAGCTTTGCGCAATTTGCACCGCGACCATGATGGGATCGATACCCTTGTGAGGTTGCGCCGCATGGGCACCTTTACCTTTGACGACGACGTCAAATTCATTGGACGACGCCATCATCGGCCCGGAGGTCACGCCAAAACTACCCACTGCCGCACCCGGCCAGTTATGCATGCCAAATACCGCTTCCATCGGACACTGTTCAAACAAGCCGTCATCCATCATGCGCTTGGCGCCACCGCCACCTTCTTCTGCCGGTTGAAAGATCACATACACAGTGCCGTCAAATTCTTTGTGCTGAGATAAATAATGTGCCGCACCTAACAGCATCGCTGTGTGACCGTCATGGCCGCAGGCATGCATTTTGCCTTCATTTTTTGAGGCATGCGCAAAGGTATTGAATTCTTGCATCGGTAAAGCATCAATGTCAGCACGCAATCCGATGGCGCGCTGGCTGTGACCGTTTTTGATGATGCCAACTACGCCGGTGGTGCCAAGGCCGCGAATGACAGGGATGCCCCATTCTTGTAACTTGCGGGCCACAACATCTGAGGTGCGATGCTCTTCGAAACTCAACTCAGGATGGGCGTGAATATCGCGTCGGATTTGTTGTAGTTCTGTATGGAACTGGAGGATAGGGTCAATTAATTGCATGATGTTCTCCGTACAAATAGTGGGCAATAGCGGTAGCAATGGCGAACAAAATAGCGAACCAATAGCGAACCTAAGAATTCACTCAGGATACTTGCTAATTTGTTGCGCCAAAACAGTGCGCAGTGTATGTTGTTGCACAATGCAGATTGGCAAGTAATCGGGCAAAAAGATCGAGCAAACAATCAATTAATCCAAGCCATCATCTCTACATTAGATGTGCAATCGCCAAATGTTTTTGCCATAGTGCTTGTTGTAAAAACAGTGTCAAAAAATAGTGTCAAGAAACTGTATTAATAAATTCAAGTGTAAATCATTTTGCTGCAATCGGAATCTAGTTCGTTTTCTATCCTAAGAATCTGATTGTGAGCACCGTTCCGTACTATTTTTAAGGAGTCGTCGATGTCGATGCTGCACACAATCAAAAGCAAAATAAAAATAAAACCACGCACAGTGTTGCTGGCTGCCAGTATCTCTGCCTTCTCTGCATTAATGGCTGTCTCGCCACAGAGTTTTGCGCAAGAATTTAAATTGGCGATGAGTTCGCCACCGACTTCGCTCGATCCCCATTTTTATAATGTGTTTCCTAACCTGAATGTCTCAGACCATATGTTTGAGACTCTGGTCACCATGGATGCCGATAGTCGCATCATTCCTGGCCTGGCAGAATCATGGACGCTGGTGAATAACCTGACCTGGGAATTAAAACTGCGCAAAGGCGTCAAGTTTCATGACGGTTCCGAAATGACTGCCGACGACGTGATGTGGTCATTAGATCGTCCGGCAACCATCGTAGGTAGCCCGGGCAAATTTGATGTCTACACCAAAGCAATCATCAATAAAAAGATCGTCGATGCCTACACCATTCGCCTGACCACCAAAGAGCCTTACCCGTTAATGTTGCCGGATTTGTCAGCGATTTACATCGTTTCTAAAAAAGCCACGCAAGGTTTGACCAGCGATGATTTTTCTAGCGGCAAAGGGATGGTCGGTACCGGCTCGTACAAGTTTGTCAAATTTCTGCGCGATGACAGAATTGAGATGGATCGCTTCGATGGTTATTGGGGTAAAAAAGCCGGTAAATGGAGCAAAATGACGTTGCGTTTTATTCCTAACGGCGCGACCCGCATTGCGGCTTTGTTAGCGGGTGATGTGCAAGCCTTAGAGAACGTACCGACCCCCGATGTTGCCCGTATCCGTAGCGACACCAATCTGACCATGATGTCAAAAGTATCGCACCGCCTGATCTATTTATATCTGGATGGTACTCGCGATAAATCACCGTTTATCACGGACAAAGATGGCAAGCCTATGGATAAAAATCCATTGAAAGATATCCGTGTCCGTAAAGCGATTTCGATGGCGATCAATCGTGACGCGATTAAAGATCGTGTTATGGAAGGACTGTCACAGCCGACTGCCAACTTGGTTCCTATCACTTTATTTGGGCATAATCCCGAACTCAAAGTCATGAAATACGATCCAGACATGGCTAAAAAATTATTGACCGAGGCTGGTTATCCCAACGGCTTTGGTGTCACCATCCAGACCCCGAATAATCGTTATGTCAATGATGAGAAAATTACCCAAACAATTGCCCAAATGCTGTCAAAAATCGGTATCGCAGCCAAGGTAGAAGGTATGCCAATGTCGATCTACGCCTCGCGCGGGATTAAGCGTGAATACTCTATGGGCCTGCTCGGCTGGGGCGCACAGACTGGCGAAGTCTCTTCCCCTTTACGCGCGATTGCCGCCTGTGATGAGCCTGAAAAAGGGTTTGGCGGTAACAACTACCTCAAATATTGCAATCCTAAAGTGAATGAAATCTTAGGTAAGGCAATGAACACAGTAGACGATAAAGTCCGCCTGAAGTTATTGCAAGATGCGACTGCGCTGGTGATCAATGATGCCGAGATCATTCCGATTCATCAGCAGGTGACGACCTGGGCCATGAAGAAGAATATTACCTATATTCCACGTACCGACGAACGCACTCATGCGTACGATTTTAGTGCTAAGTAATCAGACCTGAATAGTCGTATGTGTCTTACTACGTCATCGTTCATTTTCATATTCGTGCATGAGAATGATCGATGACGCTTGACGTAATTTTGAGTAAGTTTTGACAGTGGAATAGGAAGCAGCATGTTGGTTTTTATTATTCGCCGTCTGATGCAAAGCATCATTGTTTTACTGGTGATGTCGCTGCTGGTGTTTGCCGGCGTGTACGCAATCGGTAACCCTATTGATGTATTGATTAGTCCAGACGCCGATCAGCTAGAGCGTGCTCGCACCATTGCCGCATTTGGTTTAGATAAACCGATGGTCGAGCAATATTTTATATTTTTAAAAAATGCACTCAGCGGTGATATGGGACGCTCATTTGCGTTTTCTACGCCGGCCCTTGCGCTGATTTTTGAACGCATGCCAGCAACAATGGAGCTCGCAGTCTGCGCTATCTTTTTGTCGGTAGTGATAGGCATACCGCTTGGTTTGTGGGCGGGGTTGCGTCCCAACGGCGTAGCGGGAAAAACGATTATGGCGGTTTCCATTCTCGGTTTTTCATTGCCTACATTTTGGGTAGGGTTGATGCTGATTATGGTGTTTGCAGTGCAGTTAGGCTGGTTGCCCTCCAGCGGACGTGGCGAAACCAGTTTGCTCTTCGGTATTCCCGTAAGTTTTTTAAGTTGGGATGGCCTGCGACATATCCTGATGCCCGCATTTAATCTGGCCTTGTTTAACGTCGCATTGGTCATACGCCTGACGCGTGCCGGTGCGCAAGAAGCGCTGTTGCAAGACTATGTCAAATTTGCACGTGCCAAGGGTTTGCGAAATAGCCGCATCATTGGCGTGCATGTGCTCAAAAATATTTTAATACCGATCATTACCGTGATTGCTTTGCAATTTGGTTCGATTATTGCGTTCGCGATTGTGACGGAATCGGTGTTCGCCTGGCCGGGTATGGGGAAGCTGATTATTGATTCTATCCGTGTACTGGACCGGCCTGTCATCGTGGCGTATTTGCTGCTGATTGTGACGATGTTTATTTTGATTAATCTGGTGGTAGATGTTTTGTATTCTTTGCTCGACCCACGAGTCCGACTTTCTGAGAGCAAATCATGACGACGACAGTGCAAAAAACAGCAGCCCCGTTTAAAGCGGATACGCCGTTCCGGCGATTTACCCGCCAATTTTTTGAAAGCAAAATCGCTACGGCTGGTTTAGTGTTGCTGGTATTGATTTTGTTGGCGGCACTTTTCGCCCCTTGGATATCACCACAAAATCCCTACGATCTGGGTAATTTAGATGTGATGGACTCGCGTCTGGAGCCTGGTCAGATGTCGGCCGATGGCAAATTACGTTTTCTGATGGGCACTGATGAGCAGGGACGTGACATGCTCTCTGCGATTATTTATGGCTTACGTATTTCAGTGATGGTTGGTGTTAGCAGTACCGTGATTGCTTTGGTGATTGGCTTAACGTTGGGGCTATTCGCTGGCTATGCCGGTGGCAAGATCGAGTCATTAATTATGCGGATTGCAGATATTCAGTTGTCGTTTCCACCGATTTTGATTGCCTTGATTTTGCTGGCGCTGAGCGGGCAGGGCGTGGGCAAAATCATCATCGCGCTGGTCGCAGTGCAATGGGCTTACTACGCCCGCACCGCAAGGAGCGCAGCCTTGGTGGAGCGCAAAAAGGAATATGTGGAAGCTGCAATAGGCTTGGGTTTGTCACCCGCCCGAATTATTTTGCGGCATCTGTTACCTAATTGCTTACCGCCGTTGATTGTGATCGCCGCCTTACAGGTAGCTTCGGCGATTTCACTAGAGGCGACGTTATCCTTTTTAGGTTTGGGTTTGCCAGTCACTGAACCCTCGCTGGGACTGCTGATTGCAAATGGTTTCCAATATCTGTTGTCGGGTAAATACTGGATCAGTTTCTTCCCTGGTATCGCTTTATTGGTGACGGTCGTGTCCATTAATCTGGTGGCTGATCAGTTGCGCGATGTGCTTAATCCGCGTTTGCAAACACAATAAGGGGACATGATGCTAGAAGAAAAAAAAGCAAGGCAAACAAGCCAAGCAATGCTGAGTGTCGAAGGATTGACGACCGAGTTCCATACCCGCGCAGGAATAGCAACCGCAGTGAATGATGTCTCGTTCTCGGTGATGCCTGGTCAAATTATGGGATTAGTGGGTGAGTCTGGATCGGGCAAATCGATGACCGGTTATTCCATCATGGGTTTGATTGATGCGCCGGGTAAAGTCGTGGGTGGTCAAATTTTACTCAAAGGTCAGGACTTGCGGGCGATGTCTGCAGAGCAAATGCGTCAGGTAAGAGGTGACCGCATTGCGATGATTTTTCAAGATCCGATGATGACTTTAAATCCGGTATTGCGGATAGACACGCAAATGACCGAGGGCATTTTTGCCCATCACAAAGTAAGTAAATCTGCTGCGATGGAAATGGCACGTGATGCTTTGGTGCGGGTAGGCATTCCTTCACCGGACGAGCGGTTGATGTCGTATCCGCATCAATTTTCTGGCGGCATGCGTCAACGCGTGGCGATTGCGATTGCTCTGCTGAATAAACCTGATCTGATTATTTGCGACGAGCCGACAACGGCCTTGGACGTGACGATACAAGGACAAATTCTGTTTGAGATGCAAAAACTTTGCCGCGAATCCGGTACCTCCTTAATCTGGATCACGCATGATTTATCGGTGATTGCCGGATTGGCCGATACCGTGAGCGTGATGTATGCTGGCCGGATTGTTGAGAGTGGTACGGTGGAGCAAGTGCTGAATCAGCCACGTCACCCCTACACCTATGGCTTGATCGCCTCGGCGCCGTCACGCAACCCGCGTGGTCAGGCTTTACATCAGATTCCCGGCATGACACCTTCCTTATTAAGCTTACCCGTCGGCTGTGTTTTTCGTGAGCGTTGTAGTCAGGCGCAGAGCGATTGCGCCAATGTGCCAGCTTTAACAGAGATCGATGGCCGCTCTGTGCGTTGTTTTCATCCAGTACCCTTAGAGAGCGAGTTAGTCGCATGAGCATTATTCACTCTGACGCTACACCGATATTAGAGCTGCGCAATGTCAGCAAACGTTTCGTCAAACCATTGGATACCGCCGCCAAGATCGCCAATGTGTTTGGTGCCGATATGCAGCAACAGACCGTGCACGCGGTTGATCAGGTGAATCTGGTGGTGCAAGCCGGTGAGGTGGTTGGTCTGGTTGGTGAATCTGGTTGTGGCAAATCGACTCTAGGACGCATGGCGGTCGGTTTGCATTCGTTGTCTGATGGCTCGCGTTGGTGGCGCGGGCAAGAAGTGAGGCAAATGGAAAGCACTGCCCAGCGCAAGGTACAGCTTGGCATACAAATGATTTTTCAAGATCCGTATGCGTCTCTTAATCCGCGTATGCGAGTACAAGACATTATTGGCGAAGCGCCCGTTGTGCATCAGATTATCTCAGCCTCTGAACAAAAGTCTTATGTCGAAAATTTGTTGCAGCGGGTCGGTTTAGATCCTGCTGTTTTACGGCGTTTTCCACATCAGTTTTCTGGCGGACAGCGTGCGCGGATCGGCATTGCCCGCGCGCTGGCTGTAAAGCCCGAATTTTTAGTCTGTGATGAAGCCGTCGCAGCGTTGGACGTCTCGATTCAGGCGCAAGTGCTGAACTTATTTATGCAACTACGGCAGGAATTAAACCTGACCTATCTGTTTATTAGCCATGATCTTGGCGTGGTGCGCCATTTGTCGGATCGGGTAGTGATTATGTATTTGGGCAAAGTGGTGGAGTCGGCACTTGCAGAGGAGATATTTGGACATGCCAACCATCCGTATACGCAAGCATTGTTGGCCGCAGCACCTAAGCTAGAGGTGAAAAAAACTACATTTTTTGCTATCAAGGGTGAAATTCCATCTCCGCTGAATCCACCTTCTGGATGCTATTTTCATCCACGCTGTCCGCATGCTATGCCACGTTGCGCAGCTGAACAACCCGCTCTTAAAGAGATAGCTTCGCAACATTTTTCAGCTTGTCATTTAAATGAATCTAGCGGTGGGTAAGTCCTATCTTATTAACTTGTTGCTGCAAATGAACATTATGTGTTTTGGAAATAACTGGTATACGAAAAATAAAGCAGCCTTATTTGCTGCGCTGCGATAAAGTGAGTTTGTCTCCTCCAACACCGTAAAGGTTTGGATTTCAGCCCGCAACCTTAAGGTAGGGGGTTTTTTTTTGCCTATGAAATCAGTGGTAGTTTATTCCGCATAGAAAATGACGGGCTTTCCTATGGAAGTAAATTCGCTTTGATGTTGCGTAATATTTTGAGGGAAAATTTAGAGGAAATACTCGGTAGTTTGATATTCGCTTTGTGAATGATTGATATGCAAAAATAATGTTTTGTTTATTTGCTGCACTGCGATATAGTTATACCTGTCTCCTCCAACACCGTAAAGGTTTGGATTTCAGCCCGCACACTCTGCGGGCTTTTTTTTGCCTAAAATTTAACTATGAATTTAATTGGGGCATCTGAATTTATGCGATCTGATATGACGTTGTTTGCCGCGATAATTTGTGATTAAAAATATACTGCTGTAAGTATATTTTAGACGTCCAAATAATGATTGGACATTAAGCCTAATTGCTAAAATTTTATGGGGAATATATTAATTTGGCGGCAAGCGGTTCAAGCAAATGAGCCGCAACTTGTATTGGTTATGTTGGTCTGAGTCGAGTCGCTACACTCATATGCCAAAAGTTCAAACCGCTTCGTCAGATTAGCTTACATCAGTGCAGACGCACATATTCATCTAACTCATTCAGCCACACCTGCTTTTGTTCCGGCGATGCGAAGGAAGCACAGAAGCTGTTTTTTGCTAACTGTATTAATTCCGCGCGTGTCAATTCCAGCGCGTCGGCTGTGGCGATGAAGTTAGTATTCATATAGCCACCAAAATACGCAGGATCGTCGGAGTTGATGGTGATGCACAGACCCGCACGCAACATGCGCGCCAGATTGTGCTGACGCAAATCGGATACGACGCAGAGTTTTAAATTAGACAAAGGGCAGACTGTCAGTGGCATTTGTGTTTGCTGCAGACGTTGCATCAGCGCGGCGTCTTCCTCCGCCCTGACACCGTGATCAATGCGTTCTACTTGCAAGACATCAAGTGCGCTGTGGATGTAGGATGGCGGGCCTTCTTCGCCTGCATGTGCGACCAGGCGGAAACCTAGCTCTAATGCTTTGGCGAATATGCGGGTAAATTTTTCTGGTGGATTGCCAACTTCGGCAGAATCCAGGCCGATGCCATTCCACAGATCGGCATATGCGTCACGCAGCGCTAAGGCGGCATCCAGCGTGGCGAAAGCGTCTTCTTCGCTGAGGTGGCGCAAGAAACACAAAATCATACTGCCGGAAAAATCATGTTCTGCTTTAGCTTCTCGCAAGGCGCGTGCAATACCAGCGAACACGACCTCAGTCGTAATCCCTCTGGCGGTATGCGTTTGCGGATCAAAAAATAATTCAACATGCCGCACATTGTCTGCCAACGCACGCTGGATGTAGGCCATGGTCAAATCATAAAAATCCTGCTCGGTCTGTAGCACTGCTGCACCGGCGTAATACAGATCCAGAAACGATTGCAGGTCACTAAAGTTGTATGCAGCACGGACTTCTTCCACCGATGCGTATGGCAGTTTGACCGCATTGCGTTGCGCCAGTGCGAACATCAGTTCTGGCTCAAGCGAGCCTTCAATATGCAAATGCAGTTCGGCCTTCGGCAGACCACAAATAAAGTCGTGTAAGTGATTACTCATAGCGTTGCTGTACTCAAAATAGAAGATGGATTAGTCTGTGTGTTTGTAACTGAGTTTGCAACTGCGTTTGTAGCTGCATTTGCACTCAATACCGGATTCGCGGGCAGTGCAGGGATGATTGACCATAACTGCAATAATTGTGCGGCAACTGCAACCGCAATCACGCCT
This sequence comes from Undibacterium sp., assembly GCA_025352365.1. Lineage (GTDB taxonomy): Bacteria > Pseudomonadota > Gammaproteobacteria > Burkholderiales > Burkholderiaceae_D > Undibacterium. The sequence continues at coordinate 43,471 of JANXTO010000136.1, read as the reverse complement.
GGTTCTTTGCCTGTGATACCTGGCAAGCCGATAGGGCAAATCATGCTTTTTAATGCTAAGACGGGAATGCCACGTTCTTTTAAGCGATGTTCAAAACTGGCGCGTTTGGTCTGCGAGCCTATCAGTCCAAACCACGCTGCGTCGCCTCTTTTTAAAATTTGTTCACTCAAGCGTAAATCTAAGCCGTGATGATGCGTCATCACCAGAAAATACGTACTAGCGTCAGCCTGAGCGATGATGGCTTCCGGTGTGTCGGTAGCTTCGGTTTGTACGTTAGCAGGTAATTGTGCCGGGAACAAATGATCGCGTTCGTCTACCCATAAAATTCGGCAAGGAATTTGCGACAAAACCTGCACTAAGGCGGCACCGACATGACCAGCACCAAACAAAATCAGTTGCGGTAACACTGGTTGTTGTTGCTGAAAATGACTGAGCCGTGTTGTAAATTCTGCATCGCTCCATTGATCCAGGCGATCAAGCTGGATCTGCACAGCGCCGCCGCAGCATTGCCCTAGACTAGGGCCAAGTGCCAGTTTCTCAGTACGTGGTGAGCTTGTTTTAAATACGGTTTCAGATAGCCACAAACGCGCCATTGCCAGCGCTTTCCACTCCAGATGCCCGCCACCGATCGTGCTGTATTGTGTGGTGGGTGTGACCAACATACGTGTGCCTGTGCCACGGGGCGTAGAGCCAAGTGCCGCGGTGATGGTAACTAATACCGCATGACGCTGATCTGACGACGTGGTACTAAGACTTTTCAAGCCACTGAGCCAATCGAGCGGGGAAATGGACGAGGTCATAATGGAGGCGTTTAGTGAGGCTTAGTAGCGCCTGTTGGCACTTGTGAGGACAAAAATGCATGAAGCCTGACAATAGCATTTCTACGATCTCATTGCATACAGCTAAGTGTATGCAAGCCATCACTGGTAGATGATTGAATAACCCTGAGCGCAGAGCGTGCTCAGGGTCATGTAAAGCTTGTGTGATTCGAATAGATCGCGATCTTTTACGACAGTTGACTTACTGATAAGCACAGTGCTTAGTGCAGTTGTACCGATTGCTTCATGTAAGAATCGAACTGGCCGAGAAAATCGTCAATGTCTTCAACACTGGGTTCGCTAGCGATTAATTCGTGAACATCTTTTCGGAAGTTGGCTGCTAGCGGGCCGCCGATAAACCATTCGCGACGCACCGATTTGTCGGTGATTTCATAACCGCCAAAGCGCAAAGCTTCATGGTCGGTGTCGGCGCCGTATTCAAAGACGCTATATTGCTCGCTGTTGTAGATGAGATTCATTTTGCATCCTTTCTGGTCGGAAATCGTTGGTGGTTTCAATTTCTGTTACTAAGGACATGGTGCTGATCTGCGCAGATTTCAAGCCTCCCCACTACAACTGCCTTCTTTAGCTTGCCACCTCATATTACTTTTGACTTTGCATCTTGCTGGAATAATTTTTATCTTTGTCTTATTAGTGTTACGGCCGGGCAACGCAGAGCTTTAGCTTTTTCGGACTTAGACGGATTCTTTGCTCAAGAAAACACGTCAATGTTGAATAATTGAGTCAAGCTCAATCAAGTGATTTTATTTATGCTTGTAGGAGTATATTTTATTGTCCATATAATGATTGGACAATACGGCTATTTTTGTAAAAATGATGGGGAGTATATAAATTTTTGAGCTTTATTTTATCAGCCAGAGCTTAAAATAATATCTGCATCGAATTTCAGCAAGTCCACATACGGCGCTTGTGATAAAAAGTCACGCAGTTGTGTTAAATGCTCTGGATTGCCTAGTGCCAGAAACAGATAATTGGGTTTTTGTCGTAACAGACGATTGAGTGTAACGCGCATGGCGAGATTGCCTATGCAACACATACAGCCAGGTGCGATGCGTTGTATTCGTAGTGTGGGTTTGAGCTTTGTCTGCGGTGCTGTTGCCGGATCAGACAATCTATCGTTGATGACTTGGAGTGCCAGTTCACCACTGGGCAAGCCTTCCAGTATGACGGCGACAGAATTGACGCTATGGATACCGGCAAGGACTTGCATCTTTTGTACAGCGGCAGCAATCGCAGACTCTCTTTGCTGATAACTGCCGCCGCTGACCAGCGTGACTGATGTAGGACATGTGGGCAACGTGCGCAAGTTAGATTCTTGCATGCAGTTTTATTCGCCGCGTTTGGCGTATTTAACTGACTCCACTCCAAGTTGCTTTAATTTACGATACAGATGGGTGCGTTCTAAACCCGTTTTTTCTGCTACGCGGGTCATGCTGCCACCTTCGCGGTTGAGATGGTATTCAAAATAAATACGCTCAAAAGCATCGCGTGCTTCTCTCAGTGGCAAATCGAAGGACAGATTGGCAAACTGATTATTCACCGCCGGTAGAGGACTTTGCGCCGTCGTAAAATTGCGCTGATCAAAATTGCTGGCGCTGGAGGCGAAGCTACTAGATGTCAGGCTATTGGAGTTACTCAAGCTATTGCTATTGCCACTATTGCCAAGAGAATCGCCAGTGATCACACGTAAAGCGGGTGCCGCAGGGCGGGCTACTTCTGGCGTGCGCGTCAGACCTTGCTGAACTGCTTTCAGCAGTTTTTGCAGGGCGATGGGCTTTTCTAAAAAGTTCAGTGCGCCAATCCGGGTGGCCTCGACCGCAGTATCGATGGTGGCGTGACCAGACATCATGATGACGGGCATCGTCAACATACCGTCGCGTTGCCATTCTTTAAGGAGTGTGACGCCGTCGGTATCTGGCATCCAGATATCCAGCAACACCAAGTCAGGGCGGGATGCCGCTCTTGCTTCGCGCGCTTGCTGGGCATTTTCTGCCAGTTGAACGACGTGTCCCTCGTCGCCTAAAATCTCCGAGAGTAGTTCCCGGATGCCCATTTCGTCATCGACGACCAATATGTTTGCCATAAATTACCCTATTAAATTCTGGTCCATTACCATGCAGTGTTCCTCTGGTGGGTTCCATCGCACATAGCAATAGTGGAAATCAAATTAAACGACATTTGAATCCGGTGCTAACTTTAACAGCAAAATCGATATTTTTGCACCGTTTGTATCGCTACGATTTTGAATATCAATTCTACCGCCATGTTCATCAATAATTTTTTTCACCATCGCCAGGCCTAAACCGGTGCCGCGTGGTTTGGAGGTGGCATACGGCTCAAAGGCGCGCGCTAAAATTTTACTAGAAAAACCTGGCCCGTTATCAATGATAGACAGCCGCACCGCAGCGCGTTCTGCCTTGTCGGCACTGGTGTAACGAACTAGCTCCGCAACCACATCAATTTGCGGGATCGCGCCTGGTTTGGCGTTGTCAGCAACCGCATCTTGCGCGTTTTGTAAAAGATTATGGATTACCTGGCGCAGCTGGGTAGCATCACCCATGACTAAGGGAAGATTGCTGGCCAACTTGAGTTTGATCGCATCCCGCCCATCGCCAGCCATATACAAATGGAGTACCTCATCGATTAAGGCGGCCAGATTTAATGGCGTCAGAACGGCGGGCGGTGTTTTTGCGTAATCGCGGAAATCATCCACCATACGCTTCATCGAGGTGACCTGATTGACTATCGTGGTCGTACTTTTCTTAAGAATAGCAACATCGGCTTCGCTTAGTTTGTCTTGCAACTTCATCTGCAGACGTTCGGCCGATAACTGGATCGGTGTCAGCGGATTTTTGATCTCATGCGCCAGCCTTCGCGCCACTTCGCCCCAAGCGATTGACCGCTGTGCCGAGATAATATTGCTGATGTCATCAAATACCACCACATAACCGTTGCCCGAAGAGACCGGCAAATGTGAGCCGCGTGCTAATAAGGTAATACCTTGTTCTTCGGTATTATTAGGCGCCGTGCTTTCTGTTCTGTTAGTTTGTAGACGCGGAATTTCGATTTGCTGCTGCCAATGCTGCGCGTTCTCATCCTCGCCACCGGCGGCGGATTGTGCATGCTGCTCAGAGAATGCTTTATCGACTGCCACGGCGAAGCCGCTCATGCCTTCGATCTCGCTGATTGGCTTGCCGATGTCATGCTCTAAACTGCGTTGCAAAATCCGCTCTACCGACTCGTTACAGGTAACTAAATTGGCATGCTGATCAAGCACCATTACACCAGCGGACATGTTGGCCAATACGGATTCTAAATAGGCTTTGGCGTTTTCTAACTCGCTACGGTTTTTCTCTACTGCGGCACGCGCATCAAATAGCTGCCGGGTCATGGTGTTAAACGATTGCGTCAGACTGCCAAGTTCATCCGATGTTGTGATGATCGGGCGTGGCGAGAGATTACCTTCTGCTACCGCTTTGGTACCTTCGGCCAATAACAGAAGAGGGCGCGCCAGCTCGCCGGAGATCAGAAAAGCGCTGGTGACTGCGGCAAAAATTGCCAGCAATAAAGTCAGCGTGAGGGTAAAGATATACATCGTCTTCAAGCTGCCGCGTCCTAATGAGCGGACTTGATATTCTGCCGACGCATTGCGAAGTGCTTCTGCATGCGTGGCGAGCGTGGTAGGTACGGGATGGATTAATTGCAAATAAATTGCTTCATTTTGCAGAGACAAACCACTTGTATTGGTGCCAGTGGCGGAGTGCAGGGCAATCACGACGCGCGAACGTAGCAGATCACGTGGCTCTGCTGGCAGCACTGGGCGGCTAGCACCTGCATTAGCGGCACTATTGTCAATAAACGAGACCGGTTCAGAATTGCCCTCAGTCGCGGCATACGCATGCGATACCCGCGCCTGCCGTATCATCGCCGGGGTAGGCAAATCTGGCACCAGTCGCCCCATGTTGGCGGAGGCGGTGGCAATAACCCGTCCTTTGCTATTAACGAGAGTGGCGTCTTGCACATCCAGCTGTTCTCGTAAGCGTCCTAACCGGATCGACAAGCTCAATTCAGAGGGCTCTGCTAAGCGGCCGGACATATTTTGGGCTTTGGATTCCAGATCGGCTAATGAGAACTCTAGCGCACTACGTCCCAGATTTAAGCCTGATTCAATCGCCGCCTCGACTTTGACATCAAACCAGGATTCGATAGAGCGGGTGACGAATTGCACTGACACGACGTAAATCACCGCGCCCGGCAAAATCCCCACTAACGCAAATAACATCACCAGTCGCGTCATCAAGCGAGAGCCAAACTCCTTAGACCGATAGCGCCTCAACAGACGCCACAAAAGAGTGATGACTAACACCGACAGCGCAAAAGCGATGACGGCATTTGCACCCAGCAACCAGCCGTAATAATGCTCAAAATTAGCAGAATTTTCGGATGCAGTGGTCAAAAAGAATAGCAAGATGCTCATCAGAGCACCGCCAATAATCAGGGCATACCGGAGAAAGCGTGTCACTTCTCTTCCGCCTTGAAGGTGAACTGTTTCCAGTCCGAAGCAAGCCGCCAGTCGCTATTATTTAAAGCGCTGATCAAAAACGGTTTCGGTAGCTGGCTTAAATCAAGTTTTAAACGAACTGCTACGTTGTACACTGCGCCATTCGTCAGAATGCCATGCTCTACAACGATCCAGCGCCTTGGGCGAAGTACCACGGCCATCGCTTCGCTGAGGCTGTCAAATGTTTGCTGTACGCCATTGTTGATCGTCGCAGTATATTTGAGCGTCAAAATATTGTAGGCAATGCGGACGGTCTGAGACGAGCGTATGGTTTTTTCGTCAAACCAGTACCAACGTGGTCGGCTTAGCTCAACCTCGGTCGTAAATACCATCGGTATGCCGCGGGTGATCGCATCTTCTAGCCCGTGACTTAACTCAAAAGCAAAACCGGTAGCAATCCGGTAACCTTCTTCGGTAGTTTCCAGTTTTGCCAGGGTCACTTCAACATCGGCGGCAAAAACTGTTGGTGCCGCTAAGGCAGTAATGCAGGCAAACGCCAGCATTAACAGCATGCTGAACCATCCGGCCTGCAGGCCGTTGAGTAAGTGAATAGAGCGTCTGATCATAAAATTATGATGAGGCGAAACAAGGATCATGATTGTCTGATAAGTATGAGTGCGGTTTTTCGCATCATAGCTTGAAAGTCGCTCTGAATTTTATTAAGTTTTAGCAATAAGTGCTAAGCGGCGGGTTTTTGAAACAAAGCGTAGAACAAACCGTCATGATCGTTGTTCTCAGCCGACGTTGTGCCTGCCTCAGTCGCTTGCTCAGTTAGCTGCTCCGTCGCTTTATTCAGCACAATTGCGGTCGGCAAAAGTTGACCAGGTGCATCCAGACGGATGGCCTTATGACGTTTTGCAAACGCCGCTGCCTGCAATTCAGACTCCATTGGCCAGATAGAACAAGTGACCAACAGCAGTTTGCCCTCCGGTTTCAGCATGCGCCATAGATTGTCTAAAATCCGGGCGGATAAGGTCGATAACTGCACTGCATCCGCCTTGCGCCTTAACCAGCGAATATCAGGATGACGGCGCACCACGCCGGATGCGGTGCAAGGAATATCTGCCAAAATCCGGTCAAACCCCTGTTTATCCCACCAGCCAGAGCGGCTGGCATCGCCTTCTTTCACCTCTGCTGACAATTGCAAGCGCGCCAGATTTTCGTCGATCCGCCCCAAGCGCTGCGGGTCTGCATCCAAGGCTAATAAACCGACATTGGCTGTTTCCAGAATATGGCAAGACTTGCCGCCCGGAGCAGCACAGGCATCTAGCACTCGCATACCGTCTTGTACATCGAGCAAACTTGCAGCTAATTGTGCGCCTGCATCTTGTACTGAAACCCAGCCTTGCTCAAAACCAGGGATTTGTGCCACCGGCATCGGTTTTGTCAGACGCACTGCATACGGTCCGATTTGGATTGCTTCTATGTGTTCGCTTGCCAGCGTTTGTAGATACGCCTCAGTCGTGATCTGACGACGATTCACCCGCAGCGTCATCGGCGGATGTTGATTGCCTGTGCGCAAAATCGCTTGCCATTGATCAGGGTACGCCGCCTTGCATTGATCAATCCACCATTGCGGATAATTCCACAGCGCCGCTGGTTGTTTGATCACGGTAGCCAGCAAACTGTCTTGCTCACGCAGAAAGCGCCGCAAAATCGCGTTGACCATGTTTTTGGCATGCGCCATGTGTGAACTGGATGCCGCCGCATTCACTGCTTGGTCGACCACTACAAAGGCTTCGTAAGGCAGTTCCTGATCTTCTTCCGCCTCGTTTTTGACCAGCAAAGTCAACGCACAACACAGCAATCCGTATAACAATGCCGGTTCCGGTGCTTTGGTTGTCATCAAAGTGAGTAAGGCATCAACCCGACCAACCTGACGCATAGTGCGATAAGAAATGTCTTGAATCGCCCCTTTAATTTGCGGCGTTGCCTTGCTTTGCGTAAACACTTTAGCCAAGGCTTGTGGCAATGCCACGCCGTCTAATACATAAGCTACGGCTTGCGCCGCCCCCACCAGACTAAAGGCGAGCGAATCTGCTTTTATATCTAGATACTCTACGCCCGATATATCGTGCACATAAGCGTTTGGCTGCGCGCTAGGGGCGTTTGATGAGCTTGACGGGCTTAATGAGGCTGGTGCTAAAGGTCTAGCCGCTGCTGCATCAGTTGCCGCCGGTTTGCCGGGCCTACGCTGGTCTGCAATGTCATCAGATGACGGGGAGGATTTTGGCGCTGGTGCTAATGGTGCCGACCGTGCCGGTTGGTCGGACTTTGCATATGGCTTAGAGGTCGCTGGCCTGCCTGATTTATTGGTCTTATTGTCCTTTTGGACAGCGCCTGATGCGGCAGTTTTAGTGATCTTTAAGGTTTTTCTTGGCGGTTGTAGCATATGTGCATTCGTTTAAACAATTTTGGCTGCCAGTGTAACAGCCGCGCTAGCGTATTCGCTAAAAACGCGTTCTGGTCAGCCAGCTTTTGAGGTAAAACCGTTCGCCACTGAGAATTACAAAGGCAAGGAGAAGATCGTGAGAATAACTAATAGTTCGATATCAGCCAATATCAAATGTCCTAGGTTTTAATATACCCCCCAATTTTCATCTTAAAAATGACGTATCAGGTAGGTTTTATAAGGACAACTAATATATACCTACTGGGAGTATTTATGTTTTGTGGCTAAGCTGTGGTCAGGCTGCGATGAAATGTCGCTGCACCAGCCATGTCCGCACATCGTCAAAGACACGGGTGGCTTCCAGCTCATTAAAAATCTCGTGATAAAAGCCATCGTAAAAATACGCCTGCGCAGTTTCTTCCGGTAAGCGGACAAAAAAGCGTTGGCTGCCCTCGGGGTCAACCAGATGATCATCGCCTGCGACGATCATTAGTACCGGAATTTTAAGTTGTGGCGCGTGATCATGGGCGTATTCCATCGAGGCCAGCATACTATTTAATAAGCGTGCGCTGATTTTGGAGTGCACCTGAGTATCGTTGATGTAGGCCTGAATTACCTCTGCATCATGCGACAAATACTTTGTTTTTAAACCATTAGAAACACCAAGGCCAGGGAACAAGACACTGGCAACTTTGAGTAAGGCCAGCTGCATGCCAGACATCGGTAATGCCAACGCCGGGGAGGACAAAATTAATCCACGGATAGGCGCCAAACCAGCAGTCGCAAAACGCGCTGCAAACAAGCCGCCCATGCTATGCCCTAACAATAACGGAGGCGCAGTCAGATGTTTGCTGAAATCATTAATCACCAGTCTGGCATCACGCAGCAAAGATTCTTCGTCAGGACTATCGCCACGTGCACCACCAGATGCGCCATGGCCGCGATGATCATAAGTGCGTACCGCAAATCCCAATGCGTTAAAAAACCGCGCCACATGCGCATAGCGACCGCAATGCTCGCCCAGACCATGCATGATCACAATGCCATCGTGTACCGGTTTTTTGTCATCCGTCAGAGACAATGGCCAGTCACGCACAAAGAGAGACGTGCCGTCACTGGCGGACAAGCTAAACTCTAGCGTTTTATCAATATGCGATGTCATCGCTGCCTCCGATGGGGCTAAACTAAACGCCCCACATCACTTCTCTTTGCATTTTATGCGCTGCATGCAGCATTTCAAGCAAAGGATACGCGCGGCTGGAGAAACTGACTGTTTCAGCTTTTTCATGCTCGTTATCATGCTGATCGTCGTGGTGGTGCGCATCAATATCGCGTTGCAATTCTTCCGACACACTATGCGCTTTGCTGTCAGCAACCGCAGCCTCGATGACCTGGATCGCATGCGCAGTTTCTGCCGCAGTGATAATGCCCTGATCGACATTTTTATTCAGCATATCCAATATCCGACGCGCGTGTTCTTTGTACATGGTGACTTCGGTGGCGGCTTTCGATTTGAACGTGATTAACATGAATTTTCCCTATTGATAAATATGAGCTGATGCTATTTTTGATTGAATTTGTTGGAGTCTGGCAGAGCTTGCACAAAACCGCTATCGCAGCCTCGCTATAACAGTTTTTTCGTTGGTGCTGGTTGATGAATAGTTCAGTTAAGCTTTAGATTAATGATATGCCGAAAAATTAGCCTCGGCAATTCTTAACCCATTCAGCTTATTTGAGTCACATCAACGGGTACGCTGATCTTCTGAGCGGAAGCGCGTCACGTCAGGATCGCGCAAGGCCAGGTGCTTGGTACTGCGCCCTGTGACCCGTTTGCGCCACATCTCAAAACTGGATCGCTTCATATATTTACGCATGACAGCGATCACGTTTTTTTCATCCAGCCCAAATTGTACTTGGATTGCCTCAAACGGCGTCCTATCTTCCCACGCCATTTGTATGACGCGATCGACTGTTGCGGTATCAAGTTCTGGTAATTTCATACTGTGTGAGTCTCAAAGATAAAAAGATAATGGTTTTGCGTAAGTCCGATTACTTACTTAATCAATGATTTAATTAATTTTAAATGAGGTCATAAAAGTATCAATCACATCAGGGGTGACGGCTTTTTCTCGCCCCATAATCACCGCCTGATACACCCAGGGTCCACGTGTGATAAACCGCGCGACCAATAGGACTGGCTGACCATTTTGCAAATTGCCGTGCGCCTCAACATCAACTGAATGCTCAAGTTTGCTAGGTTTTTCGCTCACGATGGACCCGTGGATATTATTGATCATGCCATTTTTCATGGCTGCCAATACCATAGCAATTTTGCTCGCATCCTCAATTTTAGCGGTGCCGATGGCAAAGCTCACGCCGTCTACGTCTGCGCCTGTCATTTCCATTTTAAATTGCGTACCGTCCAACTGCATATCGCGTGAAAAACTGGCTGGCTTGGCGGGCATTAAAACTGTGTACGGCACATCGCTGCCGCGAACCTCACGCCAATCGAACTTAGGTGAGCAAGCACACAATAAAAATGCACAAGCAAGTGCGATCAGGTGAGGGTAACGACGTGGCATTTTTGAGGATAAAAATAAAGACATTTGTACAATCAATTAATAAGGGCAGTTCAAATGATTTGGTTAAACCGGACGCAGCTAAGATAATGTTTTTCTTATAGAAGTTCTTCTATTGTATGTTACAAGCACCAATTAGCTATTTAGCCAGAGATATGGTCGAAATCCTGGTACAGATAGCACTGGGTTTTTGCCTGACTACCGTTTATCCGGCACATCGACCAATAAAACCCTCAAGTCAGCAATCGGTCATATGTTGCTGGTGACGCTGATCCATCTTAAATATAGTGTGCATGTCGGCAGCAATGCCTCGGGAATTTCTTACAACTCTATACTCGAGCGCATCGCGTCGTTACAAAGCCTCGCAATACCGACGTATTGCTGCGTTTTGTGCCTAGCGCTGCATCTCGACTATAGGGTTGTTAGAAGTTCCCACCTTTCAAACCAATGGAGCATGATCATGCAAGAGCAAACACAACAAACCAACTCGCAAACACAAAAACCAGAAAGCACATTCGACGCTGTCACCGCTTTATTGAGAGAATTGTGGACGACTGTCATCGATCTTGCCCGCACTGGTCTGCGCTGGGTGCGCCGCTTGCCTGCGCCGCAATTGCTCATCTTGTCGATTGCATTAGCCATTTTGCTGACCATTTTGCCTTTGGCTCTGGTTTTATTTCTTAGCTTTTTGATGATTAAGCTCTTAATTTTGGTGAGTGTCTTAGCCACCAGAAAAAGTCGTCAACGCGCCACACGTCTTGAGCATTCCCGTTCAGTAGCGGGGAGTCATCCTGATCAGGGCGATCAGAGCGGCGGTGGACAATGAAATCCGATGGAAACAATCGCATTTTGACGATCGTTTTAGACATCGTTGAAACCACAACCGTATTGTGGTGGCGGTTTTTCGATTGGCTGGCGGTGGTGTCCTGGCAGAATCTGGCCATTGTTTGTTTTGCGGTGATGATGGTGGTCGGCCCGATATTGCGGACACCTGAATTAGGCGCTTTTTTTGCCATCAGCTCGGTCGCTATCAAAGTGCTGGCAGGTGGCAAGCGTCAGGCTGATTTAAAAGCGGCCGATGCCACTACCAAGGCCAATGTCGAAGCCTTGGAGCGGCGTTTGATGGAAGCGCAAATGGCAACCTTGCAGGCACAAATCGAGCCGCATTTTTTGTTTAATACCTTAGCCTTGATTGGTCAGTTGATAGAAACCGATCCGCTACAGGCCGCACAAATCCACACCCATCTGATTCAATATCTGCGCTCGGCTTTACCGCAAATGCGCGAGCAGGGCGGTGGCAGATTAGGGCAGCAGGTTGCGCTGTCGCGGGCTTACCTTCATATTATGCAAGCTAGGATGCGTGAACGTTTGCAAGTCAATTTCGATGTTCCTGTGCATCTGGCAGACGCTGCTTTCCCGTCGATGATGTTACAAACCCTGGTTGAAAATGCGATCAAACATGGTCTGGAACCGAAGACCGAAGGCGGCATAATCCATGTCAGCGCCGCTGCCGCAGGCAACTATTTGCAAGTCAATGTCAGAGACAGCGGCATCGGTTTTAACGTCCATGCCGACGATGGTATAGGCTTAAGTAATATCCGCGAGCGACTAAAAATTTTATACGGACAAGATGCGCAGCTAATGATTGAGGCACCGATTACCGGTGGAGCGATTGTGAGTATTCGCATACCGTATTCAGGACGTCCTTAAGTCCTATTGAATCAACAAGTACAAAATCTTAAATTTGTAGAGTAAATTTTGAAAAAATTTTTGTGAATCAAAAAATGACGAATCCAATCTCGACCCCTTCGACCCCTCTCACCGCGCTCATCGTGGATGACGAACCTCCGATGCGCGATCAGTTACGCGCCAGATTGCGCGAAGTCTGGCCAGAGTTGCAGATTATTGCCGAGGCGGGCAACGGTATGGCGGCGGTCGAACTGGCGAATTTACACCGTCCGGATATTATTTTTCTCGACATCCGCATGCCCGGACAAAGCGGGATTGAGGCCGCACGTGAATTGGTAGGGCAATCGCATATCGTATTCGTCACGGCTTACGACGAATATGCGGTACAAGCGTTTGAACAAGGCGCTTTGGACTATTTACTCAAGCCAGTCGATGCAGACCGTCTGCGCGCAACCTGCGAACGATTACAAAAGCGCTTGGCCTTGGCCGCACGAGCCACACAATCACAAGCGCCGCAAAATCCAACAAAGAATCTGGAACAAAACCAGCAGATCATAGATTTGCTGGGCCAGCTTGCGCAACAAAAGCAAGCCAAGCGCGACTATCTGCGCTGGATACAAGCCAGCGTCGGCAGCAGTCTGCGCATGATCAGCACGCGGGAGATTTTGTTTTTTCAATCGGATGAAAAATATACGCGGGTACAAACAGACACCACCGAGGTGTTGATCCGAAAAACCCTCAAAGAGCTGGAGGATGAACTTGACCCAGATGAGTTCTGGCGCATCCACCGCTCGACTCTGGTACGAGTTGATGCGATTACCGAAGTGACACGCGATTTTCGAGGACGGCAATTAATCCAACTAAAAAATCATCCAGAAAAACTAGAAGTCAGCCGCAACCATGCGCACCTTTTTCAGCAGATGTAGCGGGGCGACCACGACAATAGCAACAGCAATTGCTTAGACCAGCCGCTCAATAGAATGAGGCTGTTTCTAAGCGGCCGCTAGTGATGACTGTGTAGTTGAAATGAATATACTCCCCAATATTTTTACCCGAAATGTCAGATTGTCCAATGATTATATGGACAACTCATAAATACTCACTAAGAGTATCTATATTTTCCAGAGCCTGAAAATTCAAATTTAGTAGAAATTGTAGGTACGATTAGCGTAGCGTAATCGCACCTACGCTCACTGAATTGTCTCTGTTGAGAAGTCATCGCCTCGACATATTGCTGATTTAGCATCGCGCTGCTTCACCTACTTTAATTTCACTTTTTAGGGAAACGGTATGCGCGTATCTATTGTTAAAAATTTGATTTCAACGTTCCTGTCTTGTTCTGTCATTAGTGCTGTCAGTGCGATTGGTTTTGTTAGTTCCGCCTTGGCACAGGATTTAAGTAACTATCGGCTCAATCAGGTGACGCTGGCAGGCTCACATAACACTTACGACAAAAAAAGTGACTTTCAGTATTTGTCGGATGCCTTAATCTATGTGCAATTGATCGAGCTAGATGTCTGGGCGGGTGCCGGCAAATGGTATGTATCGCATAGTAATCCTGTCGCCAATGACAATAACTGCCCCAAAAACGGCAATGCAGGCGCGACCCGCAATCAGGATTTGCGCTCGTGCGTAGATGGTTTGCGCAAGTGGCATGATGCGCATCCTAATCATGATCTAGTAGTTGTGAAATTTGAATTTAAAGCTGGTCTGGGCAATTCTGCCTCCAGTCTGGATGATTTGATTGCCGATATCCAAGGCAATGGCGGCGCTGCCCGTATCCCTAAAGAATGGATTTTTAAGCCTAATGATTTGATGTGCAAAGGCTGGCCAGGCAACTGCACCAGCCGTTATGCCACTCCAGAGTCCGCGATTCAGACTGGTAACTGGCCGACTATTGCTAATTTACGCGGTAAGTTCTTATTTTTGCTAGTTCCCGGTACCGTCTCAACTGGTGCGCCATCGACTTACGCCGATGCCTAGCGTAATGGGTCTGCCCAACTGGCTTTCCCGACGGTATTTGCCACGACGTCGAACGATCCTCGCGTGGACTACTATGGCAACGGTTCATCCAATGCTGCTTGGACGGTCATCTTTGATATACAAGCTGGACGTCTGGATGATGGCACGATTTCACAAAGTCGCAATGCCTGGATGGCACAAAATAATTTTTTGATTTTGGTAAGCGACAGTCAACCTGGCGGCAGCCCGGTCGACGTTGCTAAAGGCCGTGTCCGACTCAACCAAGTCAGCCGCGACTATCGTGCCAATATCATCAGCACAGACCAGGAAAAGACAGGTATTCCTTATAACTTTCCAAGACCTTAAAATCTGAATTACGACATCCAACCATAAGAACTGATTGCGAGTCATCGCGGCAGGCAAACAAATCCGCCAAGATAAGATGAAATGCTGGGCAGGATTTGTTACCATGCAGTTATCCCCATATCTGATCGGTGCTGCGATGTCACTTCGTTCCTCTCTTTGCCTCGGCGTTTGCGCTTTGACTTTGCTGGCGGGTTGCGATCGCCTTGGGCTGCCTGATCCCGCTAAAGAGGCCGCCGCCAAAGAGGCCGATGGCCGTGCTACTGGTGGTGCATGTCGTCATTCTGGCCGCGCGTTGGAAGATTGCTATGTGCTTAATCCCGAGGCGTCCAGATCCGCCGTGTATGCCGGTTGGAAAGAGATGAGCGACTACATGCGCGAAAATAAAATTGAGACCGTCAAGCCAGAGAAGGTAGACGCAGAGGCGCATGCCAAGATGGAAGTGGGTGCCAGTGCCTCGGCCAGCGCACCTTCTGCTAGCGCATCGGCATCGGACAGTGCTAACGAAAGTGCTAGTGCCAAAGGCAAATCCGCCAAGCATTAAGTGGTGGCCGGTGGAATAAACCTGATTTGCCGCCACCGTATGATTGCTGGCGATGCATCAAGATATCTATCTACGTAAAATAGATACTCCTATATAGTATTTTAAGGTGTCCATATAATCATTGGTCAGTAAGACGATTTCTGTAAAATAACGGGGGAGTATATAAAATTTCCCCCATGAATCATGACCAAGAATGTAGTCAAACCAGCCGTGCCCTGATCCGCTAAAAGGAAATCCCATGCATGCGAATGCCCAATTAATCACCCAGTTTTATACCGCCTTCCAGCGTCTGGATGCCGAAGCGATGGCGGCTTGCTATGCCGCTGACGTGATTTTTTCTGATCCGGTTTTTCCTTCTTTGCAGGGGGCAGCGGCGGCGGATATGTGGCGCATGCTGACTAGCAAAGCGCAGAATTTTTCTGTCGTGTTTGACGGTATTTCAGCTGACGATCAGCGCGGGCAGGCGCATTGGGTGGCAACTTACACGTTCTCGCAAACGGGTAACACAGTGATCAATGATATTCATGCCAGCTTTGCTTTCCGCGATGGCAAAATCGTACAGCACACAGATCAGTTTGATTTATGGAAATGGTCGCGCCAGGCTTTGGGTTTGAAAGGCTGGTTACTGGGCTGGACGCCGCTGGTGAAAAATGCCGTGCAAGCCCAGGCTGCCAAAGGCTTGGCGATTTTCCGTGGCAAGCGCAGCTAATTGGGCTGAACTACCGTAGACATCTGGCAGCCCGGTTTGTCGGCGTAGAAGTCAGAACTTATGCAAAACCGTCCCAATTGCGCAAGTCCTAAGAAGTTTGTTTTGCAAACCAGCTTACCTGAGACGCTATTCTGTAGCGTCAGCTTTGTGAGATTTCTGGTAAATGATTTTTTTACGTCCACCGTCACAGTTTGCGACCACCCGGTTTTTGGTTTCTGTATCTGCACTAACTACTTGCAGACGGTAGTTTTTAACCCCTTTCCCCTCCAGCTTTGCTTCAATCTTTTCTTTGATTTCTGCACAAGGTATGATGGCTGCCATGCCAGAGGCAGAAACCAACATCAAGCTGCTTGCTAAGATAAGTTTTTTCATTGAACACGCTCCTTGTCATTGTCAGGATTTGGGCAACATTGTTTTTGTGATGCTGCGCAAGCCCCATGTGGATGAATCTGTGATTTTAACTCTTGCCCTCAGTGCAACAATGGCACATAAATCTGGCTGCGACAATCACTTGTGATTATTTATGATTATTTATGATTATTCATGATGCTTAGATGGTAAAAACGTATTATTTCTACCTATTAGGATTTTGTGACAGTCCAGCCTGCTTCCAACTTTTCTAAAAAAAGCGAGCTCGCTTGATACCGATAAGTGATGGGTGCTTGATGTGCAGTTGATGTGCCGGCGACAGTCCGTTGATACTTATTGTTATCGGTTCATCCACTGTTTTTACTATTCATGCTGACTATCCAATCTGAATCCGCATGAGTCGGTGTACGATAGCGAAAGTCGATGATAAATTTTTGTGCTGCCAGGATAAAACCATTCGAATGAAAAGTAACGGAAAACAGACCAGTCGTTTGGCTGCCGCACTTGGTATTTTTCTGGTGCTGACGATCATCGTTTCTGCCGTTGCCTCCATCTGGGTATTGCGCGGTCAAGAGGTTGAAAAATGGCAAAAGCAGACCGAGGCATTCAGCCTGATGCTGGCCGAAAATACGGCCCAGCAAATGGGCACTGCCTACCTCGCTTTAGATAATGTGGTGGAGCGGATTCAGGATCGCTGGACTATCGATTCTGCGTATTTAAATACCCATGTCAACACGTTGGAGTTTCATCAAGTATTGGCTGAAAAAAAGAAGTTATCGCCGCAGATCGATGTGATTTTTATACTTGATGCTGATGGTAATCTGATTGCCAATTCACGTAGTTTCCCTTCCGTTGCACTCAATGGTGTCGACCGCGATTACTTTGTGGCACAAAAAAATGACGCTAGCCTTAAAGAGTATGTCAGCACTTCCACACGCAATAAAGCCACTGGTCAATGGACATTTTTTATCAGTCGCCGCTTAACGGGCAGTGATGGCGAGTTTATTGGTATCGCTGCAATTGGTGTGTCGCCCTCCCTTTATTCCAGCTTTTACGAAAAAATTAGTATTGGTGGTCGTGCCGCGGTGACTTTGTTCCGGGATGATTTTACCTTTCTGACACGTTGGCCAGAGCGTGATGATCTGATGGGTAAGCGCAGCCTTACGGGTAGCACCTACCAGTTAGTACATAATCAGAAAAAGAAATCTGGGGTGATCATTACCAATACTGAACGAATGGCAGATGGTGGAAAGCCGCTGATGCGTATGGCGGCGATCCAGACACTGGATAAATATCCTTTGATCATTAATTTTTCGATTGAAGAAGAGCTTTATCTTACTGACTGGCGCCGCACCAGCGGCGTGATTGTTGCCGTAGCTTTGGGCGGTGTGATCGCGGTCATCATGGCGTTTACTTTATTGCTTAGTTTGTTAAAACGGCGCGAAATTGATTTAGAAATCACCAAAGAATTAAAGCGTCAGGCCGAAGTGATCAACCGTAATCAAGCGACTTTATTACAAGATCTGACGCAGCAAAAACGCGAGTTAAAAGAATCGTCTGACCGGTTTCTGGCGGTATTTCAAAACGCAGCCGATGGCATCATCATGGTCGATGAGAACGGTAATATTGAAACCTCCAATCCAGCTGCTTTAGCGATGTATGGGTATGATCCTGAAGATGTCGTTGGCAAGCACGGAGAGTTTTTTGTCCCGCCCGATAGTAAAGACTTGATGGCGCTGGCGATGAGTTATCCCGAGTTTGTGAGCTCAGGGATGATTTATCTGGAGGCCGAGCGCATGCGCAAAGATGGCAGCTTATTCCCCGCTGAATTATCGATTAGCCGCTACCAGATATCAGGACAACGCAAACTGATCGTCATCGTGCGTGACATCAGCGAGCGACGCAAGATGGAGAAGATGAAGAGTGAATTTATCTCTACCGTCAGCCATGAGTTGCGCACACCGTTAACCTCGATACGCGGCTCGTTAAGTTTGCTGCTAGGCGGCGTGGTTGGTGCCATTCCAGAAAAAGCGCAGATGCTGATTACGATTGCACATAAAAATAGTGAGAGTCTGACGCGCCTGATTAACGATTTATTAGATAGCCAAAAAATCGAAGCGGGCAAAATGGATTTCTCTTTTCAGACCTTGCCATTACGTGACTTATTAATCAGCGCGGTACAAACCAACCAGGCGTTTGCGCAAAACCTGGGCGTGCGGATTGCGCTGAGCGAAGAGATTCCGGCGGTATCGGTCAATGTAGACGAGGGGCGGTTTCAGCAAGTGATGGCCAATTTGCTGTCAAACGCCTGTAAATATTCTCCCAAGGGTGCGGATGTACAACTCCTGGTGAAGTTATCTGGGGTGAATAAAGTGCGGGTCGAAGTGATCGATCAGGGTAGCGGTATTCCTGAAGATTTCCGCGAGCGGATTTTTCAAAAATTCTCGCAGGCAGATTCTTCAGATACCCGCGCCAAAGGTGGCACGGGACTGGGGTTGGCGATCACCCAGGCGATCATGCATCAAATGCATGGCGAGATCGGATATGAAGGCCAGCACGCAGAAGCGGGAACATGTTTTTATATTGAATTGCCGATCTCGTCCTTGCCTTTGATCTCGCCTTCTTCATCAATATCACCACCAACTGCTAATCCAGCATCAGACTAAGCCAATATTACGTGCTTTGACTCCGGCAAATATATGGTCCAACTGGCTGGCATTCAAGCCGTAAATACCCGCAAATAATCCGCCCAATACGGCGCGATATTCATTCAATACGGGGTAATCGCGGTTTTGGAATAATTTGGGTTGTTCCAGCTGAATTTGCTCACCGGCGACCTGGCCGCCTTTGATACCGCCACCTAAAACCCAGTACACACTGCCATGCCCATGATCGGTGCCGCGCTTGCCGTTTTCGCGGAAGGTACGACCAAATTCACTTAGCACCACCACCGTCGTATTGCGCCAGGCGTCGCCCATTTCTTGCTGATACGCGACCAGTCCGCGCCCCAGCTCATCAAATTTACTGGCTAATGTGCCGCTGGCACCGCCTTGATTGACGTGGGTATCCCAACCACCGACATCGACAAAGCCGAGCGCATATTTTTCTCGCATCATTTTGGCGATGCGTCTTGCTTCCAGTTCAAAGCCCTTGGTCGAGATCGCATTGCGGTTAGCTGAATTCATCTCTTCTTGCATCTCGCGCGAGACTTCTTCACGTACCGCAAAACCTTCGGTGACTTGCTGCGCCAGACCGGTCTGGCTATACATTTGCGAGATGATTTTACTCTGGCGATTATCCACATTCGATTTGCCCGGCGACCTCAGCGACGTGTTGGCAATGCGTGCCTTGCCTTGCATGACGATCGGTAATTGGTCGGTGAATGACATTGCTGGCGCACCATTCAATACATCCGCCAGACGGTTTAAAAAACCAGAATGGAAATTACGAGAGCCGACCAGGGGCTGGCCTAGTTCTATGCTATCTTGAGTTTCAAAATGGCTGCGCGAGAGATCATCCGTACCTGCAAACGGGATAAAGGCAGCTTCTCCTTTTTGATATAAGGGATAAATGCTGTCGCGCAAAGCTGGGTGCAAGCCCCAATCCGCATTCAGTTCCAATGCGGCATTGAGATCTGTACTGATGCCCGTAGTATTTCCTGAACCGCTTCCACTCAACGGACGGGCGATAGCGATATTGGGACGCGCTTCGTAATAAAAATTACTCGACGTCGGGATCAGTAAATTACTGGCATCGTATCCCCCACGCAAAAATACAATCAGTAATCGATTTTGGGTAGCTGGTGCGGCAAACAGGCTGCTGCTGATACTGGTGGCAGACAGCGCGGCAAATGCTTTGAGTAGATCACGACGGTTCATGATAATTCCTTTTTACTGGTGTGCTGATATTGGTCGGCTAAGTCATTTGGACTGCGCGGCTAACCAATTTTTGGGCTATCGTTTAGTGAAACTGCGCAGCAAATCACCGACGCATCATCTCTGGCGACGCCAGAAAAAACGCGTTCCATTCTTGTGGTGAATTAGCCTGCATCAGTGCTTGTTGTGTCCCTACGCTAAAGCTATTTGCCCAATTTTTGACATACGGTGAGTTGACTAGCGCAGGCTGCGGCGGACGTGGCGGCGCTGTCTGATTATCTATTTTGAATAAACCTGGATTATTGTTCGCCAGCGATTTGGCGACGTCAAAACGCATGGTCATCTGCCCCGGGCTGGCCCATGCGCTTTCTTGCATAGAATAGCCATCAGGAGTCTGGCGGCCATTGGCCTGTTGGCCCAGCATATTCAGCCAATTTAGCATCGGGCCGGTGTTCATGATGGGATTGCCGTCGTAAGCCAGACGTATTGAAGAGACGACATAATGCATAGGATCTTTAAACTTATTGCCCAGCGAGGCGATAAATTCTGGCGACTCAAACATGCTGCGCAAGACCGCTGGAATATTGCCATCGGTCTGTAAAAACCGTTGCGCCATTTTGGATACCAGCGCATCGGACGGTGTATCAGAGACAAAATAAATCGCTAGTTTGCGGCTGATAAATTGTGCCGTCGCAGGCTGGCGACTGAGTAAGGTGATGACTTCATCCAACTCTGGCAAACCGCGACCATGTACGACTTTGTTGAGTATTTTTTTATCGCCAAAATCGTGGCGCTGTGGATTGAATTCAAAAATACCGTTGCGTACATACAGTCGCTGCAGTTCGGCTTTTATCTTGGGCGTGTCGGGATTTTGATTGACGCCGAAACCAGTCAGAACTCGCGCAAGTTCCTGTACATCGCCTTGGGAATAGCCGCTGCCGACACCCATAGTGTGTAGTTCCATCAATTCTCTGGCATAGTTTTCGTTGATACGATTGACCGCATTTTGGTCATTATCAAGATAACGCAACATTGCCGGATGCAATACCGTGGCGCGTAATAAATCATGGAAATTGCCCAAAGCATTAGGGCGAATCGCACGTTCTTCAAAGTCGCCCAACAAGGCGCGTTCGTTGGCTTTGCCGTTATGAATATTAAAATGATTCATCCAAAACCAGCTCATCTGTTCTTGTAATTGGTTTTGTGAATACACGGCGCGCAATAGCGATCTGGTTGCGGCCTCTTTTGCCAGACGGGATAATTCTTGTTGGTAGTCTTTGCCTAGCGTGTCGTCAATACCCTTTTGTTTTTCTGCTGTAATACGACGGGTTTCCAGATCTTGCATTAACTGGTCAAAAGGCCGCTGGGTAATCGTCATACTATCAATTTGTGCCTGTATTGCCGGCGGCAAGATAGCAACACGGCCACGCAATTGCTGGTCAAGGTAACGATCCATGCCCGCCGCACGCAATTCTTGTGAGGAAGAGGCGTTGGCGCCCCAGGTAATGCGGTTGAGCAGCTTGTCTGGATCTACATGTGCGGCTTCCAGCACATGACTTACGGGGGCGTTATTAATTTGAGTGGTTTGGTTTTGCGGCGTATTCGCGCAGCTTGCCAGTAATAATAGTGAGCCTAAGCCGGCGATATTGGTGATGTTAGCGAGCCTGATCCCGCAGCGCGCCAGAGTGAGAGAATTTGTTGTCATGATCGACCTTCGTAAATCGATAATCAGATGAAATTAAACTGATGTGAAATTGCTACCCGCCCGCTTTACAGTATTTGCATCTGGTATAGAAAGCGACTTTGCCGTCTAGTTACAACGCAGCACAAGGAAAAAAGTTATCATGGTTTTTCCGCTGAATCTGCAAATTTAGTAACAGGCTGTAACTCGGCTGTAACTCAGTTGTGGGTCAGTTGTGGCTAAGCTAGGGCGGTTTGCGTAATTCCTGATGACGCAACATAGCAGCCGTCAGTTGATTTTTTAATCTTGTCTGGAGTCGCCATGTCAGGTCTGATGAAGTCCCGAAAAAAGCTTTTTTTAGTCGCAAGCATATGCGTTAGTGCTTTGTTATCTTTGTCGTCGGTCTCGCCTTTATCTTTGGCAGCGCCCAATACCGCATCTGATCCAGCCCTAAATCCCGGGCTTGAGGCCGCAGCAAGCAAATTAGAGGCTGACGGATTTAAGGGATTGGTATTAGCCGCGCACGGTGATCAGGTCTTGCTAGAGAAAGTTATTGGTGAGCCGCAAATCGGGCAGCCTGCTTTGAGTAAAGATAGTGTATTTCGATATGCCTCCATTACCAAGCTATTCACCTCGGTCATGGTGATGCAGCAGGTGGATGCCGGTAAGCTGGCGTTGGATATGCCGCTGGGCAAATTCTGGCCGGATTTCCCTAACGAGGCAGCGCGGGCAATCACCCTCCGGCAGTTGATGTTGCACATGTCTGGCTTGCCTAATCCAGATAAGTTACCGCAGTTTTATTTTGCCCGCACACCAGCATCCGGTGACATGCAGCTGAACGCCACAACAGTCTGCGCTACGCCTTTGCAGCGCGCGCCAGGTGAAGCATTTGATTACAATAATTGCGATTTCATCGTCTTAGGTGCGCTGCTAGAAAAAGTCACTGGCATCAAATATCAAAAGTTATTGCAGCAAAAGATATTCAATCCCGCCAAAATGACCCATTCTGGTATGTACAGTCCACCGTATTACGACGATGTAAACCATGTACATGGCATCGTCGGCGGCAATCCAGAAATCCCGATCAACTTTGCCAGCTACGGTGCCGCAGGCGCGACTTTTGGGACTTTGCGGGATTTATTGGCTTTTGATCAGGCCTTTAGCCGTGGTAGGTTATTGTCCCCAGCCAGCCGCGCTGAGATGGTGAAACCGAATGCCGTTGGCGGCGCTTTGGGCGTCTGGTCTTATCCATTTTCTGCCAAGGCGGATAAACCCGCCAGCATGATCGTCGAGCGCCAAGGCTGGATAGGAGGTATCCGCACACTCAATTTGGTAGACATCAAAAACGAAGCCTACCTGATCATGATCAGCACCAACGGCGATGTCGATTTAAGCCAGACCTGGGCCAACAAAGGTCCGGCGGCAGGCTTGTTGCAGGCGACTTTGCTGGCGATCCATAATTGAATAAAAATAGATCAGACGAATATACTCCCCTTATTTTTAGATAAAATTGGCTCATTGTCCAGATTTTGTATGGGCAATATAAATATACCTGAGGGGAGTATATTTTTTGATATAGAGATTTATTAACAGATTTTAATTAAAAACCAGATTATTAGAGAACCACCGATGAAGCGATTACTCCTAATTTTGACACTCTTTTTCGCAGGTAATGCCTGTTGCCAAACCAATGAGCCAGCTCAAAAGCTTGCAGCTAAGTTAGCAAGCCCCGACTATGTATTAATGATGCGTCACACCAGAGCGCCAGGCGTCGGTGATCCTGCCAATTTCAAGCTGGGCGATTGTAAGACGCAAAGAAACCTCAGCGATGAAGGCATCGCCCAGGCAAAAAGAATCGGTCAGTGGTTAAAACAGCAGGGCATACAAACTGCGGCGGTGTATGCGAGTCCTTGGTGCCGGACAAGCGATACGGCGCGTCTATTGGGTTTTGGACCAGTCACACCAGAAAACGCGCTGGCATCGACTTTTGAAGAGAAGAATAGCGCCGCCTTGCCGCCCAGTGATTTACCGACGTTTATTCAAAGCGCGATCAAAACCAAAGGGGCAAAAGCATTGATTTTGGTCACGCATCAAGTCAATATCTCGGCGTATTCTGGGGTAGATACCGCCGCCGGTGAGATGGTATTAATTAAGCTGGATCAAAGTGGGAAAATGCTTTCCCGCGAGGTTTATCCAAGACCTGATTAAGCGCTCTAGCTTAAATATCATCCAAGATATCAGCACCAGCGTTGTCGTCCATGCTGCTGATATCGTCAATCCCGCTGGCGTCGGCCAAACTGTTGCTGTTATCGGCAGCAGTTTTATCTTCACTAAAGGAATTCGGGATTAATCCGTTGTCAGCATTACTGAGGCTGGCTGCCGGATTGGTTTCTCGATTCGTTCCGGCATTCATTCCGTGATGGTTGCCAACTAAATTCTCTATTCCCTGAAACAAAAACGCGCCTGCTGCGACACCAGCAGCTGTTGCCGCAACGGTGCCCAGCATATTGCCGGCATTGCCGCCGAAGAAGCCAGAGCTTGGCGCAGATGCCATCGGATTCGCAAATGCGGGTGCCAGCGCCGTCCCGTTTGTTCCACTGGTTCCATTGATGGAGGTAGCTGTCGATGGTGAGCTGATCGGTGAGTTTATTGGGGGACTACTGACGCTGTTGCCCCAGGCCGTATTGGTGGCTTGCAAAAATCCACCGGCAGTATTGCCACGCGTGGCTTTGAGTTCCGCGTTTTCCGTTTGTAACTGTGCGATCTGGCTTTGCGCGTTGGTCACCGCTTGTTCTAGCAGCAAACTCCGTTGCACCAACAAATAAGCCGCATCCGGCTGGTGTGCAGTGGCTTCGGCAATCATGCTTTGTGCCTGCTGATCCTTATTCAAGGCCTGGGTTTGCACCAGTTGTGTTAAAAAAGTTTGTAATAATTGAATTTCGCTGGGGGACATGGATTGCTCCTTGGAGAGGCGTGCGCAGAGTAATAGAGTAAATGCGGTGCATACAATGAGACTTATTTTGCTACGAATGGGCGCATTTCAAGGGATAAACCTGAATTCAGTGTTTCCAACCGGTTCTTAATTTGCTCCCAAGGTTCTTCAGCGCTCTTTTAATGCTCTGCGATACTGGATCGCCTCAGCAACATGTGGCTGACCTATTTGCGCGACGTTGGCAAGATCGGCAATCGTACGCGCTACTTTTAGCACTCGATGGTAGGCACGCGCTGACCAGTTAAGTTTGATCATGGCATGTCGCAAAAGCTGCTCGGCAGCTTGGTCAGGCTGACAATACTGATCAATTTCTGTCGTCGATAAATGGTTATTGGTTTTACCTTGGCGCGCGATTTGCCGCTCAAAAGCCGCCTCAACCCGCGCATGAATTACGGCAGTCGTTTCGCCGTCCGCTTGTTTCAATAAATCCTGATGCGGCAACGCACCGACCTGGATTTGCATATCGATACGATCCAATAACGGGCCAGAAATTTTGTCCTGATAACGAGCGATGTTGTCCGGTGTGCAGCGGCATTTGCCATTGGCATGTCCAAAGTATCCACATGGACAGGGGTTCATCGCAGCGATGAGTTGGAACTTAGCCGGAAAATCCGCTTGTCGCGCCGCGCGTGAAATCGTAATATGTCCAGACTCCAGTGGCTCACGCAAGACTTCTAGAACACGACGATCAAACTCAGGCAGCTCATCTAAAAACAATACACCGCGATGAGCGAGCGAGATTTCTCCCGGACGCGGGACACTACCTCCGCCAACCAGTGCAACTCCAGATGCTGTGTGATGCGGCGACCTAAAAGGACGATTCTTCCATTTCGACACCGAGAAGCCGCTCGTCAAGGATTGCACCGCGGCAGATTCCAATGCCTCTTGGTCTGTCATGCTTGGTAAAATCCCGGGAAAGCGCGCTGCCAACATGGATTTTCCAGTACCGGGCGGACCCACCATCAAGACACTATGCATGCCTGCTGCGGCAACTTCTAAAGCGCGCTTGGCTTGCAGTTGCCCTTTCACTTCCATAAAATCGGGATAAGGCTGACGTTGTGTGACCGTAGTCACCTGATGTGGCTTGAGCTTTGCCGCTGCGTCAAATCCAGCGAAGTGGGCGCACACCTGTAATAGCGAGTCCGCAGGATAGATGGTGGCGTCTTTGACCAGTGCGGCCTCATCCGCGTTAGCACGAGGCAAGATAAAAGCACGTGGATTTTGGGTATTTTTACAAATCGCAAATGTCATCGCCAGCGCGCCACGGATAGGGCGCAACTCACCAGATAGCGATAATTCTCCTGCAAATTCGTACTGATCTAAAGCGTCACCCGGGATTTGACCAGACGCCGCCAAAATACCTAGGGCAATCGGCAAATCAAACCGGCCAGATTCTTTAGGCAAATCTGCGGGTGCAAGATTGACAGTAATCCTTTTGGTAGGGAAATCAAACCGTGCATTTTGCAAAGCCGCTCTGACACGATCTTTAGATTCTTTGACCTCAGTTTCGGGCAGACCAACAATCGTGAACGAGGGAAGACCATTTGCCAGATGCACCTCCACAGTGACCTCTGGTGCCTCCATCCCGGTAAGAGCACGGCTTTTTAGTACGGCGAGTGACATTATTGTTTGAGCTTAGTGTTTAAGTTTTATCGGCCGGTACTTCCAGCGCAGCGATGCGCGCTTCTAATGCCTCCAACTTGGCACGAGTTTTTGCTAGGACTTGCGCCTGGATATCAAACTCTTCTCTGGTCACTAAATCTAGTTTGGAGAAACCCTGACTCATCATCGCTTTGACATTTTTTTCAATGTCTTTGGCCGGTGAGTTTTCTAATACTTGGTTAATTTTGGTTTGAATATCACTAAAAAAATCTTGCTTGTTCATATTGATTTCCTATTGGTAGATTTTTATGCACAAAATTAGTGCAGTTAATTTAGGTGTGTAATTTTGTAGCGCTAAGTATTGGTGCATTTTTCTTGATGTCCAGAATTGTATTGCCTATTTAATACCTAACTATACGCTAAACAGAGTGAAATCATAACGTAACAAACACATCTATGAACTTAGATGCCCCCTCTAATATGAATTTTTACGATGTTTGCTGCGGATGATTCATCAAATTGGCAAATTTTATTTTGTTTAAATCCAGACTTGGCACGACTCCTGCTAATGGTACGAATGATAAAAGTTTTTTAAACCGTAACATAACTAAAAATGGGAAAGTACGATGAAAAAATTATTATTAGCAGTCGCAGTAGCAGCCTCATTTGGCGCGAGTTTAGCCCATGCAGAAGATGCTAAGCCGGACAACGAAGTTAGTTTCAATATTGGGGGTGTAAGCGATTACCGCTATCGCGGCATTTCGCAATCTCGTCTAAATCCCGCTTTACAAGGCGGTGCTGACTACACACACAACCCAACAGGTTTTTACGCAGGTACTTGGTTATCAACGATCAAATGGACTAAAGATGCTGGTGGTGACGGCAATATCGAGTGGGATATCTATGGTGGAAAACGTGGCGAAATCGTCAAAGACGTTTCTTACGATGTTGGTTTTCTCTCCTACGTATATCCATCCAACGGACTAGGTAGTGTGCCAGGCTTTGCAAATGCAAACACGACGGAAATCTATGGTCAAGTTGGCTACGGTCCGGTCTATGCAAAATATTCACACTCTGTGACGAATCTTTTCGGTTTCGTCGATAGTAAAAACAGCGGTTATCTTGATATCGGTGCCAACGTAGAAGTCGTACCAGAATCTGGTTACATACTGAATTTGCACGCAGGCCACCAGACAGTCAAAAACAATAGCGCTTCTTCCTACACAGATTGGAAAATCGGTGTGACTAAAGAATTTGTAGGTGTTACTTTTAGCCTTGCCGCTATCGGAACTAACGCTGACGAAAAATTGTACTTTACTCCTGCCGGCAAATTTACCGGTAAGACAAGCCTAGTTTTCTCCGCACTGAAGTCGTTCTAAAACATTTATTAAATAGAGGTCAGCATGAAACTGATTACCGCCATTATTAAACCCTTTAAGCTAGACGAGGTGCGAGAAGCACTGTCTGCTATTGGTGTGCAAGGGATTACAGTCACTGAAGTCAAGGGTTTCGGACGTCAAAAAGGGCATACCGAGTTGTATCGTGGTGCTGAATATGTCGTCGATTTTTTGCCTAAGACAAAAATTGAAGCTGCGGTAGATGATGCGATTGTTGATCGTGCTATTGAAGCGATAGAGACTGCTGCTCGTACCGGGAAAATCGGCGACGGCAAAATTTTTGTCTATGACTTGCAACAAGTTGTGCGTATTCGTACCGGTGAAACCGGCAACGACGCACTGTGACCGATATCGTGGAATCAGGGAGATCACACATGAAAAAAACATTCTGCAAAGCGTTGATAACTAGCGCCTTGTTCCTGTCCGTTGGCTTTGCATCGTCGGCAATCGCAGCTGATGAAGCATCTGCCAAAGTGGATGCACCAGCTTCTACTGCTGCTGTTACTGCGCCAGCCGTTGCATCAGTGCCTGCTGAAATGACATCCGCAGCGGCCAGCGCTGCCGTGGCACCAGTAGTACCGGCAGCACCAGCAGCGGCGGCAGATGCAACAGCTGCTTCTGGCGCTGTTGCAGCACCTGCACCTGTTGCCAACAAGGGCGATACTGCCTGGATGATGGTATCTACTTTGTTAGTCATTTTGATGACAATTCCAGGCTTGGCTTTGTTCTACGGCGGTTTGGTTCGCTCTAAAAATATGCTGTCAATCCTGATGCAGGTATTCATGATTTTCGCCGTGATTATCGTATTGTGGTGCATTTATGGCTACTCATTGGCATTCACAGAAGGCGGCAGATTTATCGGTTCTTTTGATCGCTTATTCCTTAACGGTATTTGGGATCCGGCCAAAGCAACGTTCGCGACTGCGGCAACTTTCAGCAAAGGTGTTGTGATTCCTGAATTTGTCTATGTGGCTTTCCAGGCGACTTTTGCAGCAATTACTTGCGGCCTGATCATCGGCGCGTTTGCTGAGCGTGCTAAGTTCACCGCCGTTCTGCTGTTCATTGTGTTGTGGTTTACTTTCAGTTACCTGCCGATTGCACATATGGTCTGGTTCTGGACTGGTCCTGATGCAATTAAAGATGCGGCAACTTTGGCGACTGAAACTGCAAAAGGCGGCTTCTTGTTCCAAAAAGGTGCATTGGACTTCGCTGGCGGTACTGTCGTTCATATTAATGCGGCGGTTGCAGGTTTGGTCGGTGCTTATTTGATCGGCAAGCGTGTTGGTTACGGTAAAGAATCGATGGCACCACACTCCCTGACAATGACCATGATCGGTGCGTCATTATTGTGGGTGGGCTGGTTTGGTTTCAATGCAGGTTCTGCTTTAGAAGCAGGCGATGTTGCTGCACTGGCTTTCATCAATACCTTGCTGGCAACGGCTGCTGCTACTGTTTCTTGGGTCTTCGGTGAGTGGATGTCTAAAGGTAAGCCATCGATGCTGGGTGGTGCTTCCGGTGCGGTTGCCGGTCTGGTTGCGATTACACCAGCGTGCGGTTTCGTCGGTCCTATGGGTGCCCTGATCATTGGTTTGCTGGCAGGTGTGATTTGTCTGTGGGGTGTCAATGGACTGAAACGCTTGTTGGGTGCAGATGATTCATTGGACGTGTTTGGTGTGCACGGTGTCGGTGGTATTTTGGGCGCTTTGTTGACAGGTGTGTTTGCATCACCTGCACTCGGTGGTCAGGGAATCATGGACTACGTCACCAACAAAATGTCTACGGATGTTTACTCCATCATTGGTCAGGTTCAAATCCAGGCAACTGCAGTTGGTACGACGATTTTGTGGTCCGGTATCGTTTCTCTGATCGCATACAAATTAGTTGATCTGGTCATCGGTCTGCGTGTGCCTGAAGATGAAGAGCGCGAAGGTTTGGACATCACCAGCCACGGTGAATCGGCTTACCATTCTTAATGGATGTTGTTGAGGTATGGATGTAATCGTTGATGTGAAAGTCAGTTACCTGGTTCTCACATCAACTGCAAAGTTTTTCTCGGGGTAGTATCTTCAGTGCATGTTTAGAGCGCATGTGACTGACTTGATAGGCACTTTTATAAAGTGCCTATTTTTTTATAGAGACAACTGAATCCTAGTTGAACCCAGTGTTATTTCTCCAGAGCGTCAACTAGTGTTTTGAGTACAGATTACTCTTCCCTCCCCAGATTAAAAGAAATCACATTCTTCGATGGCGTTGCGCAGGGTTCGCCATCAAAGGCAATATCGCCGTTGGCATTCGCTACGCCATCGATTTTTAACTCCGTAAAGCTAAACAGATTTTTATCCATCAAGTGCGATGGCACCACCGTGGTCAGTGACGAAAATATACTTTCTACGCGACCAGGATTGGTCTTTTCCCAGCCACGCAACATATTTTTGATTTGCTTACGCTGCAGATTTTCTTGCGAACCGCAGAGGTCGCAGGGAATAATCGGGAATTGCTTGATCTGAGCGTAGCGTTCTGAATCCTCTTCCTTCACATAAGCCAGTGGACGGATCACAATATGTTTGCCATCGTCGGATTGCAATTTGGCGGGCATGCCTTTGAGTTTGCCGCCGAAAAACATATTCAGAAAAAAGGTTTCTAAAATATCGTCGCGATGGTGACCGAGAGCGATTTTAGTCGCGCCCAGTTCATCTGCAACCCGATACAAAATGCCACGCCGCAGGCGGGAGCATAGCGAGCAGGTGGTTTTGCCTTCCGGGATCAGACGCTTGACGATGCTGTAGGTATCTTGATTTTCGATGTGGTAAGGGATGCCTAGTTTTTCCAGATACGCTGGCAAAATATGCTCGGGAAAGTTAGGTTGCTTCTGATCGAGATTGACGGCGATGATCTCAAAATTGATCGGTGCGCGTTCACGCAGCGTCATCAAAATATCCAGCATGGCATAACTATCTTTGCCGCCGGACAGGCAAACCATGACCTTGTCGCCTTCTTCTATCATATTAAAATCACCGATTGCCTGACCAACCTGGCGGCACAGGCGCTTGTGTAGCTTATTATTTTCGTAAGTGATTTTTTCTTGCGACTTTTGGCTTATTTGCGTCTGCACTGGCATCGCACCGCTAGTAGACAAATAAGACAAATCGGCAAAACTGGTTTCTTGTACTTGCATGATGGCGCTTAAATGTCGGTTTTAATTTGAAATACTTCTACGCCCACACCTTCGCAATCAGGGTAGACATCGGGCTTCATGGTAGAGACCCGCACTGCTCGCACGCGAGGATGTGCTAGCATACTTTTGGTCACATCGTCACACAAGGTTTCTTGTAAATGAACATGCCCTTGTGCCATACGTTGTGCGATGGTTTCGCGGATAAAATCATAATCTACTACTTCATCCAGATGATCTGCAGATGGAGTGGAGAGCGCCAGCGGAATATATAAATCTACATTGATGATCACGCGTTGCTCGCCTTTTTTCTCAAAATCGTGCACACCGATATTGATCATGACTTCGTAATTACGCAAAAATAAACGACGACAATCGGCGAGTTGTGGGTAGTGGAGGACAGATAGCATGATGGGGTCAGTTCAATGTAATGGAATTATGGAATTGTAAAACTACAGTAGGTCGAATATAGGTAAGGAATAAGATCTTTATTTAGTTGTCGCCGAGGTCGCTAAAAACATAATGTCACGTGCAGACGGCAGCAAATGCTGGCCGCCATCCACCATGATGGTGGTGCCGGTAATCGCAGGCATGTCGGCAACAAAGCAGACCGTATTGGCGATATCCTCAGGTGTACTAGAGCGACCCAGCGGCGTGACTTGATGTGCTTGCGCAAA
Source organism: Undibacterium sp. (assembly GCA_025352365.1). GTDB lineage: Bacteria > Pseudomonadota > Gammaproteobacteria > Burkholderiales > Burkholderiaceae_D > Undibacterium. The sequence goes on along the minus strand of JANXTO010000136.1, from coordinate 12,068 downwards.
ATCGTCGGCAGTCTGGTGGCCGGACACCATCGTGATCCCGGGCGACACGCCAACCACGCGCACCTTGGGCGCGAGTGCTTGCGCCAAGGTCGTTGTGGCGCATTGCAAGGCTGCTTTGGATAGGGTGTACGACAAAAAATCAGGATTCAGATTTTGCAGCTTTTGGTCCAGCAAATTAATCACGCAGCTTTGTTGCCCATCCGGCGTGGCTGTATGTAAAGCCCGTGATAATAAGAGCGGCGCTAACAAATTGGCATGCATATGTTTATCTAAGCGCAATTTGGAGACATCGCTAATACTATCCTCTTCAAATAGCGAGGCGTTATTTACAACGCATTGCACGCTGCCAAAGGCCGCGATGACTCTGGGTAGCAGTTCTTTGACGGAAGTTTCATTCGCCAGATCACAATGCAAGGCAATTGAGCGTCTGCCCATTGCCTTGATCTCTGCCACCACACCAAGCGCCTCTTCTTCTGAGCGACCATAATGTACTGCAACATCCCAGCCACGCTGCGCCAAAGTCAGCGCAATGGTGCGACCGATGCGTTTGGCAGCGCCGGTGACCAAGACCACTCGTGTCAGACCATCTCGTTTCGAATCAGATGGCGAATTGATGACCGCTTCTGTCTTGGGAGCTGAAGCGGATGCGGTATCAGATGCTGTGGCAGATACTGAAGGAGCGGCTGAATCAGCGGCTGTAATGGTAATTGTCATGGCGATACTTTCTTACTCGGCTGATTCTTTTTAATCTTAAATTTCACCTTTAATTACACCTTGAAGGCGACGACTTTTATACAATGCGGCTATGCGACTATCTCACTCCACACGACAGCAACTTACATTACCTGCACCCGGCGCTGATGCCCAAGCGGCGTCTGAGGCTTTACAGCAGCACATTATTCAACAGATTGACGCAAATGCAGGCTGGATCTCGTTTGCTCGTTATATGGAACTGGCTTTGTATGCGCCGGATCTGGGTTATTACAGCGGTGGTGCGGCAAAACTAGGCAAAGACGGTGATTTTACAACCGCGCCAGAAATGTCAGCGCTATTTGGTGCGACCTTGGCGCAACTGGCAGCCTCTTTATTAGCGCAAACCAGCGCGCAAGTGATGGAATTCGGGGCGGGTACCGGGAGGCTGGCGTTTGACTTCTTGTCAGAATGTCAGGCTGCTGGGGTTGCCGTTGAGCGCTATTTTATCGTGGAATTGTCCGGTGAGCTAAGAGCAAGACAAGAAGATCTGCTGAAAAATTTCCCGCAGGTGCAATGGTTGCAACAAATGCCCGACGCTTTTTGTGGCGTTGTGCTGGGTAACGAGGTGCTGGACGCTATGCCAGTGCATTTGGTGGTGAGGACAGAACGGGGCTGGCGCGAAGTCGGCGTGAGTGTGCGCCATCAAGCGGAACCAGAGCAAATGGCGGCAGAGAGTAAAATCAAGCAGAGCCCAGAGCTGATTTTTACTGACCGCGAGATGGATGCACAATTGCAGTCACAACTGCTGGCACAAATCCCCGGCGCTGATCAGCTTCCGTTGGGATACATGACGGAACTCCATCCGGTTGCCGCAGGCTTTATGCGCAGCTTGGCTGCAATGCTGAAAAAGGGGAGCGAACTCAGTGGCAAAGGCGCGCTCGCCATTCTGATTGATTATGGATTTCCTGCGCATGAATACTATCTGGATCAACGTACGCAAGGCACGCTGATGTGTCACTATCGGCACCATGCGCATCCCGATCCATTTTATTTGCCGGGTTTGCAAGATATTACGGCGCATGTGGATTTCACCAGCATGGCGCTGGCAGCACAAGCAGGTGGGCTGGAATTATTAGCTTATGTCAGCCAGGCGGGATTTTTGCTGGAAGCCGGCATCGGTGAATTGCTTATGCGCACCTCCGCCAGCGACCCCATGGCGTATCTGCCAAAAGCCAACGCTCTGCAAAAGCTGATTTCGCCTGCCGAGATGGGGGAGTTGTTTAAAGTCTTAGTGGTCGGTACGGGAGTGGAACTGGATGCCAGACTATTGCGACACGACCGTAGTCATCGCTTATAGAGAGTCGATAAAGCGCACTTTAAGCAGAATGATGAAATGATCGATACGTATATACTCCCATTAAGTATATTTTAATCGTCCAATTAAAGTCTGGACAATCAGCAGTATTTAGAAAAAAATTAGGGGAGTATATGATATTCATCGCCAATTTAGTCGTATTTTCTAACCTCACCTCAGAGGCTTGGCAATGATACGTTGGGTACTCACGATTTTTATCGCATTGATCGTCTTTAGCGCCTTATTACCTTGGTTAGAAAAACTGGGCATAGGGCGTTTGCCTGGCGATGTGCGCTTTAAATTATTTGGTCGGGTTTTCTCTCTGCCATTTGCCTCGACCATTTTATTATCCCTGGCCGTGCTCTTATTAGCACGTTTCCTCAAATAAGCTGACACGTCTGACTGTTAGTTGCTTATTCACTTAGTCACTCATGTAGCGACTGAGTTCGCAACTGAGTTAGCCTCCATAAACCAGTTGAATGTGGTTTTAGCGTGAAGCTAGCTTGAAAATTGCCCAAAGCCATTTTGGATAGGTTAAAGTTTTAGACATTGAGACCGTCAATTTAAAGACGTTGTGCCCGAGCAACGAAGTTTGGTTGAAGCTAAGTTTAAAACCGAGGTTAGAACTAAGGCTAAAACTAAAATTCAAGCGAAATCCAAGTTGCAGGCGGCAAGTCAGCATCCCGATAAAAATAACGAATACCTAAGGTGTCCATGAGCGATTTAGCTGAAATAAGAGCATTGCTCATTGAGCCGCATGCAGGCATGCGGGTCAGTTTGCACAATATGCTCAATTTATGCGGCATTACCAAAATTGAACACGCCTTGACCGCTGGTACAGCGATCCGCACGATCCAATCCAAAGTGTTTGATCTGATTTTATGTGAATATGATCTTGGCGTAGGCCAAGATGGTCAGCAATTATTAGAAGACGTGCGCCACCACAAACTGACACCGCTTTCCACCATCTTTATTATGGTCACGGCCGAGCGCGCTTACGCCAAAGTGGTTAGTGCGGCAGAGCTGGCACCTTCCGATTATTTATTAAAACCCTTCACCGCCGACATGCTGCTAGAGCGTGTGATCAAGGCAATCGAAAAACGTAAAGCCTTTGTCGAAATCTTCGCTCTGATGGAGCAAGGTGCTTTGGTCGAAGCAATTACCGCCTGCCATCACGGCGAGCGAGATTACCCCAAATACGTCGTTGACTTCATGCGCTGGCGTGCCGAGTTGCATGTCGTTCTGGGCGAAGACGCCGAGGCAGAGGCGCTCTACACTGCTTTGTTTGAAATGAAAGCCGTGGCCTGGGCCAAACTCGGTTTAGCCAAAACTTTATTTATGCAAGGGCGCTTTGAAGAGGCCGAAAATATTCTCAAAACGCTGGTTGCTGAGAATAACAAATACATGGACGCCTACGACTGGCTGGCTAAAACTCACGAAGCGATCGGCGAGTTACCCGAGGCGCAGACAGTGCTGGAAACCGCCATCGAAGTATCGCCCCACGCAGTACGTCGCTTGCGTCGCCTGGGTGAAATCGCCTTAGAAACGGGGGATATAGAAACTGCCGAAGCCACTTTTAAAAAAGTCGTCGCCAAAGCCAAATTCTCAGAATTCCGTGACCCTGAGGACCATGTCAAATTAGTGGATGCCTTAGTCAAAAAAGGCGATAACGAGCAAGCCAAATCAGTCATCCGCGACATGGAAAAAAACATGGTCGGGCTGAAAAAGACTGCCGCCTGCCGTGCGATTTCTACCGCTAAAATCCATGCCGCTACGGGTGATGCGCGCCTCGGTGATGAGTTAGGCGCAGCAGTTGCCGCCAGCCGCGAAAATATAGGTTTGTCGACTAATCTTAAATTAGGTTTAGCCAAAAGCTGTCTGGAAAATGATCAAGAGGGTGAGGCCACTGAGGTTATTCTTGACGTGATGCGCAATGCCACTAACCAAAAAATGATGACCCGCGCGATCGGTGTATTTGAGAGCGTAGGCAAAGGACATCTGGCAAAAGAGCTGGCACAGCAAAGTCAAAAAGAAGTCATGGACTTGGTAGCGCAAGGTGTGCGAAAAGCCAAGCAAGGTGATTTCCGCGGCTCGGTAGAATTACTCACAACCGCCGCTCGTAAATCGCCGGATAATCCGCAAGTCGTGATGAACGCGGCATTGGCAGCGCTGAAGTGTCTGGAGAATCTGGGTTGGGACAATCAGATCGGGGAGCAGGCCAAACATTTAATTGAATCTGCGCGTCGCCTGGATCCGATGAACCCACGACTCAAAGCGATTCAGGGTTTGTATGATGAGCTTCAAAAGAAATATGGTATTACCGCAGTAAGAAAAGTGAAATAGATACATAAATTAAGAATAAAAAGAGAAGCAAAGTAGGACGCGTTGAGTTTGGCGTAGTAATCAAATGACGCATAATCAAAGCAAAACAAAGCACAACCAAAGTACGATCTAAAACGAGCAAGCCAATCGCCAGCGTACCTACTTATTGTTATCTATGCCTATCGATACCTCCGTTAATTTAGAGCAGAATGCGCCAGAAATTGCGCGTGATCGCTTGCTCAGAAAAATTGCAGAAGATGCCACTTTGCCGACCTTGGGCGCAGTCGTATCCAAGGTGGTGGAGATCACTTCTTCTGGCGAAGATTCGATTGCCAAGCTGGCACATTTTGTTTTGGCTGACGTAGCACTGACGCAAAAAATATTGCGTTTATCAAACACCATTCATTACCGCACCCGGGCTACCGTCCCAGTCACTACGATTTCAAGAGCGATTTTTTTGCTCGGGTTTGACACGGTAAAAACCGGAGCATTGGCGATGTTGCTGGTGGATTGTTTTAAAGATAAAAAACATGCGCAAAGTGTCCGCAAAGAGCTGGTACATGCGCTTTGCGCTAGTATCGTCGGACGTGAACTAGCGCAGCGTAGTCATTATCAAGATGCAGAAGAAGCCGCCGTTGCCGCTTTGTTTAAAAATATTGGACGGGTTCTAGTCGCCTCGTTTGATCATGTTTTATACGGACGCATACAGGCCATGCAAACAAGCGGGCAGGCGAATGCTGCCGATGCCTCCAGCTTGTTGTTAGGTTGCAGTTATGACCGTTTTGGCGAGATGGCATTGCAGGATTGGAAAATTCCCGACACCATTATTCAATCACTGGGGGCATTACCCGCCGGTGAACAAAAAAAAGCCAGCCACCGTAACGAGTGGCTTAAGCAAGTCTCCACCTTTAGCGACGGCGTAGCCAGTCTGGTACTCACCACAGGCACAGATAATCTGAGCGCACGCTGTAAACCTTTACTGCAAAAATTTGGCAAAGTCTTAGAGCTCGATCAAGCCAAGCTGGAAGAAATGGTGGCGCGAGTAACGCAAGAAACCAGACAACTAGCAGAGAGTATGGACATCGCTCTGCCTGCTGCTGGTGACACGGATGACGCACTGTCTGCCGATGGCGAATTCCCTAGCGAATTTTTGCTAAAAAGTTTTAATGCAGATCAAATGCAGCAGGCTGAACGCTACGCTAGCGGCAAGCCACGCAATGCACGTGACCTCTTGCTGGCAGGCGTACAAGACGTTACGCAAATGCTGGCGTCTGATCAAATCAAACTCAATGACATGATATTGCTGGTGCTGGAGACCTTGTACAGCAGCATGGGTTTTCGCTTCGCCACGGTTTGTTTGCGAGACCCGTCCACTTCCAGCTTTATGGCACGTGTGTCAGTTGGCGAACTATATGCAGAGCGACAGCGAGGCTTTGTATTCCCGATGAAAGTAGAGCAAGACGTGTTTCATTTGGCCATGACCAATAATGCGGATTTGATGATCTCTGATGCGACCGCTCCGAAGATACAAAAACTGCTCCCAAGCTGGCATCGTGCGCTGTTACCAGATGCCCTGAGCTTTATTGTATTACCGCTCGTCATCCAGAAAAAATCATTGGGATTTTTTTATGCAGACCGTGCAATTGCGGCAGAAGAGGGTGTTCCTCCTGACGAAACTGCATTGATTAAAACCTTAAAGAGTCAATTATTAGCCGCCATGATGCGTGGCTAAGTAAAGCCAGTCCAATAGCAAAATAAGTAAGCGAAAAAATTTTATTTCTCTTATTTTGTGATGCGCTTGTCCTCGAATTTCTTCCACAGATTAAAATAGACCCCCAGCAAACTTGCTGCCTGGCTTATTCGCTCTTGCTCAAAATACTTACGGACTCATCATGACGTTTACCCTCTGGCTTACCTTTTTTTTCGCAGCGTGTTTGATTGCGATTTCCCCGGGCTCTGGTGCCGTGCTCTCGATGGCGCATGGCTTAAATTATGGCGTTAAAAAAACGAGCGGCACCATCATGGGTTTGCAAGCCGGTTTGCTATTGGTGTTTACGATTGCCGGTGCTGGCGTAGGATCTATCTTGATGGCGTCCGAATTTGCTTTCAGCGCTGTCAAAATCATCGGTGCTTTGTATTTGATTTATTTAGGCATTAGCCAATGGCGTGCCAAAGTCGATGTCAGCGCGAATGAAGGTGCTTTGGCATCGCAAGCGTCGATGGCACCGGATTTGCGTAAGCGATTTTTAATTGGATTTTTGACCAATGCTACGAACCCAAAAGGGATCATTTTTATGGTGGCGGTGTTGCCGCAATTTATTAGCCACGACGCGCCCTTGTTGCCACAGTTATTGATATTGGGGATGACGATGTGCGCTGTAGATTTGGTGGTGATGCATAGCTATGCATGGGCAGCGTCATCGATGCAACGCTATTTCCGCGATCCACGTTTAGTGAAAAAGCAGAATCGCTTTTTCGGTGGGATTTTAATGGCGATTGGTGCTGCGTTATTTTTTGTGAAGCGCAGTCCGGGTACTTAAATTGCGACTCAATTCACTTTGGTTTGTGACTGATTGGCATAGATAATATATTATATACTCTGGGTGGGTATGTATTAGGTGTCCATATAATAATTGGTCAATAGGGCATATTTTAATAAAATAAAGGGGAGTATATTAAATAATCCCCTTATTCCTTTCAATACACACGCGCGATTTCGCTCAGCTTAGTCCAGTGGAATTTCTTGCTTCTTGGCCAGCGCATCAATGTCTTGCCAGATGCTCATTTGATTCAGCAAACGCGTTGCTGGATCAAGCATGGCGTTGAGATTGAAAAAACGTTCCAGCGCGGTGTCATCAAAATTACTGGTTTGCGAGAAATTGGTGCGCTTGTATTGCTGTTTAAATGCCAGCAATAAATCACCGGGCGTATCTTTATGCCAGTACTGCATCAAGCCGCCGACCATCAATGCGCTGTCGGTTGTTTGCTCCAGCATCTTAGGGTTACGTGAACTGCCCACATCCCGATAATCCAGCAAACGCGGAAAATAGAAGCGTTTGACCCAGCTTGCCGGAATGCCGCCATCGCGGGCAATCGCGACACTGCGCCAGAGCTTCCAGCTCTTTTCCGCATTGTCGGCTTCAATAAATTGTTGGTCGGCATGCAGCACGCAGGCTTCACCCAACTCGATTTCCAACACCACTGGCAAACCAGCTTGCACGGCGATATCTTCCAGTTCTGGCATCTTTGGTTTTTCTCCGCGTGCTTCTTGCAATGCTTGGACAAAGGTGCCCAGCGTTGCTTCATGTGCCGCATGCAATTCACTGGTGGTTTGACGGAAGGCGATGCAGGCGGCGAAGTAGGCCATTAGTTCGCCGACGTAGATGCCGTTTTCGACATGAGCTTGTTCAGCTCCGGTATGCAAGCTTTGGCGGGTGCTGCTAGCGTGAATGCCGTTACGCAAAATCGGATACAGCTGGGTGGAGACAGTGCCGTATTTGACCAGTGTTCCTGCGGGTAAGCTAAATGTCGTCATGTCGATCTGATCTACTCTAAAAATTCAAAAAAATTGATTGCCGAGTCCTGTCAAAACGACGATCCCCAGTATTGCAAAAATAGCGGCTGCGATCCAACGTACCAGCTTAAACGGGAAATTGGGTGAGGCGACTTTGCCTAGGAACACCGCAGGCACATCGGCTATCAACATACCCAAGGTACTACCCGCAACGACCAGACCAAGATTGCTGTATTTGGCAGCTAAGGCGACCGTTGCAAGTTGCGTTTTGTCGCCGATTTCTGCCAGAAAAAATGTGATGCAGGTCACTATAAAAACACCATAACGACCTTCGGTAACGGTACTCTCTTCCATCTCGTCTGGCTTCAGCGTCCAGGCCGCAATTGCCAGAAACGATAAGCCCAATGCCCAGCGCAAAATGGTAGGGGAGACGTGGCTGGCAACCCATTGCCCTAACAAACCAGCCAGAGCATGATTCGCCAATGTTGCGACTAAAATCCCTAAAATAATGGGGATGGGTTTCTTATAGCGAGCGGCCAGAAGCAGCGCGAGTAATTGAGTTTTGTCGCCAATTTCACCAATGGTGATGGCAAGGGCAGAGACGAAGAAAGCTTCCATGAGATGTGCGGATCAGGCGAGATAAAAACCAATGATAAATGCACCTCTCGCCCAATCCTAGGTAAGTAAGGTGCATATATCAAAGGTCTTGCCCAATCTTTGTAAATACGGATTAGCTTATGCAGCTAAGGCTGAACTAATAATTCAACTAACAGTTCAACCAATAACCAAGCTCATGCTCCTACTTACCAAGGCCAAACGCACCATGACGGTTGTCAAGTATGTTGATGCGTTTTCTTCTGCGTTGTTAAGCAAATTGCTGACAAAACGCTGAAGCAGGCTACTCCCCAATGAAATAAGTTTCGGATTATACAGCATACGATTTCTGTCAAACTCAGGACGCATCCCAACCGCTTTTATGCGCCGCCTCACGCGCTTCCTTGTCGCGGTTAAACATTTCCTCCAGCTCATCCCGCGCTTGTTTGGCAATCGATACGACTTGCTGTTGATCTTTGTAGTGCGGATAAACCGCATGGATCGTTTTAATATTGTGCGAGCGGAATCGCATTGCTGTTTGCCGTGCCTGATACACGCCAAAACCAAGATGCTCTAGCACTTGCCGACCTAATTGCAATGATGCCTCAAAGGTTTCCCGTTCAAAAATCGTTACGCCTCTGTCCATTAGCTGGTAACAATGCCCGACATTACGGGCTCTGGCAATAATACTCAGGTTCGGAAAATGTTCTTTGGCGATATCAACCAGTGCCAGACTATCTTCCACATCATCAATCGCAATCACCAGGACTTTGGCTTTATCTGCACCCGCAGACAGTAATAAATCAGCGCGAGTGGCGTCACCGTAAAAAATTTTAAAACCAAATTTGCGTAGCAATTCGATCTGGTCAGGATCGTGATCCAGAACAGTGGACGTAATCCGGTTGGCATACAGCAAACGCCCGATGATTTGTCCAAAGCGTCCAAATCCGGCAATGATGACCGGATTGTCTTGCGAGGTGATTTCGTCGTCCGGTGGTTTTGACAAGTTGCGTAAATGCGGTTCTATCCACTTATCGTAAATCACGAGCAACAGCGGTGTCGCTACCATCGACAAGGCAACCACGACGACCAGTAGGGCGGAGGTTTCAGCGGAAAATACTTTGGCGCTAGTCGCGGTGGCAAACACGACAAAGGCAAATTCGCCGCCTTGCGCCAACAAAAAAGTGAACAAAGAACGTTGCACTTTGGGAATCGAAAAGCGCACGCTAAGAAAGTACAGCACTGACATCTTCAAGAATAAAAATACCAAGACCAGACCGATAATTTGTAGCGGCTTGCTTAAAAATAATCCAAAATCGACAGACATACCTACGGCAATAAAAAACAAGCCAAGCAACAAACCTTTGAATGGCTCAAGATCGCTTTCGAGCGCATGCCGATACTCAGATTCTGCCAGCAACACGCCCGCTAAAAAAGTGCCAAGTGCCATCGACATATTGACTGATTCCATCAGCAGCGCAATCGAGATCACTAGGAGTAAAGCAAAGGCAGTGAAGATTTCGCGCATCCCGGTTTTGGCGATAATGCGCATGATGGGTCTGATTAGATAGCGACCACCGATGATCAGAGCAGCGATTACACCGATGACTTTGAGGCCACCCAACCAGCCTTCGGTTTCGCCCTGCACATCTGCGACTCCCAGCAAGGGAATCAGTGCAATCATCGGAATCGCTGCGATGTCTTGAAACAAAAGAATAGAAAAACTAGCGCTACCAGCAGGAGTCGTCATTAAATTACGTTCTTCCAGCGTTGCTAGCGCAATGGCGGTGGATGACAGTGACAAACCCAGTGACGCGATCAGTGCAGTTCGCCAGTCAACGCCGAACGCAAGACCGGCTAGGAATAAAGCGCCAGCGCAGCCAATCACTTGTGCTCCGCCCCAGCCAAAGATGGGACGTCGCATTGCCCACAATCGCTTCGGCTCTAATTCAAGTCCGATGACAAATAACAGTAGCACCACGCCGAATTCTGAAAAGTGCAAAATGACCTGTACATCTTCAATCAATCGAAAGCCCCACGGACCGATCGCCATACCTGCCAGCAAATAACCCAGCACTGCACCTAAGCCTAAACGCTTTGCAATTGGTACGGCAACCACGGCTGCCAGCAGATAAATCAGTGCATTAAGTAACAAATTATTTTCCATCAAGGAGTCTCTTGCGCTGATGCGGGGTGATGAATTGAGCTAGATGACGTTGAGATATTCGGTATCCACTTAGGATAAGTATTTAACAAGTCGCGGTATTCTTGGCAATGCTGATTGACAGCAACTTCGTCTGCCTGATGAGCGCCAAACAGCAAATGCGGTGTGCACCAGTTCATTCCACATAACTGTGCAGTTTGTTGCAATGGCGGTAAGAATAAGTCGAATTCATAGCGATGAGCACCGTCCGCCTGATAATCTTGTTTGCTGCCTCCGGTGGTGGTGGCCAGCAAAAAATCTTTAGCTTTTAACGCGGTGCCGTCGGTTCCATAAGCCCAGCCATATTCCAGTACGACATCCATCCACTCTTTAAGAAGAGCGGGTACGCTGTACCAATGGATTGGGAATTGAAAAATAATCAGATCGGCTTTTTCCAATAAAGATTTCTCATTTGCAACATCTATAAAAAAATCTGGATAATGATCGTATAAATTGTGTATGTGAACATGAGGTAATGTTTTTGCGGCATCAATCATCCTCCGGTTGACGCGGGAGCGATGCAGCGCAGGATGGGCGCAAATCAATAAAATGGAGGGCGGGGGCATAATTTTGTTTGGGACAATGGAATTAGATTCGATGTTTAGATGTACAGATAGCAAAACATCCTAGCGTATTTGCGCGGCTCTTTCTCTGATCATTTACTTATAAGTGTTTATTTTGCGCAAGCCTAGTATTGTTTCCTGATGGCTAAGAGTTCGCGTCGTGTATTAGACACAAAAGCAAAATTCAAAAGCCTTAAAACCAAACCAAGAGAAAAATCAGCCCGCATTCCAAAAAAGCTGTTGACAGTTGAATCGAACATCTCCATAATTCGGGGTTCCCTGCGGAGGGGTGGCCGAGTGGTTAAAGGCGACAGACTGTAAATCTGTTCTCTCTGAGTACGCTGGTTCGAATCCAGCCCCCTCCACCACAGGAAAGAATTACTGTACGTGAATTGTGCGGCTGAAGTGGTGGCCCCTGCGGGTGTAGCTCAATGGTAGAGCTGAAGCCTTCCAAGCTTATGACGAGGGTTCGATTCCCTTCACCCGCTCCAGTTTTGTATTTTTGCGCAGCATAAATGCTGCGCAAAGCAAGCTGCCCTTGTAGCTCAGTGGTAGAGCACTCCCTTGGTAAGGGAGAGGCCACGTGTTCGATCCACGTCAAGGGCACCATGTTTCTGTGTTGTTTTCAAATCTAAAAGTTGTCGGGCGTGTGCCTGAGCATTCTCATCAAAATCGTTAGGAGTCTAAAATGGCAAAAGGTAAGTTTGAGCGCACCAAGCCGCACGTCAACGTAGGCACAATTGGTCACGTAGATCACGGTAAAACCACATTGACGGCAGCGATCGCGACAGTATTGTCCAAGAAGTTTGGCGGCGAAGCCAAAGC
>JANXTO010000133.1 GCA_025352365.1 Undibacterium sp. | reverse complement strand
AAGTTTTTTAGCTGGCTAACCTTTTCTGATGGAGCATACTAATGATCGATGTCTACTCTTGGCCTACCCCTAACGGTCACAAAATTCATATCATGTTGGAAGAATGTGGTTTGGCATACCGGGCGATTCCTGTTGATATTGGTGCCGGAGACCAATTTAAGCCTGAGTTTTTGGCGATTTCTCCAAATAACAAAATTCCCGCGATTGTGGATGCGGATGGCCTTGATGGACAGCCGATTTCTCTATTTGAATCGGGTGCGATTTTGTTGTATCTGGCTGGCAAGACCGGTAAATTACTTGGTAAAACTGATCGCGAAAAATACCACACCTTGCAGTGGCTGATGTTTCAGATGGGTGGATTTGGCCCTATGCTAGGACAGGCGCATCATTTCCGTATTTATGCACCGACCAAAATTGCGTACGCGGTAGATCGTTATACTAACGAAGCTAAACGTTTATATGGTGTACTAGAAAAACAATTGAGCCAAACGGCTTATCTTGCAGGTGATGAATACACTATTGCTGATATTGCGACTTATCCATGGGCGCGCTCTGCGGCCAATCAAGGGATAGATTGGGCTGATTTCCCTAATACAAAACGCTGGTTTGATGCAATTGATGCCCGGCCTGCGGTACAGCGTGGCATAAAAGTATTAGCCGATTTACGCAAACCGCTTTTAGACGACAAAGCCAAAGAAGCCTTATTTGGTAAAACACAATACAACAAGAAAACTTAAGAATCTGATGCGCCGACCACCACAAAAAAAACGTAGTAAATTATCCGTAGAAAGTCAACGCCTGATTAATCTGGCCGTGGCCGTCGCGCAGTCTGCCAGCCGTATTGAAGACTATACCTGGCAAGCGCAGCTGGATGATCTGGTCACAAAAAATCTCAAGAATCATCATCCGATACTCGATGCGGCGGCTGAACATTTATTCCAGCATCATCCAGAAGCCTACGAAGTCTTTATCGAGACCTTAGAAGCGCTGAGCACCTCGCATCCGTTTGAGTACGAAGGGAAAATGTATGAAGCCTTACTGATCACCGCACCGGTGTTGGCATGGACGCGTTTTGAAATGACCCACGGTGCAGTCCCTTCAGAGCAGGCTGCGTTGTTAGCAAAAAATTTGCAGACCCATTTATTGACTGATCAAGCACAACTGCATCTGGTACCGACTTTGTACTCACTAGATCAGTTACCACGTAATCATAGCGAAACATCTGATTTGCTAGAGCGTTTGGTGATGGCGCAATTGAAAGGCCTGCCACCGCAACACCCAACAGATTTGCTCTCGGTAATTCCGTTTTTAGCCGATATACGATTCTTGTTGGCCGCCGTGATTGTGCCGCAAGGACAGCCTTTATTCCAATGGCAAGCGATAGAATCACCGTTTGATTGCGTACAAGCCAAAGCGACCGCGCTGGACCAATGGCAACAGCAAGTATCACCAATCATGACGCGCCTGCTACCAGGGTGCAATATTGATTTGCTGATGCCAGAAGCGTTTTATACCGCTTGCCGTGAGGCTGATATCAAAATCCGTCCTGCGCTGATACGCTCTGCCGTATTCTATTTAACGCAAACTTTAGAGATAGAGGCCAGCGAACTAAAAGTGATTGTGGCGGGTTTTAGTGAAGAAGATAGCCCGGCGCAAGTAGACGAATATCGCATCAGCTTTATCCTCAAAAAAGAACCCGAGGTTGTCTATGGTGCTGTCTGGCCGATGTATCAACCGGATGATCAGGTCAATGCAATCGATAATCCAACAGGCGAATTATGCGTAGGCGAAATCCCAGAGATTTTGATTGAATGTGGAATTACCGATATCCATAAAATCGAGGATATTTTTGCGATGGAATTTTGCGACGATTGTCACGCACCGCTGTTTGCAGATGCCGAAGCAGAACTGGTGCATGCAGAGATGCCGGACGATGCCCCACCTCAAGGGTCTGAGCATTTTCACTGAAAATCTAAATTGTTAATTAAGAGTAGTTGGTGAAAGTAGTAAAAAAGCGAAACAAATGTTTCGTTTTTTTTATTGCCGTTTTCATTACCATATCAACATAATTTCAAGTTAATTTGAAGCTAATTTTAAGAATAATGTGACCCGAAAAAAACCGATTATTTGCTTTCCACCTTATTTTGATTCCGTTGTACAATTAGTTTTGAACGGTCGTGCTTTTTTCTGTTTTTCTGCATACTATTGATCGGGCACGCCAATCCAACAGTACCAAATTGCACCAGATTACGATAACAAGAGGAGACAACATGGATTTGAATTATACGGCGGAAGACCTGTCTTTCCGTGACGAAGTAAGAACCTATTTAGAGGCAAATCTGCCTGCTGATTTAAAGCAAAAAGTGCTCAACCACAAGCGTATGTCACGTGAAGACTTTGTGCGTTGGCACAAAATCCTTGCCAAGCAAGGTTGGGTTGGTACTGGTTGGCCAAAAGAATTTGGCGGCACAGGCTGGACTGCAACACAACGTCATATTTTTGAAGAAGAATGCGCCCGCGCTGGCACACCAGCGATCTTGCCATTCGGCGTCAATATGGTCGCTCCGGTGATTATGGCTTTTGGTAATCAGGCACAAAAAGATTATTACCTGCCGCGTATTTTGAATTGTGATGACTGGTGGTGTCAGGGTTACTCCGAGCCAGGATCAGGCTCCGATTTAGCCTCACTCAAAACTCGTGCCGAGCGTGATGGTGACTTTTACATCGTCAACGGTCAAAAAACCTGGACCACCTTGGCGCAACATGCTGATATGATTTTTTGTCTGGTGCGCACTGACTCTGGTGGTCGTAAGCAAGAGGGAATTTCTTTCCTGCTGATCGATATGAAAACACCAGGCATTACTGTGCGCCCTATCATCATGCTGGATGAAGATCATGAAGTGAATGAAGTCTTCTTCGACAACGTTAAAGTACCAGTGCAAAACCTGATTGGCGAAGAAAATAAAGGCTGGACTTACGCCAAATATTTGCTCGGCCACGAACGTACCAATATCGCGGCCGTAGGGCGCGCAAAACGTGAATTAGAGTTCCTCAAGCGCGTCGCTGCCGAACATCAAAAAAATGGCAAACCATTGATCGACGATCCTGTCTATGCCAGCAAAGTCGCCAGTTTAGAAATCGAGTTGATGGCACTGGAAATTACGGTTCTGCGTGTCATCTCCCAAGACAGTGGCCGTCCTGGACCTGAAGCCTCATTGCTCAAAATCAAAGGTACAGAAATCCAGCAACGTCTGACTGAATTAATGATCGAGGCTGTTGGCCCGTATAGCTTGCCGTTTGATCCTGCGTTTATGCACGGTGATACAGAAAGTAGTGTCATGGGTGACGACGACGCTGCCCCGCTCGCGTCGTATTACTTTAACTTCCGTAAGACATCGATCTACGGCGGCTCTAACGAGATACAAAAAAATATCATCACCCAAATGATCTTGGGTCTGTGAGGAGAACACTATGGATTTCAGCTTAACGCAAGAACAGCAACAGTTTGCCGACGCCATCAAACGCTGGGTCGCCAAAGATTACAACTTTGAACAACGCAAACACATCATCCAATCCGAAGCTGGTGTATCGGACACTGCTTGGGCAGCATTGGCAGAATTGGGCGCAATGGCACTGCCTATTCCAGAAGCACAAGGCGGCTTTGACGGCAGCGCGATTGATATGCTGATCGTAATGCAGGAGCTTGGTCGTGGCATCGTGATTGAGCCGTATTTTGCGACGGTACTAGGCGCAGAATTTTTAAAGCAAGCCGGCTCACATGCAGCAATTTTGGAGCAGGTTGCCGGTGGCGAAGTCAAATTAGCCGCCGCTCTGGCAGAGAAACAATCACGCCATGATTTGTTCGATATCGTTACCACCGCCACCAAAAATGCCGATGGCTTTGTCCTGAATGGCGTAAAAACGATCGTCTTGCATGGCGCGCAAGCCGATCATCTGATCGTCTCTGCCCGCAGTAGCGGTAATCAACGCGATACAACGGGTATCAGTCTGTTTATCGTTGATGCCAAAACGGCAGGTCTTAGCCGTCGTGATTACCGCACCATCGATGGGTATCGCGCGGCGGATATCCATTTTGACCAAGTCCAGGTGCCCGCCAGTGCTCTGTTAGGTGCAGAAGCAGCAGGCTGGGAATTATTAGATGCGGCATCGGATTACGGCGTCACGCTGCTCTGTGCAGAAGCAGTTGGTGTGATTGAGGCAATCACCAATGCCACCTTGGACTACTTAAAAACACGCCAGCAGTTTGGCGTGCCTATCGGTAAATTCCAAGTGCTGCAACATCGCATGGCAGAGATGTTTATGGAAATGGAACAGGCACGGTCAATGGCGACCTTGGCCGCCGTCAAAGTATCTTCCAGCGATGTAGAAGAACGTCGCCGTACCGTCTCTGCCGCAAAGGCACGCGTCGGTCAGGCTGCGCGTTTCGTCGGTCAAAGCGCAGTGCAATTGCATGGTGGCATGGGCGTAACTAACGAATTGCCAGCGGCGCATATGTTTAAGCGCTTAACCATGATAGAGCTGTCATTAGGCGATACCGATCACCATCTGGCGCGCTTTGTGGCACAACCTGGTTTTAAACAAGCGGCGTAATAACTTTGCTCGATTTTGACATTTTGACGACTTTACTCAGAACAAGATTTTGAGCAAGGTCGTTAATATGCCTGTTTTTTATCGATTGGCAGCATGATTTGCAGTATCACCCTGATCACCTTGAATGGAGGCGCACATGACCGCAAAAACCTACAAATGGTACTTCGAAGATTTCAACCCCGGTAACGTCATTCAATTAGGTCAACGCACATTGACTGAGGAAGAGATCATCCATTTCGCGCAACAGTTTGATCCCCAACCTTTTCACATAGATAAAGAAGCCGCTGGCGACTCCATTTTTGGTGGAGTGATTGCCAGTGGATGGCACACGTGCGGCATCATCATGCGCTTGGTCGTCGACGGATTTTTAAACGATTCCACCAGCATGGGTTCCCCGGGCTTGGACGAAATCCGCTGGATATTGCCAGTACGACCCAACGACACATTGACTGTAACTGCCGAGACTTTAGAAAGTCGTCCATCAAGCTCCAAACTAGATCGTGGCGTTGTCGTTACCATGTGGCGTGCGACAAATCAGCATGGGCAACTGGTCTGTACAGTCAAGGGAATGGGAATGTTTGGTCGGCGTCCTGTGACGCAATAGTCGAGTAGCAATTCCCAAAAATCATAGCTACGTCATTGAATTAACTAAAACAATAAAACCGATAGGAGACAACATGCGTGAGATACACAATTTAGCTGAACTGAAATCACTGGTAGGACAAGAAGTCGCTACATCAGACTGGGTAGAAGTCACCCAACAAAGAATCAATACCTTTGCCGAAGCGACTGGCGATCTGCAATGGATACATATCGATGTCGAGCGTAGCAAGCGCGAATCGCCATTTGGTGGCCCGATCGCGCATGGTTTTTTAACGCTATCGCTGCTGCCAATGCTAATGCAAAATGCAATCACCATGACCGATGTCAAAATGGGAGTGAATTACGGGTTGAACAAAGTACGCTTCGTTTCGCCTGTGCCAGCGGGTAGCAAAGTTCGCGCAAAAATGCGTTTGCTCAGCGTAGAAGACATCAAAGATGGCGCGCAGATGACTTGGGAAGTCACCATAGAACGTGAAGGCAGCGACCGTCCCGCTTGTGTTGCAGAGTCAATTTCCCGTCGTTATTGATCGCAGCACACCGCACAGATTAAATATACTCCCTGTATGTATATTATAGATACCCATATAATGATTGGACATTACGCAATTTTTCTATAATTTATAGGGGAGTATATAAGAATCATCGTCATTCACAAGAGGTGGTCGAGTTGCAAATGCGTGCGACCAGATGTGATCAAATGACTCGATTTAACATCAAAAAAAATTCATCGATATAAAATCGCATCCGAAGTCAGCACGGTATTTACCACTGGCAAAACGGATGTTTCAGCAAATTCGCATTCGCATAGCGATGATCATGACTAACCTCCTCACCCAACCAAGCCGGACGAACAAACGCTTGCGACTCAGATTCTAGCTCAACTTCTGCCACAATCAGCCCGGCATTGTCACCCAAAAATTCATCGACTTCCCACATCAAACCTTGATACAAAATCCGGTAACGGTATTTTTCAATTAAAGGCTGCGTGCACAAACCAGAGAGTAATTCTCTAGCATCTTGAACAGGGATGGGGTATTCCCACTCACCGCGAGAAATCCCCTCAGTCTTGCCCTTAATAGTAAGCATTGCCTGCTCACCTTCTATCCTCACCCGCACGATACGACCAGGGTCTGAACATATATATCCCTGACACAGATGAACGCTCTGCCCTTGTTGCTTCCAGTCGGTAGTCGTCACCAGAAACTTACGTTCGATCTCTATGCCCATACTGTCACTGTACCCTGATCATTTCGGTTGTTGTTCAAGCCTGGTGATAAAGCCTATTTCTTTACATTATTTAATGCGGTTAAAATTGGTTGCAACATCGCCTCACCTAATTTCATACTACGCGCGCCATCCCAACCGACTTCTACATCCGGCAAATTAGCGTTGTCTTTAAATGGCAACTCAAGGGTCAGAGACACACATTTAAAAGTGTGGCCAATATATTTAGATGCCAGCTTCAATACATCTTCGTTATATTTGCTCGCTTCGTAGCCAAATTTAGTTTGAAAATCCGGGCTGGCTGCGACAAAGCTATCCACAAATGCTTGTTGATCTGCCGCTTGTTTTTCAGTGAAACCGGCCAACATTTCGCTGCCAGCGACAAAGTTATATGGCAAGGCTTCATCACCATGGATATCCAAAAACAAATCGCAACCGATGTCATGGATTTTATTTTTCACATGAAAAACTTCTGGGCTAGTTTCTAACGATGGGGTCATCCACTCGCGGTTCAAATTAGCACCCGCTGCATTGGTGCGCAGGTTACCGCGTACAGAACCATCTGGATTCATATTCGGAACGATATACAAAACCGCCTGATCCAAGATACGGCGCGCAATTGGATTAGCGACATCGATCAGTGCGTTTAAAGTGCCCTCTACCAGCCACTCGGCCATTGTCTCGCCCGGATGCTGGCGAGCGATGATCCAGACTTTTTTAGTCGCTGCAGGATCACCGACCACGATCATATTCAAATCGCGGCCATCGACCGTGCTACCTAAATCTTCTACACGAACCAAAGGCGATTGCTCAACACTACCTAATACCGCCAAATGACGTTCCCAGCTATACGGCTCAAAATAAGCGTAATACACGCTATCAAATTCGGGGGAGTGACTGATCGTCATCACTTTGCCGTCGAACTCGGTATCCACACGGAACCAGTTCTCGCGATCGTAGCTTGCTACCGCACGATAATTTTGCCAACCCGCCGGGTAAGTAGAGTCGCCCGCGTTCAATACACGCATCACCACATCCTGATCACGTGCCCCTTGCAACCGAAAGTAAAACCATTGTGCGATATCAGCATGCGAATCTTTACGCAACTTCAATTCAATCGCATCAGCCTGCACCGCGCTTACAACCTCAATAGCACCCGCGTCAAAGTTTTGACTAATTTTGATGGACATACTTTGCTCTACACTTTCATATTTAAAATTAATCGGCTAAGGCCGCAATATAGATGCAGCAACAAGAACACTATTGTCACAGGTTTTGCTTAAGCGTGAAAATAATTTAGTCAAATTTAGCTAAATTAAGGCCTACTCAATAGTAAGCGAAAGCCAGCAACTTCATTCAAGGTCTTTCGTATTCACAAACTAAACATCGCAAAAACGACCCAAATTTTTCGTAGAAAAAAACCTAATCATGCACTATAATCATTTGCTTAGTGTCGGGGCGTAGCGCAGCCTGGTAGCGTACGTGCATGGGGTGCACGGGGTCGGAGGTTCGAATCCTCTCGCCCCGACCAATTAAATCAAGGACTTACAGTTTTACCGCTGTGAGTCTTTTTTTATTTCTCAAATATGTACCCTACTTTGCATCCCCCCGATTCAAAAGCATATTCAAAAGAATACGAAAATAGCTCCCCTCTCTGGATATTGACTGGACAAAATCAAAGCTAGTTAGTTCGGAAAGATATCGAACGTATTTCCTTACATTTTTTGTTTCAAAGCGAGTTCCAATCTGCTCACTTCGCACTTCTGAGTACACCGAATTTTGCTATATGTACATGCCAAAAGAGAGGACTTTGATTAGCCGTGCTTACTGTTCAATCACCTTATAGCCCGCTGGAATGTCAAACATAGAAGTCGGAATGGCTTGATTAGTCTTGATTTCAAGCGGCTTAATGGTTTCTACTTGATTCATTATGTTGATTTGGCCGCTCAATGCGTAAGGCCAATTGAGATATTTTTGAAATGGAAAACGATCCCAGATACAGCTCTTTCCTCCAGAAATTAAAATACTACTTTTGCCAGTGACTTCATGGCAAGTTTACCCCAGAAAAGATTGTGATGTAAACGCAAGAAAATCTGCCTGGGAAGCTAATGGAGTTTTGTCCGTGGGAAGATTAATACCAATCGCTTTTAAGGTCTTAGAACGCAAGTCATAGCGACGACCATCTCGCCATAAAGTAGTCGATTGATTCTGCAATGGCTTGACTAATGAGCAGTCTGGCGGTGTCTGTGGATAGGTGGTGATGCCTGCCTGGACGTTGGATTTCAACTCATTTTCCCACCGTTGCGTTTCTGTGAACTCCAGATAATTTGAGGTGATCGTAGTTCGTGCCTTGTTGGAGTCGAAATACTTTTCTTCTGTTCTCTGATCTAATTTTTCCATTTGATTATCCGGTGACGATAACGGCGGGAGTTTGTAATACAGTTGACGGAATCCGTTGCACTGATCTATGAGACCCTGGAATGCGAAGCGGTTTAAGCCGTAATTTTTTCCTGAGATGAGCGTTGTCACTTGAGTTTTAAGATAAGCAGTCCCCTCAAATCCAGCAGGCTGTGCCGCGAAAGAGATGATGCTTTGTAAGCTGAGGGTGAGGACAATTACATTAATAATTTGTCTGCTAGTTTTTTGATTTCGATTAGATTTGCTCATAAATACTTTATACGGTTTGGTAGTTTGTCGTTCAGACTGAGAGTGAAACCTTGTTAAGCCGCTTCGCTCGCTTACAACCACTTTATATTGAGCGTTAGTTAAAAATCTATCCTTAATGATGAACGATTGAATAATAATTGTCGCATGACTATGCCGCAGGGTTTGCTGGGTATTTTCGTACCTTGCTGTAGATGCTCCGCTAACGCCAAATTGCCGATTCGGGTATCCTAGGTTGCGTTGAACCAGTTGCGTTCTAGCGTTTTTTGTAGGACTGATGCACAGCCGACGACATGGCTTTGTATCAGTCCTACATTTTTTATCTCAGACATATCGGTATTTCCATGACCAGCTCATCGTATTCTTCCAACCAAAACACGCCCGTTAAACCAGTACTGACCAAAAATTTAGTGATGTTCTTCGCATTCTGTTGTGGTGCGATAGTCTCTAATATTTATTATTCTCAACCGTTGATTGAGCTGATTGCGCCAGAAATCGGCTTGACCGATAGCGTTGCCAGTTTGATCGTATCT
>JANXTO010000216.1 GCA_025352365.1 Undibacterium sp. | reverse complement strand
CTTTGACCAGATTATCCAGCGCTTTCTGAATCTCTTTTTCTGTCTCAGAATCGACTGATGAGGTGGCCTCATCCATGATCAGAATACGTGGGTCAATCAACAGTGCACGCGCGATAGAAATCCGCTGACGTTCGCCGCCAGATAATCCTTGTCCGCGCTCCCCTACCATAGAGTCGTAACCCTGCGGTAAGCGTAAAATAAACTCATGCGCATGAGCAGCACGGGCAGCGGCGATGATATCGGCACGGCTGGCATCAGGCTTACCGTAAGCAATATTGTCCGCAATCGTGCCAAAAAACAAGAATGGCTCTTGCAAAACTAAACCAATATTCTGACGGTAATCGGATACGGCAAAAGAACGGATATCTACACCATCGAGCAAAATTGCCCCTTCGGACACATCATAGAAACGACAGATCAGATTGACCAAGGTACTCTTACCAGAGCCGCTGTGACCCACCAGACCGATCATCTCCCCCGGCTTGATCGTCAAATTAATCCCGCGGTTAACAGCACGGTTACCGTAACGGAAACCGACTTCACGCAATTCAATCTGACCTTTGACTTCGTTCACTTTGACCGGATGCTGCGGATCGGGCACGCTGGAGACATGATCCAGAATATCGAAAATACGTTTTGCGGCCGACGCTGATTTTTGGGTCACTGAAACGATGCGGCTCATAGAATCAATACGACCATAAAAATTACCGATAAACGCGACTGCGGCAACCAGAGAACCTACCGTAATTTCGTTATGCGATACCTGCCAGATACCAAAAGCCCAGACAACGAGAATCCCCAGATCAGTCAAAAAAGAGACCGTCGGAGAGAACAGTGACCATACTTTATTGAGCTTATCGTTGACCGCTAAATTATGTTTATTCGCCTCGCGGAAACGTGTTGCCTCGCGGGTCTCTTGCGCAAAGGCCTTGACCACACGGATACCCGGAATTGTGTCGGCCAGGACATTGGTGACTTCCCCCCAGACACGGTCAATTTTTTCAAAGCCGGTACGCAGTTTATCGCGCACCAGATGAATCATCCACGCGATGATGGGCAACGGTAGCAAGGTGACTAAAGCTAGCTTGGTATTGATTTGCAATAAGGCGACGACGGTCATTAAAAACATCAATACGTCGGTAGCAAAATCGAGTAAGTGTAAAGATAAGTAAACGCAAATACGATCACTCTCACTACCAACGCGCGACATCAGATCGCCGGTACGTTTTCCGCCAAAATACTCCAGCGATAATTTCAATAAATGTTGATATGTCGTGGTGCGCAAGTCCGCGCCGATACGCTCGGATACCAGCGCCAGAATATAAGTTTTACCCCAACTGAGTAGCCAGGCAATGACGGCAGAACCGAGTAAACCACCGATATACAAAGTTACCAGATGGGGATCAACATGTTGTCCGTTCTGGTAGGGAATCAACACTTCATCTGTCAGCGGCTTTGTCAGGTAACGCGGAATCATATGCGCTGCCGTGCCCATCAGCATTAAGCTAAAGCCCGCTAACAATTGCCAGCGATATGGTTGTGCAAAACGCCATAGACGGAACAAGGTCCAGGTCGATGGCGGGGTATAAATTACTTTGGTACAGATCGGACATTCTTCCTGATCTGCTTCTAGCGGTGCTTTGCAGCTTGGACAGGTATTTTTTTCTTCATGTTGAACTGGCAAACCAGTCACATGACTTTGCAATTGTTCTTTAAAGTGATCCAGCAAACGGATCATCAATAAATTCTGACCCAAGGTAAAACGCCAGCTAGCCAGCCGGGCGTTATCATCAAATAATTCCAGATGTCCGACACCGGCATGGTCGTGATGCTGGAGCCGTAGATTTTTGGCATAAAACCATTCTTGCCACACCGTTTCTCCTGGCGCCCGTGCCAATAGCCGGCGGTCGGTAACAACCAGCATACCTTTTACAAAGCGAAGTCCGCCATCTAGGTCAACCTCGACCGCACTTAAAACGTTTTCCCCAGTGGATAACTGTTTTGCGATTTCAGAGCGCCAATGCTCTGGCAGTGAACTAAAAACATGGTCGAAGCTTAATTGTTGTGTTGTCATCGTTTGACCGGTCCCGATTGATAGTCAGGAATAAATATAAAAAAGATAAATTATTTGAGTGATCATTGAACACGCAAGATGCAAATAATCTGCAAATCTCGATACGGTTCAATAAAACTTTGAATAAATGAGGTGAGAAGCCTGAAATGGTAGCAATAGTGACTAAGTCAACATATCACTACAGCATTAATTTACGGTATTCTATCGGAAGAAAAAAAACAGACCAAGAAGGTTTGAGATAAGTTCTTAATTTGTAATTTCATTTAGTCATCTAATTTAGTGACCTAGGACTTACGCAAAACTATCCCGGCAAATTTTACTGGCAAATTGTGCCAGCAAGTTATAGCGACAAAGACAGCACTTTAACTTTAGTCCCTAACACCTTGCCTGGTGTGAACAGAAGCTGCAACGTAGTTGGGGATGTTTTGCGTAAGTCCTAATAGACTAAAAAATACACGCTAACACTATTTATCCACCGTAAGACGTCGTAAAAAAAGCGTCCGAAAGATTTAAAAGCAGACTTAGCTCTGCTATCAAGAAATTAAATACATGATAACGAAGAAGAAAGACATTGAAATTCTCCGTGTAACTCATTTACGCGGACCTAATATCTGGACCTATCGCCCTGTGATCGAAGCGTGGTTAGATATTGGTGCGCTAGAAGATTTCCCCTCCAATACTTTACCCGGCTTATACGAGCGACTGACAACCTGGTTGCCTGGCCTTACCGTGCATCGTTGCAGCGTCGGTGAGACCGGTGGCTTTTTGGAGCGTCTGCGCGAGGGCACATGGTCTGGTCATATTCTGGAGCACGTTGTGCTTGAATTACAAAATCTGGCTGGCATGCGAACTGGTTTCGGTCAAACCCGGTCGACTAATCAAGTTGGTGTTTATAAAATGGCATTCCGCACCCGCCAAGAACAAGTTGGCCGTGCGGCTTTAACATTAGGTCGGGATTTGTTGATGGCTGCCATTGAAGATACGCAATTTGATCTTGAGGCAAAATTAGTGCCCTTGCGTGAAATGGTGGACGATTTGTGTTTAGGTCCCTCCACCGCACATATCGTTGATGCCGCAACAGATCGCAGGATTCCATCGATACGTCTTACCGATGGCAATTTGGTGCAATTGGGTTATGGCGCAGCGCAACGTCGCATCTGGACAGCGGAGACAGATCGCACAAGTGCAATTGCGGAGAGCATCGCCAGCGATAAAGATCTGACCAAAACATTATTGCAATCTTGCGGTGTGCCAGTACCTGAAGGTAGTTTGGTAAAAAGTGCCGAAGAGGCATGGGAAGCAGCAGAAGATATCGGCGTACCAGTCGTCGTCAAGCCTTACGATGGTAATCATGGCCGCGGTGTTTCACTCAATCTAATGACAGAAGCGGATGTACATGCTGCATATCACTTAGCCGCACGCAAAGGCGACAGCGAGAGCGTGATTGTAGAACGCTTTATTACCGGCAATGAGTATCGTTTGTTAATCGTTGGTAAGCGCCTGGTGGCTGCCGCCAAAGGTGAGGCCTTATGGGTAGTTGGTAATGGCACTTCCAATATCATTCAATTGGTTGATGATCAGATCAATACCGATCCCCGTCGTGGCACGGGAGAAGACTCTCCTCTCAATGCTTTAGCACCAGAAAAAGGCGCTGAAATTATTTTGGAATTAGAACGCCAGGGTTTAACGGCGTATTCCATTCCGCTCGATGGCCAAAAAGTTTTAATCCAGCCGAACGGTAATGTTGCTTTTGATGTGACTGATGAAGTACATCCCTCTATCGCAGAAGCCGCCGCCCTCGCCGCCCGTATTGTCGGTCTGGATATTGC
>JANXTO010000124.1 GCA_025352365.1 Undibacterium sp. | reverse complement strand
GAGTTTTTTGATGCGAGACAAAGGCAACAATTCGGTGCTACCAAATTTGCTGAAATCCAGTGACGGCCAAGGCAACAAATCAAGACCGACACCACTGCCGTTTTTCGCAGGCGCAGAAGAAGCCGACATAGCCGATACCGCAGTATTGCCAGCCATAATGCCTTTGACGAAGTTTTGCACGTCCAGTTGCGAGATGCGGCCTTTAGGACCACTACCCTGTACACGTAAAAGATCGACGCCAAGTTCACGCGCAAATTTTCGGATTGACGGTGATGCATGTGGCTTGCTGCCATCTACATTGCTGACAGGTGTTGATGTTGTCGCTGTGCTAGCGGGTACCTCAACCGCAGCGGCGGCAACTGCTACTGGTGCTGGCGCGGGTGTTGATGCAACTGGAGCTACCGGTGCGGTTGCTGCTACTGGCGCAGCTGCCGGAGCAGTTACCGGAGCAACATCGCCAGACGCCTCGACCACAACGAGCAAAGAACCCTCTGCAACTTTATCGCCGACTTTCACTTTAATTTCTGTCACTACACCAGCATGGCTGGACGGAATCTCCATACTAGCTTTGTCTGATTCGACTGTGATTAATGATTGATCAATCTTAATCGTATCGCCAACCTTAACCATCAACTCAATCACTTCTACTTCTTTGAAATCGCCGATATCCGGCACTTTGACTTCAATCGCACTCATAGTTTTCGCTCCGCGTAAATTATTTGAGAAAGGCGCGTCATTGGATGACTACACCCTTCTTTGCTCATAGTGGCCCAATTAACTTAATTAACTCAGTTAACTTACACAGTGACCGGATTAGGTTTGTCTGCGTTGATGCCGTATTTTTCAATGGCTTGCGCTACAACAGAAGCAGACAACACGCCTTCGTCAGCTAAGGTTTTGAGTGCAGCGATCACCACGAAATAGCGATTAACCTCAAAGAATTCACGCAATTTTGCACGACTGTCAGAACGGCCAAAACCATCTGTACCCAAGACTTTGTAGCTACGACCTTTTGGAATAAAGGCGCGTACTTGTTCTGCAAAGGTGCGCATGTAATCGGTAGAAACGATGATCGGACCCGCCGTATTTTTTAAGCATTGGGTAATATGGGCTACACGCGGCTCTGCGGTTGGATGCAGCATATTCCAACGCTCTACATCCTGACCATCGCGGGCTAATAAAGTAAAGCTTGGTGCAGACCAGACATCGGCTGCAATACCAAAATCGTTTTGTAACAACTCTGCGGCGGCAATCACTTCACGCAAGATCGTGCCGGAGCCCATCAGTTGCACGCGGTGCTTGGTCACGCTCTCGGATTTTTGCAACAGATATAAACCTTTGATGATGCCTTCTTCTTGTCCCTCTTTCAGTCCCGGATGGCTGTAGTTCTCATTCATCAGCGTCAGGTAGTAAAACACGTCTTCCTGATTAGTGACCATACGGCGCAAACCATCATGCATGATGACCGCAACTTCATGTGCGAACGTAGGGTCGTAAGGTACGCAGTTTGGTATGGTGGAGGCGAGTACATGGCTGTGGCCGTCTTCATGCTGCAAACCCTCACCATTTAGAGTAGTACGGCCAGCGGTGCCACCTAGCAAGAAACCGCGAGCACGCATATCACCGGCTGCCCATGCCAGATCGCCAATCCGTTGCAAACCAAACATGGAGTAGTAGGTATAAAACGGAATCATCACGCGGTTATTAGTCGAGTATGAGGTCGCAGCGGCGATCCAAGAACTCATACCACCCGCTTCATTAATACCCTCTTGCAAAATCTGACCGGCTTTATCTTCGCGGTAATACATTACCTGATCTTTATCGACAGGCTCGTACAATTGACCGACCTGACTGAAGATACCAATCTGACGGAACAAGCCTTCCATACCAAACGTACGGGACTCATCAACCATAATAGGTACAACACGCGGACCTAAGCTGGCATCGCGTAACAGGGCTGTCAAAATACGGACATAGGCGGCAGTAGTAGAAATCTCACGGCCTTCGGCAGTCGGTTCCAGCATTGCTTTAAATGCCGACAACTCAGGGACGATCAACTCTTCATCAGCTTTTTGACGACGTTGTGGCAAATAGCCGCCGAGTGCTTTACGACGGGCTTGTAGGTATTGCATTTCTGGCGTGTCGTCAGCAGGTTTATAAAAAGGAATGCCTGGCAAATCTGCATCAGCGATTGGCAGTTGGAAACGATCACGCATTGCCTTGATGGCTTCGTCATCCAGCTTTTTCGTGTTGTGCGCAGTGTTACGCGCCTCACCTGATTTACCAAAACCAAAGCCCTTAATACTCTTTGCCAAGATCACAGTCGGCTGACCTTTGTTATCTTGCGCGACTTTAAATGCGGCGTAAATTTTGTGGGGATCATGTCCACCACGAGTCAGACGCCAGATGTCGTCATCTGACATTTTGCTGACCATTTCTAACAATTT
The DNA here is from genome assembly GCA_025352365.1 of Undibacterium sp. Classification (GTDB taxonomy): domain Bacteria; phylum Pseudomonadota; class Gammaproteobacteria; order Burkholderiales; family Burkholderiaceae_D; genus Undibacterium. The sequence goes on along the minus strand of JANXTO010000124.1, from coordinate 1,148 downwards.
TGGATGCTTGCCAAAGAAGTTGGCGCGAACATAAGCACCATCTTTGGCTTTGTAATTTTGGTATTCGCCATCGACGGTTTCCATCATGACTTTTTGTAAGATGCCATCTTTATCTTGTGCTAGCAACTCATCCCAGCCGCTGCCCCAAATCACTTTAACCACATTCCAGCCTGCACCACGGAAATCTGATTCCAACTCTTGAATAATCTTGCCGTTACCACGCACCGGACCATCCAGACGTTGCAAATTACAGTTGACGACGATGACCAGATTGTCCAATTGCTCGCGGCCTGCCATACCAATCGCACCCATGGATTCTGGTTCGTCCATCTCACCATCGCCACAAAACGCCCAGACTTTACGCTTCTCAGTGTCAGCAATGCCACGTGCATGCAGATACTTTAGGAAACGTGCCTGATAAATCGCCATCAGGGGACCAAGACCCATCGATACCGTCGGGAATTGCCAAAAATCTGGCATCAGTTTTGGATGCGGATAAGACGACAAACCCTTGCCATCGACTTCACGACGGAAATGAATCAGTTGATCTTCGGTTAAACGGCCTTCTAAAAAAGCGCGCGCATAAATACCCGGCGATGAATGCCCCTGGATGTACAGCAAATCGCCACCGTGATCTTCGGTCGGCGCATGCCAAAAATGGTTGAAGCCAATACCCAGCATATTAGCCAGTGAGGCAAAACTAGATAGATGACCACCCAGATCACCATCTACGCGATTGGCCTTGACGACCATCGCCATCGCGTTCCAACGCATCATAGAACGCAGACGCTCTTCAATTTCCAGATTACCGGGGCAATGTTCACCAAGGTGCGCCGGGATCGTGTTGACATAAGCAGTGTTGCTGGAAAACGGGATGTGCGCACCGCGGCGACGCGCCAGATCGACCATGCGCTCCATCAGATAATGCGCTCGCTCTGGCCCTTCTTTATCGATCACAGACTCCAGCGCATCCAGCCACTCAGAGGTTTCCATAACATCGGGATCATTGACGGCTTGCGCCAAAACTTGGTCGATCTGGGGTGAAGAAATTGACATCTGCTGGGTCTCCTGATAGTGCGCTTTCGAAGCGAAGCGCGGTGGCGTATCGACAAATTAGTGCTTGTTTTTAAATCATAATAATTCTTTGC
>JANXTO010000205.1 GCA_025352365.1 Undibacterium sp. | reverse complement strand
TGTCAGCAATAGACTTACCTGATCTAATAATTTATCGGGTGTGTCTGCGAGTGCAATCAAGCTGGTGTAATCGGCTTTGACATCACGTGAAGAACCGGTCCCGTTGGGGATGACATCGCGCATAAAGTTTAAATATCCGACGACTGAGGTTTCGCCGGTGATTTGAAATTCAGGTGCGACCAGCTCAGGTGTTGCGCTAGCTAGACTAGTATTGGGCGGCACATAACCAGGACGATAAAAATTGAATACCGATGACGAACGCATCGGTGTCTGGCCTAATGCGCTTAGCGGATCATCCAAACTACCTAACAAGAAGCGTTTAGATGCAGAGCTTGCATTAAATGCGCGCATCCAATTTGCCAGACGGATGACCGGTTCACGCAATTTTCCGGCGGTAGTTGTGCTGCTACTGACATCAGTACGTGCTTCTGTATCTAACAAAACAGCTTTAATAATCGCTTTCATATCACCGCGCACACCTTGGCCGTTGTCCGCAAATACAGCGGCGACTCTACCAACATATTGCGGACTAGGGTTGCTGGTAACCAGACGTTGTATCAGCTGCTTACTGAAAAACGGAGCGGCATTGTTATGGTTAAACAGTCGGTCTAACGCAGTTTTTAAACTTGCCTCTGGGTTTGGTGTGGACTGGGCTGCAACGGTGACACCTAAAAAAGCTTTTTCGGAGGTGGAATGATATTTGGGATAGCTTTGCATAGGTTGCCAATCCCGGTTGGCGTCCGGTGTGCCGCCAAAAAAACGGCTGTCCGACTTGTCTGGTCCCGCCCAGCTCCAACCGGTAAATACTTTAGCCATGCCAGTAATATCGGTATTGGTATAGGTCTCTATCGGTTTGCCATTATTTAGTTTTAATGAACCATCCGGATTTAATTCATATAAACCGATAGTCAGTAACTGCATCACTTCACGGGCGTAATTCTCATCTGGGGTTTGTGTACCTGATTCTTTTTGGTTGCGTAATGATGTCAGGTAAATACCCATCATTGGATGCAAGCTGACGTTTTCTAGCAAGCTGCGAAAATTGTCAAAAGCATTCGCTCCTAAGGTGTCGTAATAGGAAGCCACACCGCGCGGGAAGTTGGCAACCGTGCTGTCCTGAAACGAGACGACAAAAATTTGCGATAGTGCAAAGGTAACGCGCTGGCGTAATTGATCTTTACCTGTAATAGCTTGCTGCCAGAATGACTCAAAGAATTGATTTTGACTAACCGTGGTACCTGTTGGCAGCGTCGCGCTGATGCTATCCATATAGTTACGGTGCAAGGTTTGTGGAATAGCAAACTGCGTATCAATCCAACTGCTGTAGCCGCTAGCGACGACGCTGTTGATATCCGTTGTAGTTGCACCGAAGCTTGCTTGGCCTAACATCCGCGCTGCTTGCGCCTGAGTCGGCGGCACGATCACCACTGGCGGTGGCGATGTTCCGCCTCCAGTAGCAGTTCCACTATTACTATTATTGCTATCACTACCGCCACCACCTCCGCAAGATGTCAGTAAAGCCAGGAGGGCGCTAGTTGCGGCTAGTTTTATCAAGCGATACGGCATGATATATCTCCGGTGTAGGTAATTTTGAGAGGCTTAAGATGTCTGAATTTATACAAAATCAATTCGGAGTGAAAAGAGAATAAAAGGCAGCTCTTTTCATTCTTCTTTTGTTTAGTTTGCAGTAATTTCACTATATTCCCCTTTAATATAAAAACAGTTGGCCTATCGATCAGTAAACGCGTTGGGAATTAATAATACTGTCGGGAGTATAAAATATAACGTGATTTCGCTGCATAAAAGAACAGTAATGCAGATGTGTTTTTTTGCATTCTACTGTCGTATTGTTTAACCCTGATTACTAAGGTTTAAATAGCTTATAACAAAAATTAGTTAGTTTGATACTTTCTGATACATTAGCATAAATTTCCACGTGGAAATAAACTCTAATGGTTGCTAATAAAATTCTGAGTATAGCAATGCAGATTTGAGGAAAAAATACAACAGAAAGAAGGGTGTGAGCTGAACTGCTGTCAGACTTTTATTCTATTTCAGCCAGAGTTTGATGTACAAAAGCGGACAAAATTAATTTAGATTGCGTTGGGACATCGACAAATTCAAAACCATAGCGATATTCATCCCCAGTCTCTGTTTGAGAAATTGATCTTAATATAACGTTGAGTACCAGATACTCATCACTTCCAGCAGCGTTGACTTTAAATTTAATGGTACCAAGATCATTCTTTTTACCGATTAATTTTTTGAGCACACCAGAGCTACCTCCCATACTTAAATCACCTAATGTTGCAGCGGCAGTTTGTTCCGGATCTCCTATGCTGACGGCTGCAATAATCTTTACGTTAGCGCGAGAATTTTGTCGTATCGTCGTACAGCGTACTTGTTTTGGATAAGATAAATGCAAGTAAGCGTAGGGTGTAAATACCGATTTGAGCGCAGATGCGGTAAATGCATAGGCTTTTTTGCCGGGGAACGCTCGCACGATAAAGGTCTGGCCATCTCTGATCAAGGCACCTTTGCCATCAAT
>JANXTO010000010.1 GCA_025352365.1 Undibacterium sp. | reverse complement strand
TGCTGAGCGAAAAATGAAATATTATTTTCCTTGGGCGAGTTTTCTCCAAATCGACCTGACTTTTATACGTTGTTGAAACCATGGGCGCAACTTGCCTCGTTCCATGTTAAAAATGCGTGTTGGCGCGCCTCGCGATATCCTGAAGCTGTTGCATGAAAACGCCGAATGCGAAAGAGATTATTGATGGGATAGTGTGCCGACAAAAATCGTTGCGTTTGGCGCGCAGACTTGAACCGCCGCATCTGCTTTTCTTGCTGCCTCGTTGGCTGATGCGATACCTCGCATTGATTGTTCAGTCCTTTGTGTTGGCCACTCATACCTGCGAGAGCCAAGCGCTTCTGTTGACGATTTCGTGTTGCTTCATCCGAAAGAGTGTCAATTGATTCGCAGTGCTCTTTACTGCCTCTCTTTGTGATTCCAGTAACAATGTTTGCTCCTGCAAAGTGCTAACGTATTTAGTTCAGTTGTAACTGAGTCTAATGTTGCTAAATTCTTTCTGTATCTTGCTTGAGCTTATCCTTGATACAAAACGACCGATCTCAAGTAATTTCCAATTAAAGCGAGTTTTTAACTCTTTTACGCAGAAACGATAAGTTTAGGGACTTTATTTTGATTGATAGACTTTACATTAATTGTGCGACATACTTTGTCGCGCATTAACATGCTTGCATTTCGTGGGGCTAGAATATTTGATGTACGTTGGGTTAAAACAAGGTAAACGGATAAAAAACCTCATTATCATACCAACAAAGAGTTTGGCGTGCTCTGTTTTGGACACTTCTACAAAATCAATTTCAGTGAGGACAACAACTGCTGCGGACTGGCTCTTGAAACGAAAAACAGTGTCAAGCAGCAATAGCCCTTTGCTCCACTTAGCTTGACCATCTTCGGAGAATTGACCAGCGAAGCGCTTTGTGCTGTAATTTGCGAGACTGTATTAGGTAATACTAGTCGTTGTATTTTCCGAATGCCAGATCGCCTCGGCAATCACAATTCAAGGTGTCGCAACCACTGCTCCAGCGTTTCCTCCGACCACGCTAATGAGCGTCCCGGATTGTCCGGCGGCGAGATTGCAAGTGCAGTATAAATGTTGTCGAACAGCGTTTTCACCTCCTTAGTGTCGACATCCTTTCTGGTCGAAGCCGCCCTCAACGCCGCCCAAATCAAATATTTCAGCTGATACCTTTGCTGGTTAATCCCATAAAATCCTGGCCGTTTTTGCTGATACGCCAGCCATGTGAGCAGGGTTTCCGCAACTTGCGGCGTCAATTTTTTATAGCTGCTCAGGAAGCGTCCGACCAATTCGGTCGCCATCGCTTTCGCATCATCAAACGATGCTTTACTGATGACCCAGGTTAGGTGGCGGCTGCCGCCGCTGATGATTTCCTGACCGTCGTCATCGAATAACACTTCGCCGCGCCGGTTTCTGGCGACATGCGGACGATGTTCGAGCTGCGTCAGTTTGTAGATGGCAGCGGTCTCCCAGCGGCCGTCTTCGCCTGGTTTTGCCGTTTCAAACTGCAGGCGCTGATACGGTTTTCTTGCATCTTTGTAGCGCGGAAAGACCTCCATTTCCCCTTTGCCCTGCGACCAGAGAAGATAAAAATTGACTTTACCCCAGCCTTCCAGTTGCCGCAGGTCCTGCGGTTTGATGAGGATTAAATGGCCGCAGGATTTGCCTTGCTTGCGCGCGTAATCGCGTTGATGGCGCGTCATGCCGATGCCGATTTTTGCGTGCATTTCGGCGACGAATGCCGGTAATTTTTCGATACTTATCCAGCCGCTTTGATAGAAATAGTGTTTGCTTTTTACGTAATCGAGTAGCAGACGCATCGCTTGCGTCTGGTTGCGCGGCAGCCGGATTTGTGCCAGCAGGGAGGTTGTTTGGGTAGCTAGTTTGGACATAGGAGCATTCTTCAAAAGAGTAAAACCCGTATAAGCATCGGGTTTATCTTTGTCAGAAATCGTTTTTCATATCGCTATCGGGCGTGCTTTTACCGCCTGACGATGCGGCTTTTGCAGGCGAGCCAGCGCGCCGGAAAGCCGCGCAGCGCCTAGGTGTCCGGAATACATTCCGGACACCTCTAATGAATGTCCCAAAAAATTCAAAGAATTTTTATTTTTTTGATTTTGATTTTGATTTTTTGGGTTTTACACTTTTTAGTGAAGTCCGATACCTACACAGGTAAGGACTCAAAGAAAATAGTTCCAGACGATGCAGGTCGTCGGGTGCGCCAACACTCTCACTTCTTACTGCTGTGGGATGGTCGCGCCAACGACCCCACATCAGTCTCACTTGTCAGGCACTGACCTCTATTCCAGAGTTCAGTTGCCGGTACCGCTCGGTGCACGTAAAGGTGCTCGCCGAGCGATGATGGGCGGGAGAGCTGCAATTCTCTCGACCCACTCTCTATTGTGAAGTTTGTTGTGAAATTCGTGCGACCACCAGAAACACCGCCGCTATAAGCCGTGAGGCGAAATGCGGTAGGTTGGCAAACGAAAAATCGAGTAACCAGCCTCGACCTCCTGAACGATCCAGCGCAAGCTGGACGGGAGTGCTTGACACGAGTGATGTCGGCGGACGAAAGTCGCCGCTGTCTGAAAAAATGCCGTAAGGCGCCTGGAGAGTCGTCCAGGGAAGACAGTCCACCACCGGAAGGTGGGGTAGCAGAGAGCTTATGCGTGTAATAGTCGGAAACTACGCTGAGGGAACTCAGGTAGGGCACCGGCTTTCAAGAGGTGCATAAAGTGTGTGATGTAAAAGTCCAGGTAGACGTACAAATAAACAAGGATGAGGTCTTCGGGACATTCTCCCATCCGCGGGCGCCCAAAAGCGTCGGTAGCTGAAAACTACGTTTATTTGATTTCGTGCCGCACACGTTATGCGCTGTTCATCGTCGTTTTGTCTAAGTGGGTGACCTGTCGTGGATACTTATTTTGTTCAGGGTGGAAACCTGCATATAAAAAATAAGGATGCCCTATGGTTAAGCGGTGATACCAGTCAATGTAGTTGAGCTTTCCTCTGCATGGGCATGTGGAGGCGAGTTAGCGAGTCTGCTACTGGGAAACACCACCGGATAATATAGCCTTACAAGTGAAATGATGTGCCTGGAAGGTTTGGCGACCGACCAGGAGGTGATATGACATGGGGTGCTTTGGCGAGTACTCCGTGTACTACAAGTAGATGAAGGCTAGATGTTTAGCATGAATATTGATTCACGGGGCCGACTTCGGTCGACCCCTCCTTGGGGCGTTGAATTAGCGATACACGAGCGGAAAGTGACAAGTAAGTTAGAAACTCATAGTTTGCGGCGAGCTATAATTTGTTCGGCCTTGGTTGGACGGCCTCGACGACGTGGACTTGATGCTTGCGATGGTGAAGCGGCTGCAAAAGGTGCCGTTGCTTGCTGCTTCTGGTTCAACCAGTGTTGTACATCGGCTGGCCGAAAGCGGAGTAAGCGACCGAGTTTGACGACGGGAGGTAAGTCTCCACCTGTGGCGTGACGGTTATAAATAGTTTGTTCGGCAATTCCTAGTGCTACTGCTAAGGTTTTAGGAGAAAGAAGTGCTTCCATGGGAATGGTTCCGTTGTTAGCAGTCACATGACTGCTAAACGTATAGGCACCAGTTACCAGGATTTACTTTGATCTGGCGGGCGGCGGAATTTCTGCTGCAAATTTGCTGCACTTGAGTGGGTAAATTCCGGTATAATCCAGTAAGTCAGGGTATGGCATGCCATTGATTTTATTGAATATTTTGGTTTTAAGCCCCTCTGGTTTTGGGCTCATAACCCGAAGGTCGTAGGTTCAAATCCTGTCCCTGCAACCAGAATTAAATAAAAAAGCCACGTATTAACGTGGCTTTTTTATTGGTTCAGTAATTATTTTTTGATTTGTGCGGAATTTCTGGACTACAATCTGGTATCAGCGCAATTGATGAAATTCTAATCAACTGCGCTACGCTCAAACAAGCGGCAATTGTTCAGCGATTGTCGATTTAGTTGATGAGTTAATTAACATAAAGAATGCATAACCAAATGTGGTGACTTTGGTTGATGTCAGACAGTAAGTATCCGCCTAGATGGCATGCGCTGCCCTAAAGTGCAGCAAAATTACAGAATCGGTTTTGGCTGAAGAAGTTCTTTCAGTGCCGTTCTATACTTAATTAGATCAACCAATCAATGTGCTAAAGAGTTTGCATGAATACTGCTGAGGCCAAGCGAGTCCTCGAAACCGCATTGCTATGTGCGCATGAGCCGCTTACCGTCAATACGATGAGAAAGCTGTTTCAGGATAGTGATGAATCAAACGAAATTGTTGGTGCCGACACCATTAAATCCATGCTGGAAGATTTGCGTGTTGATTGGTCTGATAAAGGTATTGAGTTAGTCGGATTGTCAACCGGATGGCGCTTCCAGAGTCGCCCAGAAATGCGTGCCTATATTGACAGGTTGAATCCTGAAAAGCCGCCAAAATATTCACGTGCAACCTTGGAAACGCTAGCCATTATTGCTTACAGGCAGCCAGTTACTCGCGGAGATATTGAGGAAATACGCGGTGTCACGGTTGCTTCTCAGATGATTAAAACTTTAGAGGATCGTGGTTGGATTGAAGCTATTGGCCACCGCGATGTTCCTGGGCGCCCGGGTTTGTTTGCGACTACCAAGCAATTTTTGGATGATTTGGGTTTATCTTCCTTGGATCAACTGCCTCCTTTGCAGCAAGTAAAAAAAGATGATGTATCTGATGTGAGTACGCCGGAATTGGATGCCCTCGGAACCGGTATGTTTGCAGATCAAGAGTTATCTGCTTTGGCTAGTATTGAAATAACTGAGGTTGTTTCTATGGGGGCAAAGGCTCACGAGATTGAAAATGAAGTTAGCAGTGCTGGCGATGCTAGTGCTGTAGAGGAAGTAAAAAATCTGGCTGAAGTCGCCGTAGCTGATACTGCGCTGATATCCAAGTCAGAAAATGGAATAAGTAATATTGACAGCGACTTTGCTCAAGGCTCAGATGTGGCGGTTCAAACATCGAATCATGAGCTGGCATCAGAAATTAAACCAGATGCTGCGTCATCGATCCCGCCCGCAAGCCTAAATGAAATAGAATAATGAATACAAATAATCCAGACGATATTAAACCGAATGCATCTGCTGAAGGTGGTGATGATAATGCGCAAAAGCCGGTAAAGCGCGGTGTGCGTGGGCCGCGCAATATGCGCCGGTCCCGGCCGAAAGCTGATGCTGCCGATGGTGGTGCGGTTGAGGGCGTTGTGACCGCCGTAGTTGAAATGTCCGGTGCTGAAATCGGTACTGAAAAGCGAAAACCAAGAGCAGTTCGCCCACAGGGTGATCGCGTACAGCGTACTGATGCTGGTTCGCGTGAGCCGCGTCCAGCCAGACCGCCGCGCGAGGGGCAGAGCGAAAATCGTGTACCACGCACGCCAAGGGATGAGCAAAGTGGCAATCGTGCATCTCGCCCATCGCGTGAAGAGCAATTTGGCAATCGCTCTGCCGGTGCTAACGGTGGTGCAGGAAATAGCTCCGGTAACGGGGTAAATAAAGGTCGTCACCCAAGTCAGGCGCGTGGTGTTCGTCCTGTAAGCCGTCCCGCCGCCAACAGCGCAGATGATGTTTTTTCATTTGTTACATCAGAAGCATTCGACGTTGCTGCCGATGCTGGGCAAGACAAAGCTAGGGGGCGAGCAAGTAAAGTAGTTAGACGTGATCTTACTGCGGATGATGATGCTCCAAAATTGCATAAAGTTCTGGCCGAAGCCGGCCTTGGTTCGCGTCGTGATATGGAGGACTTGATTGTTGCTGGACGTGTATCTGTGAATGGTGAGCCTGCACATATCGGTCAGCGTATTCTTCCAACTGATCAAGTTCGGATTAACGGCAAACCAATTCAGCGCAAGATTAGTAAGAAGCCACCTCGTGTCTTGGTTTACCACAAGCCGGCGGGTGAAATTGTAAGCACGAGTGATCCGGAAGGGCGTCAATCCGTATTCGCCAGTTTGCCGCAAATGAAGGTCGGTAAGTGGCTGGCGGTAGGGCGTCTTGATTACAATACGGAAGGCCTATTGTTGTTCACGACCTCTGGTGATTTGGCGAATCGGCTTATGCATCCACGCTATGGTATCGAGCGCGAATATGCTGTGCGCACTTTAGGTGACTTGGAAGAAGGAATGCGCCAAAAGCTGCTTGCGGGTGTAGAGCTTGAAGATGGCTTGGCACAATTCTCAAAAATTATGGATGGTGGTGGCGAAGGTGTAAATAAGTGGTATCGCGTTGTCATCGGTGAGGGGCGTAATCGCGAAGTGCGTCGTATGTTTGAGGCTGTCGGTTTAACGGTGTCGCGTCTGATCCGTACTCGTTACGGTGTGATGACTTTGCCTGCTGGTTTAAAGCGTGGTCGTTGGGATGAGCTGGAAGAAGATGCAGTCCGTAGCTTACTGAAAATCAGTGGCTTGGAAAAAGCAGGTGGTGATAAGCCCGCTGGTAAAGAATTCGCGGCACGTCCAAATGGTAACAAGGCACCGGGTCGTCCCGTCAATCCGTTCGATAAGCCACAAGGTAGATTTAACGCGTCGCGCTCTGAGTTCGGTAGCACTCGAAATAGTGGAGGTTCCGGGCGGAATGACGCAGAAGGTAAAAAGCGTAGTCGTCAGCCAGATCCAATGCAAACAGCGCTAGGCTTTCCAGATGCCGGTCAGCAGCGACGTGGTGGTACAGCGCGAGGAAGTGGTCAGGCTATAGGTCAGGGGATTGCTGCTCGCAGACGCTCTAAAGGTGTTTGATGTTGCTTTTTGCTATGTAACACACCTATTTTTGCTCTGTTCGTCCATTGCGATAGAGTAAATAATCGTTTATAATCTTGCAGTTAGCAGATTTTGCCTCCATTGGTTTTAATAATGGGGCGTTGTAAAAACGATGGGCAGTAGCCCATTTTTTTTTGGCGAAGCAGTTTGTTGCTAGGCAAATTAAGCATTTTTCGGAGAATACTCTTGCAGTTGTTGGAATTGATAGAAAAGACCGTCAATGGCACCGGATACGATCTGGTTGATTTTGAACGGGCAGATCGTGGCTTGTTTCGAGTTTATATCGACTTTTTGCCGGCGGACGCAGAGAAGGGCAATATCACGGTTGAAGACTGTGAGAAGGTCAGCCACCAACTGTCTCATGTATTAACTGTTGAGAATATGAATTACGAGAGGTTGGAAGTTTCTTCTCCTGGTCTTGATAGACCGTTGACGAAATTGACTGACTTCGTCAGGTTTGTTGGCGAAAAAGCGACTATTAAGTTGCGTTTGCCAATGCCTGGTGCGCAGAATCGCAAAACATTTGAAGGCGTTTTGCATGAGCCTGAAGGTGACAAGCTGAAGTTGGAATTTGAAGGTAAAGACGGTGCGGCAATGCTGGAGTTTACGCTTGCCGATTTGGATAAGGCACGTTTGGTGCCGCAAGTAGATTTTAGGAGCCGCAAAGCATGAGTCGCGAAGTTTTATTATTGGTTGATGTGCTGGCGCGTGAGAAAAACGTTGATGAAGATATCGTTTTTGCTGCGTTGGAGCATGCTTTGGCTCAGGCCACAAAGAAGCGCTATGAAGGTGAAGTCGATATTCGCGTAGAAATTGATCGTGATACAGGCGAATACAAATCCTATCGCCGCTGGCGCGTAGTGCCTGATGATGCAGGCTTGCAATTGCCTGATCAGGAGATTTTGCATTTCGAGGCTGTTGAGCAATACCAAGATATCGAAGTCGATGAATACATCGAAGAGCCGATTGAGTCAGTAGAGTTGGGACGTCGTTTCGCGCAAGATACTAAGCAAGTTGTTTTGCAGCGTATCCGTGATGCAGAACGTGAACAAATTTTGGCCGATTTTCTTGAGCGCGGCGATTCCCTGGTGACAGGTACGATCAAGCGTATGGAGCGTGGTGAGGCTGTTGTGGAGTCTGGCAAGATTGAAGCACGCTTGCCACGAGATCAAATGATTCCAAAAGAGAATTTACGTGTTGGTGATCGTGTTCGTGCTTATATTTTACGTATTGATCGCAATGCGCGCGGCCCACAAGTTATTTTGTCTCGGACTGCACCAGAATTCATTATGAAGCTGTTCGAGCTGGAAGTACCAGAAATCGAGCAAGGTTCCTTGGTTATTAAATCTGCCGCACGTGATCCCGGCATACGCGCCAAAATAGCAGTTTATACAAGCGACAAACGTATTGATCCTATCGGTACTTGTGTTGGTATGCGTGGTTCGCGCGTTCAGGCGGTAACTGGTGAGCTGGGCGGCGAACGTGTTGATATCGTACTTTGGTCAGAAGATCCGGCTCAATTTGTTATCGGTGCTCTTGCTCCTGCCAATGTGTCTTCTATCGTGGTAGATGAAGAAAAGCATGGCATGGACGTTGTTGTTGATGATGAAAATTTGGCGATTGCCATTGGTCGTAGTGGTCAAAACGTTCGTTTAGCAGCTGAACTAACTGGCTGGCAAATTAATATTATGACGGCGGAAGAATCTGCTAGCAAGGCAGAGCAAGAAACTGCTGGTGTTCGTGCTCTCTTTATGGAAAAGCTTGACGTTGATCAAGAGGTTGCAGATATCTTGGTTGACGAGGGTTTCGCCAGTTTGGAAGAAATAGCTTACGTGCCTATCAGCGAAATGCTGGAAATCGAAGCCTTCGATGAAGATACGGTAAATGAGTTGCGTAACCGCGCTAGAGACGCACTACTCACAGAGGCAATCGCTTCCGAAGAAGGCGTTGATGGTGTCGAGGATGCGTTGATTAACCTGGAAGGTATGAGCCGTATCACTGCCGGTAAGCTGGGTTTGGCAGGTATTAAGACATTGCAGGCTTTTGGTGGCCTGGCGTATGACGAATTTGGAGCGATTTTGGCGCTGTCAGCCGAACGTGCGCGCCAATTAATTAAAGATGCATTTGAAGACGTGACTGATGATGAGATGAAGCTCATCGACGCTAAATATGATGATCATGCCAAGGCTTTGTTAGCTTCGGCATGGAAACTCGTAGAAGCACAATAATTCCGAGTTAATAATCATTTAAGCGTTTTATCAGGCGCACATAGAAAAAGAGGACTGAATGGCGAGTAACAATGTAGCCCAATTTGCCACCGAGCTGAAGATGTCAGCGGATTTGCTGCTAACGCAATTGCGTGCCGCAGGCGTCAGTAAAAGCTCGACGTCCGACGCGCTGTCAAAAGAAGATAAAGATCGATTGCTAGAACATCTGCGTCGCTCTCATGGTGTGGCTGCGGATGCAGATAAGAAAAAAATCACACTGACCCGCAAAGAAACGACTGAAATCAAGCAAGCAGATGCAACTGGTAAGTCGCGTACGATTCAAGTTGAAGTTCGTAAAAAGCGTACTTTCGTGAAGCGTGATGAAGCTGCCGCAGAAGATCAGACTAGCCCTGCAGCAATGGTGGTTGATCCGGTAGATGTTGCGCGACATGAGGAAGAAGCGCGCAAAGAAGCCGAATTGATTATGCGCCAAGAGGCAGAATTAATTCAAAAGCAAGAGCATCTTGCCAAACTGGAAGCTGAAAAAGAAGTATTGGCTCTTGCTCTGCGCGAAGCTGAACTAGCTGCCGCTAATGAGGCTAAGGTAGAAGCAGATAAGTTGAGAGCAGAACAAGCGGCAGTCGCTGCTGCGGCTCTCAACACTAGTGCGAAAGCACAAGCAGTGCGTGCGCCGTCTGCTGCTAATGTTTTTGTGCAAGCCGCTCCTGTAGCTGTAGCGGCTCCAGTTGTATCTTCCTCGGATGAGGATAAAAAACGCCATTCAGCTGATGAAGCGAAGAAGAAAATCGTTACAGAGGCAAAAGAAGCGGCAGAACGTGCTGCCGTTACAGAAGTCGCTCGTAAAAAAGTAGCGGATGAGGTTGCGCAAATTAAAGAAATGATGAGCGCTGCTCGTCGTCCTGTCAAAGCGCCTGAGCCTGTGGTTGCTCCTAAAGTTGCCGAAGGTACACTGCACAAACCTTCCGATAAGAAGATCGCAGAGAAGAAACCAGCTACTGAGAAAAAAGATGAGAAGAAACCGGTGGTCGCGGTGGATAAAAAATCCATTAAGTCTGCTAATGTTTCTTCCACATGGCAAGACGACGCTAAAAAGCGTGGTGCTGGTATTAAAACTCGTGGTGATACGTCTGGTGGGCGTGATGGTTGGAAGGGCGGTCCAAAAGGACGTCGTTCACATCAGCAAGATGGTCGCGATACTAATTTCCAGGCGCCAGTAGAGGCAATTGTTAAAGACGTGTACGTTCCAGAAACCATCACTGTCGCAGAGTTAGCACACAAGATGGCAGTAAAAGCCTCTGAAGTGATTAAGCATTTGATGAAATTGGGTCAGATGTGCACGATCAATCAGGTGCTGGATCAAGAAACAGCCATGATTCTGGTTGAAGAAATGGGGCACAAAGCTTTTGCCGCAAAACTGGATGATCCGGAAGCAATGTTGACGGATACAGCTGATCACGAAGAATATGAGTTAACCTCGCGTGCGCCGGTTGTGACGGTAATGGGCCACGTCGATCACGGTAAAACTTCTTTGCTGGATTACATTCGTCGTGCCAAAGTGGCGTCGGGTGAGGCTGGCGGTATTACCCAACATATTGGCGCTTACCACGTTGAAACACCGCGTGGCATGATTACTTTCCTTGATACTCCGGGTCATGAAGCTTTTACAGCAATGCGCGCGCGCGGTGCTAAAGCGACAGATATCGTTATTCTTGTTGTTGCAGCTGATGATGGTGTTATGCCACAGACTAAAGAAGCGATTGCCCATGCAAAAGCTGCTGGCGTACCGTTGGTTGTTGCTATCAATAAGATTGATAAGCCTGGAGCAAATCCTGACCGTGTTTCACAAGAATTGATTGCTGAAAGTGTTGTGCCAGAAGAATACGGCGGTGATTCACCATTTGTTCAGGTATCTGCAAAAACAGGTTTGGGTATTGATGCGTTATTAGAACAAGTTTTGTTGCAAGCAGAAGTTCTGGAATTAAAGGCACCAAAAGATGCACCAGCCAAAGGCTTGGTGGTTGAGGCTCGTCTGGATAAAGGTCGCGGTACTGTTGCAACGATCTTGGTTCAGTCCGGTACTTTGAAGCGTGGTGACGTTGTGCTGGCGGGTTCTTCTTATGGTCGCGTACGTGCCATGTTGGATGAAAATGGTAAAAACATTTCTGAGGCCGGCCCTTCGATTCCAGTAGAAATTCAAGGTTTGACCGAAGTGCCTGTCGCTGGTGAAGAAGTCATGGTCATGACTGATGAGCGCAAAGCACGTGAAATTGCTCTGTTCCGTCAAGGCAAGTTCCGTGACGTTAAGCTGGCCAAACAGCAAGCGGCCAAGCTCGAAAATATGTTCGAAAACATGGGCGAGGGAGAAGTCAAAAATCTGCCTATTATCGTCAAAACCGATGTGCAAGGCTCGCAAGAGGCTTTGGTTCAATCATTGCAGAAACTGTCTACCAACGAAGTTCGCGTACAAGTTGTACATGCAGCAGTCGGTGGAATTTCAGAGTCTGACGTCAATTTGGCGGTAGCTTCCAAGGCCGTTATTATTGGCTTTAATACGCGTGCTGATGCTTCTGCTCGCAAGTTGGCCGAATCTAACGGTGTTGATATTCGCTACTACAACATCATTTATGATGCTGTTGATGAAGTTAAAGCAGCGTTGTCCGGCATGTTGGCTCCAGAGAAGCGTGAGACCATTATTGGTATGGTCGAGGTCAAACAAGTCTTCCTGGTAAGCAAAGTCGGCGCGATTGCTGGTTGTCTGGTCATAGATGGTGTGATCAAACGCACTTCTTCTGTACGTTTGCTGCGTAACAATGTTGTTACCTGGACTGGCGAACTTGATTCTCTGAAGCGCTACAAAGATGATGCAAAAGAAGTTCGTGCAGGTATGGAGTGTGGACTGTCTCTGAAGAATTACAACGAGATCGAAGTTGGCGATCAGTTGGAAATCTTTGAAATTCAGGAAATTGCCCGTACTTTGTAATTACAAATGTGTTGTAAGCGTTTTTAATAGTTTTAAAAATAAGAGGGTGGGCACTGATGTTTGCGAACAGCCGATATGGCAAAACGTGAATAGCTTGCCCACCCTTACTAATTAGGTTTTATGGCAAAACATAGCAAAAATATTCCCGGACGTGGTCTGCGTGTCGCAGATCAGATACAGCGCGATCTGGCAGAAATCATTTGGTCAGAATTAAAAGACCCACGTGTCGGCATGATCACTTTGACAGAGGTGCATCTGACACCTGATTACGCACATGCAAAAGTGTTTTTTACTACTTTAGCGGATGATCCGGTAGCGGTAAAAAGTACCATTGAGGCCTTGTCTAAAGCGGCTGGATTTTTGCGTAATCAATTAGGTCTTCGCCTGCATATTCATACTCTGCCACAATTACATTTTCTGCATGACACTTCCACGATACGCGGTATCGCAATGTCCAAGTTAATCGATGAGGCCAATGCTACGCGCTCTAAAGACGACGGCGAAGCATAATTGCAATGGGCATTAGGCTTAGTCATTTATAGATAAAAGTTCTGCTTTATACATACTCAATGTATCGAGTTCGGATTGAACTTTTTCCTATATCTGATCGCCTAACTGTCGATGTTAATATTTACTGCTTTTGCCTGTTTTGTCACTCATGCACTGATAATTCAATGGTGCAATAAAAACCTCCCTCACGTCTTATGAATAGTCCGGTAAAAAAGAGAGTCCGCGAGCCAGTACACGGCGTTTTATTGCTGGATAAACCTGTCGGACTATCTAGCAACGACGCACTGATTAAAGTAAAGCGTCTATTTAATGCGCAAAAGGCGGGGCATACCGGTACATTGGATCCGTTTGCGACGGGTTTGTTGCCGCTATGTTTTGGTGAGGCGACCAAATTTTCTCAAGATTTATTGGAAGCAGATAAGACATATCAAACGATCGTACATCTGGGAGTTAGTACAACTACTGGAGATACGGAAGGCGAGATCGTAGAAAGCTTGTCAGTCGATGTGACTGAAGAGCAAATCCATGCCGCTCTAGCGCAATTTCGTGGTGATATTCTGCAAACTCCTCCTATGTATTCTGCCCTCAAGCGTGATGGAAAACCTCTGTATGAGTACGCGCGTGCCGGCATAACCCTGGAGCGAGAGGCAAGGCCAGTAACAATCCATAGTCTTGATTTTGTAAGTTATGACGCCCCGTATTTGACGCTCAATGTATGTTGCAGCAAGGGAACTTATATCCGGGTATTGGGTGAAGACATCGGCAAAGTATTATCTTGCGGAGCACATCTAAAAGCTTTGCGACGCACTCAGGTCGGGCATTTAATCTTGGAAAAATCGATAACCCTTGAGGCTTTGGGCGAGATCGAAGAAACTGACCGACTAGCTTTATTGGCGCCCGTAGATGCCTTGCTATCTAGCTTTCCTCGACTTGATTTGACGGAAGAACTGGCAAAGCGATTTTTACAGGGGCAACGTTTAGCTTTAGGTAAAGAATCTACCGTCTTACCTACGCAAATTGGTCGTGTTCGCGTATATCGTGCCTCAGATCAACAATTGCTAGGTTCTGCCCAATTGCAGGAATACAGCATTCTGGCGCCAGAACGATTAATTGCAACGACGATGATGTAATTTGTAGTGATCTATCGCTGGTTTTAATTTATCTAAGAAGATTCTAGTTGTAATCAGTTCTTGTCACTAACACGTAGTAACTCCTTGAAATAATAGGAGTTTTGCTTATTATCCAAATGTTGTGCAGTACAACATGTTATAATCTTGGGTTATCTGAATTTCCCTAAATCTTCTCGCTACCATGTCAAATACAAAACGTGCTATCCGCAACATCGCCATTATCGCTCACGTCGATCACGGCAAAACCACACTGGTTGACCAATTATTGCGTCAGTCCGGTACTTTCCGCGACAACCAACAGGTTGATGCCCGCGTGATGGATTCCAACGATATTGAAAAAGAACGTGGTATCACGATTCTGTCCAAGAACTGCGCTGTTGAGTACAAAGGTACGCATATTAATATCGTTGATACGCCAGGCCATGCCGATTTCGGTGGTGAAGTTGAGCGTGTATTGTCCATGGTAGACAGCGTTTTGTTGCTGGTCGATGCGCAAGAAGGCCCGATGCCACAAACACGTTTTGTGACTCGTAAAGCGTTAGCGTTGGGTTTAAAGCCGATCGTCGTTGTGAATAAGATCGATCGCGAAAACGCAGATCCGCAAAAAGCGGTCAATGCGACATTTGAATTGTTTGACAAGCTCGGCGCAACTGATGAGCAGTTAGATTTCCCTATCATTTATGCATCTGGCTTCAAAGGCTATGCAGGTTTGGAAGATAATATCCGCGAAGGCAACATGGATCCCTTGTTCGAGGCGATCCTAAAACACGTTCCTGCGCGTCAAGATGATCCAGATGGTCCTTTGCAATTGCAGATCACGTCTTTGGAATACTCCTCTTACGTTGGTAAGATCGGTGTTGGTCGTATCTTGAGCGGTCGTGTTAAGCCTCTACAAGACGTTATTTGGATGAATGGTCCAGACGACAAGCCAACCAAAGCGCGCATCAATCAGGTTCTGACGTTTAAAGGTCTGGATCGTATTTTGGTTGACGAAGCACTGGCTGGCGACATCGTGTTGATTAACGGTATCGAAGAAATCAGTATCGGTTCTACTATCTGCGCACCAGATACACCGCTGGGTTTGCCAATGTTGAAGGTTGATGAGCCAACCTTGACAATGAACTTTATGGTTAACAATTCACCATTGGCTGGTCGCGAAGGTAAATTCGTTACAACGCGTCAAATCCGTGATCGTTTGGATCGCGAATTGAAAGCCAACATGGCTTTGCGTGTAGTACAAGCTGAGAACGATGACTCTACTTATGAAGTATCCGGTCGCGGCGAATTGCATTTGACGATTTTGATTGAAAATATGCGTCGCGAAGGCTTCGAACTGTCCGTTTCCCGTCCACGTGTAGTATTCAAAATGGTGGATGGCGTGCGCCATGAGCCGTATGAAAACTTGACCGTGGATGTTGAAGAAAACAACCAGGGCGGCGTGATGGAAGAGCTCGGTCGTCGTCGCGGTGATTTGCAAAACATGGAGCCGGACGGCAAAGGTCGTGTGCGTCTCGAATATCGTATTCCTGCACGCGGTTTGATCGGCTTCCAGGGTGAATTCATGACATTGACACGTGGTACAGGCTTGATGAGCCATGTGTTTGATGAATACGCGCCAGTTGATAATTCTAAAGGTGAGTTAGCAGGTCGTCGCAATGGTGTGTTGATTTCTCAAGACGATGGTGCTGCCGTCGCTTATGCAATCTGGAAATTACAAGATCGCGGCCGTATGTTCGTTGTTCACAACGATCCGGTGTACGAAGGCATGATTATCGGTATTCACTCCCGTGACAATGATCTGGTTGTGAATCCGATCAAAGGCAAGCAATTAACTAACGTGCGCTCCTCAGGTACGGATGAAGCGGTACGTTTGGTACCGCCAATTCAGATGAGTCTGGAATATGCAGTTGAATTTATTGAAGATGACGAGCTGGTTGAAGTCACGCCTAAGAGCATTCGTCTGCGTAAGCGTTATTTGAAAGAGCATGAGCGTAAAAAAGCTTCTCGCGACGCGTAATGAAGGTCTGATCTGGTGACCAATATGAGCACCAGATAGAATTGAAACCCGTTTTGCTCTTCCACACAGTGGTCCGAGTTAAACGGGTTTTTTTATTTAACCGAGATTTGTCATTCGGATTTGAGATGAATAAAATATTCTATGTACAAGCTTCCTAGTCATCGTACCGCTTTGCTGTTAATGATCTGCGTCGCTGTTTTATGGAGCACCGCGGGTGTGCTGACGCGACAGCTTGATGCTGCACGTGGCTTTGAAGTCACTTTCTGGCGCAGCCTGTTTGCCGCCATCTATGTCGTGCTGGCGATGGGCGTGCAGCACAATACCGGTGCGTTGAAAAAACTATTGTCCGTTGGTCGCTTTGGGTTTGTCTCTGGCGTAATGTGGGCCATCATGTTTTGTTGTTTTATGATTGCCCTCACCATGACCACCGTGGCTAATACCTTGATCGTCATGAGTGTTTCGCCTTTATTAACCGCCTTCTTCGCCTGGATTTTTCTCCGCCAAAAGATATTGACACGCACTTGGCTAGCCATTGCTGTGGCGTTGGCAGGTATGGTCTGGATGTTTGCTGGTGGCATGTCGCAAGTCGATGGAATAGGGTTGACTGGCATGTTGATTGCGATGGGGATACCGGTAGCAGCCTCTGTCAACGTGATTGTGCTGAAAAAGGGTGGACACGCACTGGATTTAGCACCCGCAGTCATGATAGGTGGCGTGATTTCTGCGCTGGCGATGTTGCCATTTGCCTTGCCTTTTCAGGCATCTACACATGACTTATTGCTACTCGCCGTGTTAGGCGTATTTCAATTGGGTTTTCCATGCATGCTGATGGTTCGCGCAACCAGAAGTCTGTCTGCGCCCGAGGTATCTTTGTTGGCTCTGGTAGAGGTGTTGCTGGGGCCGATCTGGGCTTGGCTCGGTGCCGGTGAAGTGCCTGCGAATGCAACGATCTATGGCGGCGCCGTAGTGTTAGCTGCGCTGGCCTGGAATGAGTTCGCTGCTATTAAAGAGATGGTTTAATCCAAATAATTTTAGCAGTTTACATGGATGCTCTAAATATACTCCATATAAGTATATTTTAATTATCCCGATAAAGATTGGGTAATCAGTCATTTTCTATAAAAATAATGGGGAGTATATTGTATCTTGACCAGTTTTAGGGCAAGCTGAAATTGTTCCAATACGGCTTTTTCTGAATATACAGCGAGAATAATTCGTCCCTGTCAGATGCCCGATGTCCTGTCCAGATCACTTCCCAAGTCCCCGGGAAGGCGTTTCCATCCACCACCGGGCTGGCATTGAGTGTGCGGCGACTTGACTGCAGCAACAGCATGTCACAAGGTTGATCGGTAAAGCTTGCAAAATGCAAACCACCAAAATACGCAAATGAGGCACGTTGCGACGGATCGACATTACTATCAATACAGCGATAATTATGTGGCATATTCCGTACTAAATCCTGTGTCAAGTCGGCATAACTAATTCTGTCATTAATGATGGGCAATCCCAAGGTCAGTAACAATAACCAGCATAAAATAACCCCGCCACTTGATAACACAACTGCCCGCCACAACACGGCTGGCTGGCGAGAAATACGCCAATACACAATCGCAAACCACGCAATCGTGGTGCACAAAGCAATGACAAAGCTAAAGCCATTAAAGTGCGCTTGATGGCTAGGCGAAAAGCGTGCAACCTGTTTGGCTACGCCTACTGGCCATCCAGTTTGTGCGGCAATCCAATACAGCCAGAACAATGCTGCAATACCGGTTAGTACCATGACCGCAAACCAATCCACGGCATTGATTGCGCTGCGCTTCATTGTTGGCAAGCCGAATGCGGCCAATATCGCCAGCGGCGGCAGTATCGGCAATAAAATTCCTTCTTCTGCATAGGGATTGATGAACGCCAGAACCACAAAACAGCCAAAAAACGATACCGGTATAGAAATATGCAAAGCCTTTTCCTGTTTGCGCCAAGCATAAATTGCCCATGCCGCAAATGGCCAGGCAGGCCACGCAAACCAAATGCCATATTTAAAAAAATATGAAATATTGTCTACACTAGGCAAATCAATTTGACGGGAATTCCACAACATCCATGCAGGTAAAGGTGTGCTGTCATAGGGATGCGCAATGCTAACGGCAAGCAACCAGGATGAAGCGACGAACACGGCCACCGGAAACGAATATTTCAGCATGAGCTGATATTGCTTTTGCTGGCGATAAAAACAAAGACCAATTAAGCTAATCCCTAGACCCAGTGGCAATACCCAGCCCCTAGTCAGTACCAGCAGCCCTAAAGTAATTCCCAATTTTAAAGCGTTCTTTTTATTGGCCAAATCAAGTAATCTTGCGCACGCGTAGAGCGCATAAGCGACCAACGCAATTTGTAATGCCTCTGCGCTAGTCTGGTGACTTCGTAATAACAAACCAAGGCAACCAAGATAAATCAGCAGTGCACCATCGGCTAGCGTCCGCCCAAAATCTTTTGGCTCGGGCTGACCGCCAAAGGCAAGCTTTAATGGTTGAGCTTCTGTTCTTCTGCCCAATAAATACGTGGTGTACCAGACAGACACTGATCCCAGCATAAAAAATATACCCGTCGACAGTCTTGCCGCCATCGCATCGCCCATTAGCCAGCCAAATAACTTAATGCAGATTGCTCCCAGCCAAAATGCCAGAGGGCCTTCCTCAGGCATAGGTAACCCGACGATATGCGGCCACAACCAATCGTCCAGCCCACCATGCGCCATTGTCCACATAATGCCAAAGCTAGCCGCATCATCCCCTTTCCAGGGGTCGCGGCCAATTAAACCGGGCAAGATATACAGCAAACATAAAGCGATGATGCTCCAACGGGGCAGGGCAATCGTTGCAGCAGCAGGTAGGCGAACAGGCTTCATAAGGTTTGTTACTAAGGTAATAGATAGTGTGTGGCTTAAGAGCATTAAATTTTATGCATCATTCACACAATAAAGGTGTAATTTTGTCTCCGCCAAGATCATAAGGCAATGCTAGGCTTTTGTGCGATCTGATCGATTGTGTTTCAGTGGTTGCACCAAATTGGTTACAAAAAATGATGCTGTCTTATCAATGACACCGTGATGAAATGCAATTTGTTTGTGAGCCAAACAATACGTGTATGTCAAAACGTCACCCAGCCTCGCGCACCTCTCTCATTTTGCATCTCTAAAAGATGTTAAATCGACTACGGTTCTGCATCTTGATTTTCTATCGGGGATCGTATGCGTAGTTTGTTGAGTGCTGTATTGGTATTAATGTTGAATTTAATCCCATATCTGCCAGCGGCGGCGGAACAGCTGGTTGTTACAGACCAAGCTCCGGTTGCTGCCTCTGCAGTAGCAACCGCAGCAGTAACAGTAAGCCCATCAGAACTAACAAAAAAAGAACGACGTTAAAATGGATATTGCCGCCTGCGCTATTCCAGGTTATCCCGATGCTGCGCGCCGTGTCGCTATCCAAGGCAAAACCATAATCAAATTGATTATCAACAACACTGGCAAGATCAGGGACTTTCAGTTAGAAAGAAGCAGCGGCTGGAAATTACTAGACCCCACCGTAATGAAGGCGATCGTTGGCTGCCAGATCATATCTAAAGCTCGATGGATAACGAGCGAGCTGAGGTCGCCTATATCTGGACACTTGAGCAAACTGATGTCAGCCACGCGGTGCTTGCCCCTGAAAGTTGCAAACCCTCTGATAAGCTTCGCATCGCCCTCGATAGAGAAAATGAAGTCAGTATCGTCGCCGGCATGTCCATTTCTGACAGAGAAAGAGTACTCAAGACCCAAGTCCAGTAGGGGGCGATGACGAACAACTAGATCACGGAAGTACGCACATCGCTCGCTCATGTGACTGTATCCCAGCCGAAAAAAGGCGGTAAGCCTATCGCTGATGCACAATCAATCAGGTTGGTATTGAAGTAGGTTGTCCAGCCTAGACCTGTTTATGCGAAGATGTCAGTAACATTAATTCCCCAATGATAATGCGCCTCTCAGCCCAAAAGCACGCCACCATCCGCATTATCATTGGGGAATGCTCCGATGTGCTAGCGGTAAAAATCAAATAGCTTAACAACCTAGGATATCCAATGAAGCGGTGCGCATGGCGACTTCACGTAAGTCATCAGCCGCGTTTAAACACCTTCATCAAGCTCACCCCATCGGTACCCGCCACGCAGTCAATCCTCCCAGCCTCGAGCTGAATCCACTGAGCAGCAGTCAATACCAGCGGGGCGCCCGCGATCGTCAGTGTGCATTCGCCTTGCAAGACATACAGCACAAATGCATGGCTGGCCTTGATGCTGATCGCCTCGGTCGCGGGGTAGGTATTCAGATACAGCTTATAGGATTCCGCCGGATGTAATTGACGCACCGCGTCTTCAGAAATAGTAAGCGGTGACAGTTCAGACCAGGATTGTGGGTGGGCGTGTGTCATGTGGATTCCTTTAGATATGTCAGACAAAGAGCCCGCAAGCGCTACAGCCTATTTGCCAAAAGGCGCGAGTATAAGAGTAAACGCGGTAAGAAGACAGCAAACGGGCAGAAATAAATGCGTGCTGGTTATTGCAGAGTCAGTCTATCAGGCGTCGGTCAGTACTTTGCTTCAAACCACAACATCAACCTATCTTCGTACGTCAGCTTCTTGCAGAATGATGCAGGTCAAATTGTTTAAAAAAAGATAATGACCGTTTAGTATCGCTAGCTTGGTGTCTGTACTAATTTCTGCTGACAGACAGAGTCGACTGATTCTACTGCTTACCCTATCAGGCTAAAAGAACGGATAATGGCGCCTAATTCACTTTTAATGCGCTTTTAGCCGCCTTTTTGGAACACTCTCATGGAAATTAAAGTTAACTTTCTCGATAAGCTTCGTCTTGAAGCCAAGTTCGATGATTTCACGGTGATCGCTGATCAGCCTATCCGTTATAAAGGCGATGGCTCAGCCCCGGGGCCTTTCGATTATTTTCTGGCTTCATCGGCGTTGTGCGCGGCGTACTTTGTGAAGTTGTACTGCAACACGCGCAATATTCCTACAGAGAATATCCGCCTTTCGCAAAACAATATCGTTGATCCGGAAAACCGTTACGCGCAGATTTTTAAGATCCAAGTGGAATTGCCCGCCGATATTTCTGATAAAGACCGCCAAGGAATTTTGCGGTCGATTGACCGCTGCACGGTGAAAAAAGTTGTACAAGAGGGACCAACATTTGTGATCGAAGAAGTAGAGAGTTTGGATGCCGACGCGCAAGCCTTGCTGACTTTAAATCCAGATGCGGATGCTGCCACCTACATCCTCGGAAAAGACTTACCGTTAGAGAAAACTATCGCCAATATGTCCAGCTTGCTGGCGGGTCTCGGCATCAAAATTGAAATTGCCTCGTGGCGCAATATCATTCCGAAGGTATGGTCGCTGCATATCCGCGATGCGCATTCACCGATGTGTTTTACCAACGGAAAAGGCGCGACTAAAGAGAGCGCTTTGGCGTCGGCCTTGGGCGAGTATATTGAGCGCCTGAGTAATAATCATTTTTACGCCGGTTCGTTTTGGGGCGAAGATATCGCCAATGCCGAGTTCGTCCATTACCCGAACGAGCGCTGGTTTAAACCCGGCAAAAAAGATGC
Organism: Undibacterium sp.; assembly: GCA_025352365.1. Classification (GTDB taxonomy): domain Bacteria; phylum Pseudomonadota; class Gammaproteobacteria; order Burkholderiales; family Burkholderiaceae_D; genus Undibacterium. The sequence continues at coordinate 663 of JANXTO010000010.1, read as the reverse complement.
GTTGCCTAAAGAAATTTTGGATGCGTACAGCTTAGCGATTTACAACCCCGATAAAGAGCTACGTAGCTCGCATCTGATCGATACCAACTCTGGCAATACAGAGCGCGGCATTTGCTCGCTACCCTATGTGCGGCAATCCGACGGCGAGGTAGTGTATTTCCCGTCCAACTTAATCGAAAATCTATTCGCCAGCAATGGCATGAGCGCTGGTAACACGCTGGTCGAAGCGCAAGTACAATGCTTGTCGGAGATTTTTGAACGCGCCGTCAAACGTGAAATTCTCGAAGGTGAAATCGCCTTACCCGATGTGCCGCAAGACGTGTTGGCGAAGTACCCAAGCATCTTGGCTGGCATTCAAGGTTTGGAAGAGCAAGGCTTTCCGGTACTGGTAAAAGACGCTTCGCTCGGTGGACAATATCCAGTCATTTGCGTGACTTTGATGAACCCGCGTACCGGTGGTGTATTCGCTTCCTTCGGCGCACATCCAAGTTTAGAAGTCGCGCTGGAACGCAGCCTGACAGAGTTACTGCAAGGTCGCAGTTTTGAAGGCCTCAACGATTTGCCACAACCGACCTTCGTCAGCCAGGCTGTGACGGAGCCGAATAATTTCGTTGAACATTTCATCGATTCCAGCGGCGTTGTGTCATGGCGTTTTTTCAGTGC
>JANXTO010000357.1 GCA_025352365.1 Undibacterium sp. | reverse complement strand
AACGTCGCCGATAAATTTTACTGGCGCGATGTGACGCAATCCTTGGGCGGCTACTTATTGCCTGGCGCATCAAGAACGTATAAAGTATCTGCACAGTTTGATTTTTAAAATTTAATTTTTAAATACAGCATACAAGTTGTTTAAAATAAAAAGAGCGGCTCATTTAAAAATGAGCCGCTCTTTTTTTCAACCGACATTTTTCATTTAGATTTGAATTGATGACGGATATACTTTTCAACCATCAACTCATCAAGAATGACAACGCAAAACTGACTTGTTCTACCCTGTCTTTCAAACTCCCGCCTACCAGCAAGAACGGCATCTCCCGCTCATCCAATAAGTCCAGCAGCTCTTCATGCACTCGCTGCCTTACTGCCGCTGATTCGCGCTGCAAACCATCGGCAGTCCACGGAAAATCCGGTGCAGTCACTATCGTAAAATCATATTGATGCTGCGCTTCTAAAGTGGCCAGATCAGCGTCAGCCTCACCAAAATAATGGCGACTATATAAGGCGGTCATCAGCGGCGAGGTATCGCAAAATAACCACTGATGGGCTTGTTGAGCGAGTTTATTCTCGCGCTCGACTTGGGTACGAGCGATCAGAATTTGTTCTGCTTCTCTCGGCACGCGTTGCTGCGTCTCGACAAACTCGCGTAAATATTCTGGCACCCATACCGTTTTGTAATACGCCGCCAATGCCTCAGCAAGCGCTGATTTACCCGAAGACTCGGCGCCCAATATCGCAACTCGGTTGATTGAATTTTTGTCCGTCTGACTAGTCATTATTTTTTACTCCAAGCGCGTAAGCCAGCGACCGCCATCACTACAAAAATAGAATACAAAATCGCAGTCAACATCAACCCCTTATGCACATAAAGGCCGACATACAAAATATCGACGATGATCCAGACGTGCCAGTTTTCGCGTTTTTTGCGCGATAACAACAATTGTCCCAATAGACTACCCGCCGTCAAAAAGCCATCTGCATACGGCACATCGGTATCAGTAAATGATTTTAAAAACCAGGCTAATACAACGAAGCCGATCAGCCACGCCAATACCGACCACATACGCTGCATTGACGATAGCCCAGATACGACCAAAGTCGTCAACGTATCGCCTGCCGAACTACCGCGTAACCATAGCCACCACCCCCACAAAGACACTAGAATAAATACCAGCTGCAAACCCATATCGCCATACAATTTAGCGTCAAAAAAGACCAGGCCATATAATCCAGAAGCCAGAATAGAAAACAACCATGCCCAATGAATTTGCTTGATATTCAATGCGACAGTCAGCACCGACAACACAAAGGAAATCAACTCCAATGCGGTGGTACTAAAACCCAATAAAGGGATAGGGTCGCTCATATTCATAGGGATATTTCTCAAAAGGCGAATTGCGTCATAGCATTGCATTATCTATGATCGTAGCGGTGACATAAAGCACTAATAGGACTTACGCAAAAATGCCCAGCTGCTTTGCAGCCCCTAGCCTTACTAAACGAATACAGCATCAATCTAATAAGGAAGAAGCAATGACAAATACTCTCTCGCCCGAAGCAGTAGTACAGCAACAATTAGATGCCTATAACGCCCGTGACCTCGATGCCTGGGTCGCAACCTATGCAGACGACGGCAAACAGTTTGAACATCCTGCAAACTTGGTCGCCAGTGGCAAAGCAGAAATCAAAGCGCGAGCCACCATCCGGTTTCAAGAACCTAATCTGCACGCCAAACTGCTAAACCGTACGGTGATGGAGAATATAGTGATCGATCATGAAGAAGTGACGCGTACTTTTCCAGAGGGCACAGGCACCATCAGGCTGGTCGCTATTTATGAAGTAAAGAACGGGAAAATCCAATCTGGCTCGTTTGTGTTTGGCGAGAAACGACTGGATGTAACTGGGTCTTAAACAGACTTGGCAATTAAATCAGCACAATAAATGTGCTGAAAAAGCAGTGCCGTTTTTTAACATATAGAGTACGTTTAACACACCGCAACAGCGACAAAAATCAGGTGTATTCAACTAGAAATAGTTACGCCAATAAATATACTCCCCCTATTTTATTTTAAAATATACTTATCGTCCAATGAATATATGGACATCTAGAATATACATATAGGGAGTATTAATATCATTCGGTTCTTGAAACGCACTCTACGCTGACTAAATGGCAAGACATCCTATCGAAATATCTTGCCAACGCTAAGTGATTACCACTGGCAGTCTTGATCAATTTCACATCTTCATTTCTAACAAAGCACGCACTGCCACCGTTGTCGGTGTCGTCGTAGTTTGTGTCAATGAACCAAAGGTATCTGCATAACTTGAAGCATTTATATTATCTTGATGTAACGCATTTGCCAATGAGACGCGCAGGTTGGTTTTTGGATTAAATTTCCATAATCCGTATAAATCTAGACCGCGCTTTGGTACTGAGTAGCTGGTTTTGTTGGCAGACAAACGTACTGGGCCGCCGTCTTGAAAACTCAGATTACCGCCGATGGTCAGCGGTATTTTATCCAACTTGTAATCTAAACCGAGGTTGGCGCTGATCGGTGTTTGCGAATCGAGACGATTATTTGGACCAGGTACTGTTTCTAGATTAGACCAGTTAAACGACAGGTTGGAACGGAAGTCGATTGCAGGCGCGTCCTTCATCACTGAACGCAATGGGAACTTGGCTTCCATTTCAATACCACGTGTCGTTGCTTGTCCATCATTGATGGGCATATTGGTCCAGATACCGTTGACGTTAGATAATTGGGTGCGGGTGATGTCATCAATTCTGCGCATAAATACGCTGATACTCATCAAGCCACCCTCGGTCAGATAATGTTCAAACGCGGCATCCAGTCCCCATGCCAATTCTGGTTTTAGATTAGGGTTGCCGATACTGTCAGGACTGGTTGGACTATTGTTTTCTGAAATATAGCGGCGCGGAATCAGACTGCTGGTATCCGGCGCTTTATAAGTGCGTGTCAGACCAAGGCGTACCTGGTCATTTTTGCTGTCAGGCAGTTTCCATAATGTTTGCAGAATCGGGCTAAAAACGCTGGAACGATTATTGACTTCTGCATAGGTATTGCCCGTGCTCTTGGTATCAATCCCTTCCCAGCGCAGACCGGCATAGACTGACCAGCGTTTGGTGACATTCCATTCATCTTGCGCGAACACAGCGATGCGGTTAACGCTGGCATCAAATACTTCATTCAAGTTAAGTGGCGTCACTCCATTGGTAGTGATGTCATATATCGTCCGAGCCTCGTTGCGTTTGCTATAGGCGCCATCCCAGCCAATAGCTAAGGCATGATCAGTCATAAAAGGTGCGGTATATTTACCGCCCCAAGTCAAACCTTTGTCGCTTGCGCTAGTTTGATTTTTTCTATCTAGTATTTCTGACTGATTGATGTCATAGCCTTGCGTGTTCACATCCGAACTACGCTTGTTATAGTTAAAGCCAAGCTTAAAATCCAGCTTGGCACTATCCGCCATTTTGTGTATCCAGTTCAGATTGGTTCTAAGCATCGCGAACTCAGATTGGATCTGAGTTCGATCACTGACGTAATTCGGCAATGCGCCCAAACTCGTTATCGAACTGTCGGTGCTATTTCCAGAAAAACGGTTAGCGTTGACGAAACTTTGTGTCGTCACGGTATCGCCATTCTCCAGATTAAAATTAATCCGTGGTGACAAGCCTATACCGTTGTAGGTACCCGAATTGTCGCTATACGTGCGACGCCTTAAATTGATATTTCCGCTCGCGTCTGTACCAAGTTCATCCATCCAGGATGGCCTGTCATATTGGCCGTGATTGAACGATCCTGAAATCGAGTAGGACATCTTTCCTGCTTTGTCCGACACTTGCCAGTTGGCGTTGACACCGTACTTGCCGCCATCTTCTTGGCCACCAATTTTTAACTCGCTCTGAGCTGTTTGTACTGTGCGCTTCAACACGATATTGATCGCGCCTGCAATGGCTTGCGTACTGTATTCGGCAGTGGCGGCACGGATAATTTCTATCCGTTCGATCAGGTCAGGTGAGATTGAATCTAAAGAAAATCCCGGCGGGCTAGGTTCACCATTCAGCAAAATTTGGGTGTAGCCAGAACCCAGACCACGCATGCGTATCTCGCCT
>JANXTO010000343.1 GCA_025352365.1 Undibacterium sp. | reverse complement strand
CTGTTTTATGCAAGCGCTGGAAATCGCTCCAGACTTTGCCGAGGTGATGATTAATCTGGCTTATCTGCAAGAGCAAGTTGGCGCATGGAACAGTGCCGAATTTTGGTACCAGCAAGCGATTACGATACGACCCGACGTGGTACAAACTTATCTGAACTTAGGCGCGATGCTGATGGCACGTGATCGCTTTGATGAGGCGGAGGACGTATACCGGCAATGTTTATTATTTACCTCCGACTCACCCGCATTGTGGTCCAATTTGGGTGTCTTGCTAGCCTGTACGAAACGAGAGGAAGAAGCTGAGGATTGCTACCGTACTGCGCTCAATCTGGACCAAGATTATGCGAAAGCACGTTTTAATTTAGCCTATATTTTGCTGCGGCAAGGGCGCTATGCCGAAGGCTGGCCTTGTATGGAAGCGCGTGATTGGATTACACGTATATCGGACGTGTTCACTTGTCAACGCTGGCAAGGTAGCGACCTGTACGGCAAATCGATCGTGATCGGTTTTGAGGCAGGTCATGGCGACATGATCCAATTCTGTCGCTATGCTGTTTTTCTCAAAGAAAAAGGTGCAGCCAAGATCACCTTGATTTGTCACCCGGGCTTAAAAAAATTGTTTGCCAGTCTAGCGGGCGTGGACGAAATTTTGTCTCTGGACGATAATTTATCGAACCGGGAATGGGATTTTTGGACCTTGCCTATGAGCTTGCCTTTTCATTTTGAGACCCGCTTAGAGACTATCCCTGCGACTATTCCTTATCTGCATGCCGATGCAGATGTGCTGCAACAGTGGTCAGAAAAATGGCCAGCCCAATATTCACAGCTGTCGTCTGCCAATCAGAAACGCGTAGGTCTGGTCTGGAAAGGTAATTCCCGTTTTGAAAATGATGCGCACCGCTCACTACCATCGGTGACCTATTTGACACCTGTATTAGCGGTGCCAGGTATTCAATTTGTCAGCCTGCAAAAAGAGTTGAAAGGAGACTCCATCCCAGAGTCATTTTCAGTATTGATGCTGGGTGAATGCTTGGCCGATTTTGCAGAGACCGCTGCCATCCTCCAACAACTGGATCTGGTCATCAGTGTAGACACCGCTGTCGCACATCTGGCAGGTGCTTTGGGTGTGCCGTGCTGGTTATTAGTGCCGGACTTTAAACCAGACTGGCGCTGGCTGGCGCATCGTCAGGACAGCCCATGGTACCCGCATCAAATGCGTCTGTTCAGACAGGACTCAGCAGGACGTTGGGATAATGTGATGGACGAGCTTGCTGGGGCTCTGGCAATTTGGGTCAAAGACGGTAAGACATTTTCTTAGGGGGATGCGTGAATCATGCATCAATACAATCTGCCGAAATCATGCGCTTGTCGCTTACAATGCGCCCTTCTGCGCTGATTCAATATCAATAACATCGTCAATACCGTCGTCCACAACATCGTCCATAACATCGGCAATCTCGATAACAGCATCATCATTTTTAAACCTGGTAGAACTCATGAAATACTTTTTTAGACTGCTGCGCATCGTCCTCGGCCCTTTCATGCTGTTGAAAGAAAGCCTGACACGGCCAAAAGGTGTCGTGCGCCCCGTCGCTGATCAGACTAAGGTCGATGCAGCATGCCAAAAGCTGGCCTTATATCAGTTTGCAACGTGCCCTTTTTGCATCAAGGTACGGAAAGAAATGGCGCGCCTGTCGCTGACTATAGAACTACGTAATACGCAACATGTGACAGAACATCGCCAAACTTTATTAGCCCAAGGCGGCAGCCCTAAAGTCCCCTGCCTGAAGATCAGCAACGACGACGGCAGCGTGAAGTGGTTATATGAATCCAAGGATATCGTGCACTATTTGCAGCAGAAATTTGCGGCAATATAAACATAGGAGTTAGCAAGGCGTTTAATTGTTAGCATGCACAAATAACGCATTGATCAGACATCGATCCTACGTTAGTAAGACGCTAGTAAAATACAAATTCCATCATCTAAAATCAATCTGATGAAAATACATGGTCAATGGGAAATTACCGTAGTACGCAATGTCCTCGTACGCACTACCGCGGATAGCTTTAATGAAGAAGGTACCTAGGCTTGCTTTCTCGATACGAAAAAAAAGTCACCGGTCAACCAGCCATGGGCAGGTCTGACCGATGCTGCGCATTGGGAAATGTCGAACGTAGATTCGCTACAAGCATTTCCTAAAATGCGTGAATGGGCATTCCAGAATGCTTGCGTCTGTCTTGCTGTAGTCGTGCCAGACAATATGCGTAAAGAAATCCATCGCCGCCAGACTGGCAACTTGCCTGAGGACTTAGTCCATTATTTTTCAACGTTAGAAGAAGCTTGTATCTGGCTGACCGCGAGAGGATTTGAATTTACGGTCGCCGATTATCCACATGCAGAATTCATCGCCAGAATCCGTAAAGCAGATTAACGAATCAACTCTAAAAACAGATGCCCAATCATTCTGCGGTTCTTGGAAGGAAATCACGCCAGAAACCGCAGAATGATTGGACGCTCTAAATCGAAATTTTAGATTGATCCGGTAATTAAACCTACATCAACTAACTCAGACTTACTCAAAGTACTTCCCACTCATGCCGCAACAGTGCATACATGGCGAGATCAATATGCTTACCTCGACTAAACGACGCGCCACGGGCGATGCCTTCTTTTAAATACCCACAATTGATCGCCACTTTTTCAGAGGCGATATTATCGACATGCATATGGATCTCTAAGCGATTGATCAGTAAGGTTTTAAACAGATAATCAGTCAGCAGTTGCACGGCCTCTGTCATGATGCCTTTGCCACGCTTATCGCCAGCAAATAATCCGTAGCCGATCTCACGCGAGTTAAAGTAAGAGATAGTTTTAAAATGAAACACGCGACCTAAAATCGTCCCGTCGTGATCAACGATTAAAAACGTTTCATTGAGTTCTTTACTCAAGGATTCTGCTTCAAATTTTTTCTCCAATGCACCTGGCAACATCATCTCTAAAGAGAGAAAATCACCTTTAGATTCTGGCGCGTTGAGCAATCTGATCAGCTCAGGAATATCGTCTTTTTGTACATGCCGAAGGTGAAAGCAACTGCCTTTGATCATATGAATGGTCTCCTATCATGGGTAACGACACTGGAATAATTCTTAACGAAAATGAACAACTTTCTATCCATCCAGTGTACCAGCCTGTCACTCGTTTTCAAACCATGATAAAGAGTTTTATCCTCGCAAAGCCGATGTAGGAGACATATGCATTGCCACTCTGGTATGCCGTATGGTCGAGATTATTGCTACGATCGAAGCGCTGACCAGCGCGGCCAATACCGCCCATGGTCCGATCGCCGCACGTTCAGCAAACTCATCTAAAAGAGATTCCCCCATGACGTAGGCCACAGGCAAACCAAGTAGCGCCGAGACGCCGATCAGCGCAATAAACTCATAGCTAAGTAACTGAGCGATATCTCGTCCCATGGCTCCGTATAGCTTGCGCAAAACGATCTCTTTTGACCGCCGTTGCAGACTATAGGCGGACAAAATATACATGCCAACAAACGCCAGAGAAATCACAATACACATCACAATCGAAACAATGATTAACATAGGTTCAATTTGTCTTGGCCCTCTTTCCAGCAAATTCCTTACCGGCTTAATCTGCACTATATTCTGAGGAAAATGTTGCGCCCAAAGATGGGCGATAGCGGCGCTAACAATAGCTTGATCGCCCTCAAATTTGATGGACAGCGATGGCGTTTCTAGCGACAGCATAAACACGCGTGGTGCGGCATCCATCAGCAGGCTCTGCGTCCTGACAGGTTGATTGACTCCGATGATTTGTAAGGGCTTATCTTTGACTTTAATGAATTGTCCAACGGCAGCGGTAGGCGAGCTAAAGCCCAAGCGCGTAACAGCCAAAGCGTCAATCACCACGACACTGGGATTGTCAACGTTATCTATCTTTGCATCAAATAAGCGACCTGCTAATGGGGCGATCTCATAGACATTAAAGTAGTCAGGGCTGACCAGCGTTTTATCGAGTTTGATGACACGAGCATCGGGCATGGTGATATCGACATTCCAAAAATCAGCCTGGCCGATTGCCACGGTAGAAGCCGTTGTTTTGACGACGCCAGGCAGGCGCCTTACTGCGTCACTGAAGCTTTTAGAATTTACCTGCTCTAATCCGTAAGGCATCTCAATCGAGAGAAATTTGTCTGGATCAAATCCAAAATTTAAACGGCTGATGTGTTGAAGCTGCCCTGACATTGTCAATGCCATGCTAATAAAAAACATCCCGACTGCAAATTGAAATACTGTCAGGCTGCGGCGCAACCACATCCCATGAGTATTCACCAAACTGCCGCGTCCAGCGAGGATTGCGGAGGGACGTATTTTGGCTGTCATCAACGCCGGATAAAAACCTGCCAGCAATCCTATAACGATGCTAAAACCTAGTACAGCCAATATGCCTAAGAACAAATTGGCAGCAGTCAGCAGTGACTCCAATGCAAAACCGGATAAAGCAGAGAATCCTGGCAAGACTAGCCATGCCAACAGCATCCCGACACCTGCCGCGATCAGAGAGACCAGTATCGTCTCTGTCAATATCTGCATGACGACACGCCAATGCGGAGCACCAAGCACTTTACGAATAGCGATCTCGCGCTGTCGCGCTATGATCCTGATCGTAGCCAGATTGACGTAATTTGCAATCGCTAACAACAAAACGAATAAGGCGATACACGCAACTGAAATAGTGATCGTTCGATTGCCTTTTCTTGATCCATTACCACCACCGACTACAGGGTCAAGGAAAGACTCAGTCAGTGGTCCTAACTTCACTTCATATAACGGATCGTGACCTAATTGTGCAAGTTGCTCCACTTTGAGTTGCGCACGTAAAGGCGACCTATCGGCATCCTCTGCAATGCGCCGCGCAATTTGATCTGCGGAGATATTTGCACCTAACTTGATGTAAAGACGAGCTGACAAATCGGACCAGCTGTCTAATATGGCTTTACGCTCCTCCGCTTTCCACGCCAAGGTATTGATACCGGTGACAGCAGAAAACGGAACTGTAGAGTTGTCCGGTGTATCGCTGATAATTGCTGATACGAGGAAAGTATCGTTTTTGATATGCACGTATTTTCCCAAGGCATGGGTATCGCCAAAAAGTCGTCGTGCAGTCGATACGGTCAGTGCCAGAGCATTCGGACGACTTAGGGCAACTAACAGATCGCCTTCAACCGGCTTGATACCAAATACCTCTATCAAACTGGTATCAGCCGTCGTGAGTTTGACGTTTTGCACTGCACTGTCACCGCGCATTTCGGTATCAAGCACCACCAAGCGTGCTGCATGCAACGGCAAGCCGCTGCGCTCCAGGCCATCTTTTACTAAAGTCGGAATATTTTCATGCCAGCGCTGATCCTCCCAATTTGGCAAACTCTTGACGATAAAAATATGCTAATTGTCAGGTACATGACGATCAAAATGCAAAGCATAATAAATATAGCTAAGGCCAAGAAAGAACACCATAAATCCTATGGCTAATCCTATGATCGCTACCAGCGAATGCGCAGGTTCTTGTATCAGCAGGCGCCAACCTATGCGGAAATCTCTGAATTTCATCAATGTCTATCTTATGTAATGGGGCGTCAGCTATTACTGACAGGGACTTCAGGTTGCCACATGGTGAATTCACCATGCAAAATCAGCAGGCAAGTTCATCCGAAAGCAAACAATCAAGCAGCACGCAAAGCATCAACCACAACATGCCCGTCCAGCAGATGCAAGATGCGTGATGCTTGTGCTGCGTGGGATGGCGAGTGCGTGACCATCACGACGGTCGTGCCCTCGGCATTGATGGTGCGCAAGATACGCATGACTTCATCGCCATGCGCAGTATCGAGATTACCTGTCGGTTCATCGGCTAACAAAATGGCGGGACCGGCGACTAAGGCACGTGCAATCGCGACGCGTTGTTGCTGACCGCCTGACAACTGAGACGGACGGTGTTTTTCCCTATGCCCTATGCCCAACTTCTCTAACATGGCGGTGACTTTAAGGCGACGCTCTTTGACTGGTACTTCAGAATATTCCAAGGCCAGTTCGACGTTTTCATATACGCTGAGTTCTTCTATCAGGTTAAAACTTTGGAAGATGAAACCAACTCTGCCGCGGCGTAGTTGATTTAATTGCGACTCACTCCAGCCTGCGACGTTTTGCCCCTCAAACCAGTACTCACCAGAATTGGGAATATCCAGCAAACCCAACAGACTAAGTAAAGTCGATTTGCCGCAACCAGAAGGGCCTGTGATGGCGACATATTCTCCAGCATCGATTTCGATATTTACCCCGTTCAGTGCGGCGGTCTGTACTTCGCCTGCGACATAGAGTTTGCTGACGTTGACTAGTTTTAGCATGATGCTTCCTTATATGTTTTGTTAAGGGCTGGAATAGATTTACTTGTTAATTCAGCTTACTTTTAATTCTGCTACAACTAATTTACTCAGGCAGCGCGCAAGGCGACTGCCGGGGACATTCTTGCGGCAATTAAGGTGTGTCTGGTAGTCGCCAGCAAAGTCACTACGACAGCACCCAGCAATGCCAGGACAATTGGCCATAATCCCATCGGTGCCTGGTCTGCAAATTGCTCGACAAAACCTCTACCCGCAACATACGACAAGGGCAAGCCGACGATGGCGGCAATGCTGAGTAAAATCGTAAATTCTTTGAGCAGTAGCTTGGCGATATCGAGCTTGTCAGCACCAAATAATTTACGCATAACGATCTCTTTAGCGCGTCGCTGAACAGCATAGGCGGAGAGTATGTAGATACTGAAAATAGCCAATGGAATCATGATGGCAGCGACAATCACGCAAGAATCAAAAATAGCTTGAGGACCGCCTGCGTTGGCTTCCAAATTTTGTCGTAGATGACTAAGATTTAAATACATATCTGGGAAATGCTGACGCCAGACTTCAGTGATCGCTGTTTTTGCTGCGGTCAGATCGTTGCGTCCATTGATCGTTAATTGCGGCAAGAGCGGCGCTCGCGACGAGTTTTCTGAGGTCGCAATCTGATACACAATCGGACGTGGTGATCCATGCATAAAGCCGCTGCTGACATTGTTGCTGATGCCGACAATCTGCATCGCTTTGCCCTCCATACTGACAATCTGCCCCAGCGCCGCATTGCCATTGGTATAGCCCAGCCGGGTTGCGGCTAACTCATTCATCACCAAACCATTACTGCTGTCACCAGAATCGATGTTGGGGTCAAACACGCGCCCTACTACTGCCCCCAAACCAATGGTATGGAAATATTCTGGACCTACTCTCAAGGTGCTCAGACTAATAGTCTCTGCCTTGGTCGTCTTAAATTCCACCTTAGCTGGCCATGGCGTTGTATTTGCAACACCGTTGATCTCTGGCCGACGTACCAGAGCATTCTGAAAACTACGAACCTCAGTCTGGCTCAATTCTGCAGGCAAATTGATGATCAGCAGTGAGTCTAATTGGTAGCCATAGTCGATGCGCTTCAGGTAGTGGATTTGCGTCCCTATCGTCATCACCATCCCGGTCACGAACATGGCGATAGCGAATTGCATCACGGTTAACACGCGGCGCAGCCACAAACCGCCTGCTGTCTCACTATTCCCACGCCCACCCAGAGCATTGGCAGGGCGCATCTTGAGTGCAATCCAACCTGGATATAGAGCAGCGCAGATGCCAACCAATATACCCATCACGACGACAATCGCGGCAAATGCCATCCAGTCCTGGCGCGTCAAAATGCTCACCATATTTAACTCCGTTAACTCCGACCAGGCTGGCAGTAATAACCACGCTAAGAAGGCACCAGTAATTGCGGCGATCAAAGATACCAAGATCGATTCTGCCATCATCTGCATCAGCAACCGCCCTGCTGTCACACCCAGCACTTTGCGTATTGCCATCTCGCGCTGACGCGCTATGGTACGGATGGTGGCGAGATTGACGTAATTACCTGCGGTCAGCAGGAGGATTAAAAACGCGACGGCATTCATCCCCAACGTAGCGATAGGGTCACCCTTAGAGCCGCTATTACTGCGGGCCTCGCTATCCAGATGCGAATCCGCCAATCGCCCAAAGGCGATGTTCAATAAAGGCTTATTGCCAAGCTCTTGCGTATCTTTTGCATTCAGATGTCCGGCCAATGCCGAGCGACTGATATCGGTGTTGATTGTGCTGGCAAGCTCACTCAATAAACCGTCAGACTTGATATCCGTTTTAATGCCTGATGTAGCATTCGACTGCGTACTTGGCAATAACGTACTGGGCAATAAGCGGAAATAGACTTTGTTATTCAGAAAATTTTTATCGTCATAGGAATAGTAATTCCAGTTATCTCTTGCGCGCTGGCGCTCTGCCTCTGGCCATGCGGCAAAGTTAAGACCAGCTAGCGCGGAAAACTGAATCGAGCTGGTGGCCGGCTGATCAGGCAATACCGCCGCGATACGGTAAGAAGCGCCTCTGATCTGTAGATTTTTGCCAACAACGTGACTATCGCCAAAGAGTTTTTGTGCTGTCGCTACTGACAGTGCCAGCGCATCTGGGCGGCTGAGTGCCGCTTGCAAATCACCTTCCATTGGCTTGATACCAAATACTTTAGAAAAAGCCGGATCCACCAGAGTCAGCTCTACTTTGGTCACGACATCGTTGCCGCCGTCGTTCACCCGCATTGCGGCGGAATACGGCAACACTGCTGTGACCAATAAAGGAGCATCGCTTTTTTCCAGCGAGTCTTTCATCGACAAAGGGACATTCTCGCTCCAAAAACCAAATCCCCAATTAGCACATGCCTTGACGACATACACATCCTGTACCTCTGGAACATTGGTATCAAATCCAAATTCGTAGCGGGTGAATGCCAGTACCAAAAAGCAAAAAGTAAATCCTATCGTCAGGCTGACAATCATAATGGCGGAATACAAAGGCTGCTGTTGCAACAGGCGCCACCCCATCCGAAAATCTTTCAAGTTCATTGTCTTATCGCTTTCTTTTTTTACTGTCGATTTACTACCAATTTACTGTTTAAAGACTCAGTTACATCAACCGTCTCTGCTTGCTTTCTCATTACATCTAAGATACTCAACAATCCCTCATTAATTTCTTCTGTTCTGTGCGATGCTTGTGACGAGGTTAAGCATCTTAAAATTTTGATGAAAACCATATACTCCCCATCATTTTTATAAAAATTGGCTTATTGTCCATACTTTATCTAGACAATTAAATATACTATCTATGAGTATATAAATTATCATTCTGATACAGCAAAGAAAAAACTATCGCATTGATGCTGTCGCCTTCCTAAGTTGATACGCCAAGGATGCTATTTTTTTGAAGCTATTTTTTCAATTGCAAGCGCGTCGCATTACCAAATGTAGCGTAACTCGACACGACTATTTTTTCCTTTGCACTGAGGCCTGATAAGACTTCTATCTGATGGTTATTACGACGTCCGGTTTTAATCACGCGCCTCTCTGCATCAACACCATTGGCTGCGACCACAAAGACCCAGGCGCCGCCGCTATCGGTGACGAATGGCGCATTGGGTAATAACAAAGCGTCTTTCGGTTCACCTAAGGTAATTTGCGCATCCAGGCTTTGACCGGGATTGAGGCTGGCAGGTTGTGCATTTTTAAACACTAATTCAATCGAAAAGCGGCCATCTTTGATTTGTGGGTAAACCTGACTAACTTCGACACGATACTCTTTGGCATCTTGCTTAAACACGCCTTGTCGCCCTATCGCAATACGGTTCAGATAATACTCATCGACTTGTGCTGTGAGCTTAAATTGGTCGGGATCATCGATACGCCCTATATGCTGATCCGTCTTCACGGTCTCGCCGATCTGCAGGCGAAAATCTGTCAAACGACCAGCAACTGGGGCACGCACCACCAGCGCATCAACCGTGGCGTTGACCAGTGTCAAACCCGTTTCTATCGTCTTGATCGCATGCTCCATCTGGGCTACCGCATCACGCTTAACTTCGGTCTCATTCGCGCTATGATTTTTCTCTTCATTAAAAGCGCGTTGCTGCTGCTCTAAGGTGTCAGCAGACTCATCCAGGGCGACCGACGAAATAAAACCTTGCTGAGCCAATTTGACATTCCGGGCATGCTTTTTTTTCGCTTGCATCAGATTAAATTCAAGGTCAGATAAGCGGCGCTGATGATCAGAATTTGCGGCCTCAAAATTCACTCTCAGGTTGGCCAGATTAGAAATCTGCTGAGTATGTTCTGACTGACGTTGCAATAGTTCTAAATTGCGTTGAGGGTTAGAAATCCTAAAAAGAATATCGCCTTTTTTCACCAATGCACCATCATGCGCAAACACTTCTTCTACCCTGCCAGATTCAATGGAATCCAGTATCACCGAATGCAGCGCCTCGGCTTTAGAGCGGACGATAATGTCATCCAAAAAAATCCCGCTCTCGACGTTGGCGATACGCACATCGGCAGCAGATACCTGCAAACCACGCGGCATCAGATTCCATAAACCAGTAATCGCCAATCCGATTAAACATACTGACACGATGCTAATCAGAATTTTCTTATTGTGATTCTGCGGCACGATGACATCCATCGCGGCACCGGTCACAGCAAGATGAGGCGTAGATAATTTCATGGTTCAATCAAAATGGTAAGAGGTTTGGTTTGAGAATGTTTTACTCATTCTCAAACTCATGTCTACTACCGCAATCTCTGTGCCATGCTGATTTAGAGTGAAAAGGACTAAAAATTGGGGATTATTGATCGGCATTGATCGGTATCGGACAATCTGATTCAGACAGATTTTAAAAACTGTCCGATATTGAACACTTCACGGATACCTCCTGTATTTACGCTTGTTCGCATTGGCGAATCATTGCTAGTGTCCTTTATCAAAGCTAGACTGTGCATTGACCCGTGTAAATTAAAATCCTACCAGTACCTACAGAAATCCCAGCCAGCTTTATTTTCAACTATGCACAATCATGTCTAATAGCGCACCTCATCTGCTGATCATTGATGACGACCCCGATGTAGCTTGTGCAGCGCAACTTTTGCTGCGTCGCAAATATGCGCAAGTAAAGGTCGTGACCGAGCCTGCACAAGTAAAAAATTTGTTATTGCATGAACACCCGGATGTCGTTTTTCTCGACTTCAACTTCACCGCTGGCCGCACTGATGGCGGCGAGGGTTTGGCGATGCTGGATTTATTGCGGGCACAATATCCCGCTCCTGCGGTCATCGCCGTAACGGCGTATGCCGACGTACCTTTGGCGGTGGAGGCATTAAAACGCGGTGCTTGCGATTTCATCACCAAGCCTTGGGACAATGCCAGACTACTGGCAGCGGTAGAAACGGCTCTCGCCAGAAAATCTACTACTCACGTATCTGACAAATCAGGTACATCTGATGTGGTCAGTAATAATGATACGTCCATCGCATTTGCAAACCTGATGGGTAATTCTGTCAGCATGCGTGAACTCAAATCCATGATCGCCAACGTCGCTCCGACCGAGGCCAATGTCATGGTATTGGGAGAGAACGGCGTGGGTAAAGAGCTGGTAGCACGCGCCATCCATTTAGCGTCACCACGTAACGCAGCTCATTTTTTAGCGGTCGATATGGGAGCGATACCCGAGACCACATTTGAGAGCGATATGTTTGGTCATCGCAAAGGCGCTTTTACCGATGCGCGTAGCGACCGTGCAGGACGCTTTCAGGCGGCGCGCGGTGGGGTCTTATTTTTAGATGAAATTGGCAACCTACCTTTGGGTGCACAGGCGAAATTACTGACCGCGCTAGAACGGCGTGAAGTCACACCGGTCGGTATGGACAAGGCAGAAAAAATTGATGTGCGTATCGTCAGCGCGACTAATTTAAGCGAGATCAAATTATTTGATCCCTCTATTTTTCGCTCGGACCTTTTATTCCGCTTAAATACCATCGTCCTGCGCGTAGCACCTTTACGCGAGCGGCGAGAAGATATCCCTGATTTGCTCAGCCATTATCTGGCGCTATATCAAAATCAATATCAGCGCCCGGTACGCCAGCTCAGCGATACCGCTTTGAACGCGCTGTGCGAGTACGATTGGCCAGGCAATGTTCGCTCATTACGGCACTCATGTGAGAGAGCCGTGATCTTAGGAACACAGGCAGATTATCAGCTTCAGGATTTTGGCTTAAGCTTTGCAAACGCGACTTTGGTAGCGATGGCGGAAGTAGCGGGGATTGCGCCAGATAACAATGCTCAGAATACCGTTCATACATTTAAGCTGACCAAACTAGAACGCGACACAATTGCCAGCGCCATGACGCAAGCTAGTGGCAATATTAGTCAGGCAGCTAAATTGCTGGGCTTAAGTCGCGCTGCTTTGTACCGGAAATTAGAAAAGCATGACATCTGAAATGCCCACTGAAACATTGCAAACATCGCCAACGTCACCAGTATCACCGGCATCACCAACGCCGGACCCGCGCTATCGATATCGCAAACTGTTCTGTATTTCTGGCGTATTGATTTTGATGCTTACCGCGGGCGCTACGGCCTATATTTTGACTGCAACACAGCTTACACAGACAGCACGATTATTGGCATTGTCTGGATTACTAGCGCTGATCGGTAGTTGGCTATTTGGTTTTGGTCTGGCAGGTTTATTACCACGCCAAATCTATGTCCTAGCCGATGTGGCACCCGCATTACCGCATACCTCATCAACGCTGCAAGAAAATCTAAGCACACTAGAAAATAGTCTGGAACACGCACCGATTGCCCTTTTTTCGATTGACACCACCTCCACGCCTTATCCCGTGCAAGCAATGAATGGCAACGCACGTCGGCTGATCGCCCCAGGTCGTGCGGTCCAGCCTGAGCAATTATTTGATCTGCTGAGAACGCAAGTGGTGGGCAAGCGCAGCATGATTTTGTTTGAAACCGAGCAAGGACTAGAGCGCGCATTACTTGCAACCAGCAGTTTGACCACGCATGGCAACACGCGCTTGATGATTGCCTTAATGCCGGTAGAAAGCGAGCTACAATCCGAGGCGCGACAGGCATGGCAAAAATTAGTGCATGTGCTGACCCATGAAATTATGAATTCGCTGACGCCCGTGGCATCTTTATCCCGCACCGCGCATGATTTGTTAGAAGACCTAAAGCCAAGCTTACCCACCGACAGCATCAAGGACTTGACCATGGCTTTAGACGCTATCAGTCGCCGCGCGCATGGTTTAGCGGAGTTTGTCGGTAGCTACCGGAGCTTGTCGAATGTCCCGGCTGCACATCCAGAACGTATCCATCTGGCAACACTTTTTGCCCGTTTATCCACCTTAATCTCTCCAGCGTGGGCGCAACGCGGAGGACGTGCTGAATTTATAACAGAACCGGCATCGTTAGAATTGATGATAGACCCTGCCCAATTTGAACAAGCCTTGATTAACCTCATCAAAAATGCGGAAGAAGCGACATCCAAAAAAGCCTCGCCCGAAGTGGTCATACGCGCCAAACTGAGTCGTGGCGGGCGTTTGCGGGTAGAAGTCACCGACAACGGGCCTGGTGTAGCGGAAGAATTTATTCCTCATATTTTTACACCTTTTTTCTCGACCAAAGAAAAAGGTAGCGGAATCGGCCTGGCAATGGTGCAGCAACTGATCCAGGGTAACGGCGGCACTATCCGCTATGCTCACGTGGTACAAGGCGGTGCACGCTTCATTTTGACTGTTTAATAATCGCCCTCATAATACCTAATCGACATAGCTGCATCCAACATCTGGATTGAAGAGTATTGACCTCCCTAACAGCAAAGGGTATGGTCATACTCACCAACGTTTGATGGAGACAAACCCATGTCAGCGTCCTTGAGTAATGACGAAATTGAGGATCGCTTTTTTTTGCTTGGGCGAATGGAGATCCTGAACATACTGAATGATCTGATCCATCGCCGGGAACCTGTGACCGTTTATTTTAATGGCGGTAATGAATTTATATTGAGCTTGCTGTTAGAGGCCAGAGCAGAGGCATTGATTTTTGATCTGGGTGGCGATGAAAGAGCGAACAAACTGTTAGAAAAAGCAGCTAGTTGCACGTTTTTAGCACTGCCGGATGGGATACGAGTGCAATTTTCCGGGATTGAGCCGAATCGGTTTTTATGGGGTGATAAAGATGCGTTTTGGGTACCTTTACCAGAACGTATCGTCCGTCTGCAAAGGCGCGAAAGTTATCGAAATGCTCTGCCGGTGGTCAATCCTCTAAGAGTGAAATTACTCCTGGAAGAAGATAGCCAACTATATGATCTGGCACTACATGATTTGAGCGTAGGTGGTTTTGCCGCCACCGTGTATGGCGAAACGCCGTTGCGATCAGACGATAAAATCGCGCAGTTAGAAATCCAGTTATCCGATAAAAACACCTTGATCTGTCCCGGACAAATTCGGCATGTCACCTTGGTTAGTCGCGATGGCAATGGCCGTTATCGCATAGGCGTCAAATTTTTAAACTTACCGCATGTGATGGAAGTGGCGATTCAGCGCTTTATCATCAAGACCGAATATGAAAGACGTAAACTACTGATGCTTTGATCGATGGTCTTTTTCATGTTTAGTTTGCAGATTGATCAATCACACGTCAGCCTATATTGGCAGGCAGTATAAAAACAGAAAACACCCGGAGAACCTATGTACGACGATAATGATTTTCTTGCGATAGCGAAGTTTTTGCGACTAGGCATCAAAATTACCCTGAAAAACCCGATGGGGCAAAACTCTTCATTCTCAACCAGCTTCCCCACTCCCAAGGGATCGATTGTCAGTTTTGATGAGAAAAGTTTGTATGATCTGGAACGTAAGCTGCGTACTTTACTGGCAACCGATGTGCCGGTAAAAACCAAATTGGCACCGTTTGATTATTTGGGAACCAACTTCCGTGGTCTGATTTTCCACCTCAAAGAAGTCAATGAATTCGTGCTGCAAGAAACACATGATCTGTTCGGTATGGAATCAAAAAAAATAGTCCGTAAATCTGAACATTTTTTTCAACTACTGAAATAAAAATTCACCTCTGGATTTCAGTATTTTTTTCTTCAGTATTTTTTCAATACTTAGTTTCAACCTTCACATAATAGGGCTCAAGTGATAGATGCATTAATTTCCGGCAGATTGTATGGCCAAGCACAAGAAGGTAAAGGACAAGGCAGCAGTAGTTATGTTACTTGCAAACTACGACTCCCGACACCGGATGGTGACTTTATTTTCTGTAACGTCATCGCTTTTAACGACGATCTGCAAGATCAGTTATTAGCGCTGGGTGATGGCGATGCTGTCGCGTTATCAGGCGCCTTAACACCTAAAGTCTGGGAAGATAAACAAGGCAACACCAGGCCAGCCGTAGATTTGGTAGCGCATGCTGTATTGACGGCATATCACGTTAGACAAAAGCGGGATGCGATGCTAATGGATGATGAAGAGCGCGACCACAACGACTGAGCTTAAAGCGAATTACGTATAAAAAAGCAAGCCTAATGAAATCACTCAAAAATGATCAAGCTAGAGGAATAACATGAAATGGGAAGGCAATCGCGAGAGCGATAACGTAGAAGATCGTCGTGGTGATAGTGATGATGGCGGCAATACTGGCGGTGGTGGCGGAGGTGGCTTTGGCGGACGTCATATTGGTATCGGTTCGATCGTGATCGCTCTGGTGGCCTCGTATTTTTTTGGCGTTAATCCAATGACCGTGTTAAGCCTGTTAAGCGGCGGATCAGCGCCGGTCACATCGTCACAGCAAAGCCAGCAGCCGAAAGCACATCGCCCACCTGCTAATGACAGAGAAACTAAATTTGTAGAAACCGTACTGGGTGATACGGAAGACGTGTGGACTGAAATGTTCCGCGCCAGCGGTAAGCAATATGTCAAACCTGTTTTAGTCATTTTTAATAACAGTACCTCCACTGCTTGCGGCAAAGGCGAGACGGCGACCGGACCTTTTTATTGTCCGGTGGATCAAAAAGTCTATATCGATCTGAGCTTTTATCGCCTGATGCGTGATCGTTTTCATGTCAGTGGTGAGTTTGCGCAAGCCTATGTCATTGCGCATGAGGTCGGGCATCATGTACAGAATCTGATGGGCATTTCCGACAAAGTGCATGAGGCGAGATCACGCGCATCACAAGTGATGGGTAATGCTTTGTCGGTCAGGATGGAATTGCAGGCGGACTGCTTTGCAGGTGTTTGGGCGTTCCACGCCAACCAGTCACGCGCCATATTAGAAAGTGGTGATGTCCAAACCGCCTTGAGTGCAGCAACCGCGATTGGTGACGATGCATTGCAACGTCAGGCACAAGGTCAGGTCGTGCCAGATTCCTTCACTCATGGCACGTCAGAACAAAGGGTGCGCTGGTTTAGCCGCGGATTGGAGAATGGTAAAGTCGATCAGTGCAATACCTTCCAGGCGAAGCAACTTTGATGTGATCCTGTAGCTTGAATCCGATCAAGCTATTTTATCGGGATGAAAAGGGATTGTGGAGATACGATGAGGTTTTCAAGCATCCAGAGTATGTATCGCCTGCCCCGCCTTTTCCCACGCATCTAATCCACCTAGCAATGGCCTTGCTCTGGTGTAGCCACGTCCCATCAGCAATTTCACCATTTGAGCAGCGGAGGCTTCGTCAGGGCAATTGCAGTAGACGACGATATCGCTGTCTTGCTGCACATGCGGTATTAAGGTTTGCCATTCGTTCAAGGCGATCATTTTGGCACCGGGGATATGACGTGTATCCAGATTGCGTACGGATGAAGAGCGGATATCGACGATCACAGGTGTTTTCCCTGCTGCCATCAGATCGACTAACTCATTGACGCTGATCCTGGTGATGTTGAGGATTTTTTGAAAACGCCAGCGTTGCCACCATTTGTAGCTGACGTACAAAATGAGCGCAATGCCCACTAGCGCCAAAGCGCCATTGCCCATCTCCAGCAAGTGCCGGCTGATCATCTCAATATCGGGGTGAAACAACCAGCCAGCACCGATGGCAATCCCACCCCACAATAAAATACCGACCGCATCAAAACATAAAAAAGCTAGCAATGGCAAACGCAAAGCGCCTGCCATTGGCGCGACGATCAGCGATAAACCCGGTACAAATTTGGCGATCAGCAAGGTACTCAACCCCCAGCGCTCAAACCGGGTTTCGGTCTGCCTGACGCAGGAGTCTGGGGATAAAGATAAGCGACACAATAAACGCATCACCCTTACGCCGTGGTGCTGTCCGATCAGATACCAGACGGTATCGCCAATCAAACTAGCCAGCAGCGTGACCGCAAGTAAGGCCGCCAGCGATACTTGACCGTCGGCGGCCAGTGTGCCAGAAATAATCAAGGTAGGGACTGTCGGCAAAGGCAAACCCAATTGCATCAGCAAGACATTGCCGAAAACAATAATCAAGCCGTATTGTTGTGCCAGGTGGATCAGGGATTGCATCATGATGTGGAGAACCTAATAGCTTGATGAAGCCAAAATAGAGAGGGGGAAATGCAGAATCAATGAAAGACGTATTGTATTCCTTGCTGGCTTTTGAGATACGGCGACGGCTGAGCGAAGACCGTTAGCGACAACTAAAACGCTTTTTAGCGAGGAATAAACCATATACTCCCCCTTAATTTTCATAAAGTTAGCTTATAGACCAATGAATATATAGACAGTTAAATATACTTACTACCAGTATTATATTTCCTCTAAAGGATCAAACATCCATTTCAGCATTCAGCTTGTCGAACTGGAGTCGCGCCTCCGCCAGGACTTCTTCTAGCGACACTTGATCCAGCCCCAGACTTTCCCACGCCTGGCCGCTAATCTCTGGTGGCGTGTGATCAGGTGTTGTGCTGATGTTGAGTGCATGCGCAATACCATCAGCGGCATGCACGATGGTTGCCAAAAAGCCGAGGCCTGGTTTGTCCGGCTGGTGATGACCGCCAATGGCCTTGGCCATCAGTTCAGAGAACTGCCACTGGTTTGCCAGCGCCTCGCCCACTACCGCATGATCAATGCCCAAGACCCAGCGCTCGGCCTCGAATTGCGTGACTTGATGTTCTAAACGGAATGCGATCGTTGCCTCGTATTCAGACAAATAATGTGTCACTAGGACTAGCGAACCGATGTCGTGCAACAAACCCGCAGTGAAGGCAAGGTCGAGATTAAAGTTGAGTCGCCGCGCTAAAATCTTTGCCGCGATAGCGACCGCGTTGGAGTGGTACCAAAATCGTTTGTGACTAAATCCCTTGCACTTGTTTTCCGGAAAGCAGCCAGATACGGCAGCGATCATCACCATTTGCTTGAAGGTGTCTAATCCCAGCAATGTGATCGCCTGTGGAATTGTCGCGACTTTCACCATGGTGGCGTAATACACCGAATTAGCGTAACGCAAGGTCTTGGCAGTGAGCGCGATATCACGGCTGACTTTTTGTGCCAGCTCATTGATATTCACGTCGTCCTGATCAATGGTATTGAGAAGTTCCATCACCACGCCAGGTAAAGTGGGTAAGTCTTTGACTTCTTGAATAATCTGCTCAATCGCAATGGCTGACATATACAATTCCTCGACTGGTTTTTTTCCCAGTATTACCCAAAACAGGGGAATCGCCAAAGGATAGCGAATAGCATTACAGATTTAAATTAACTTGTTGTAGATTTTATACGGTGGATTGACGCAAAAACCCAAACCCTTCACCACAGAAAAAATCGGCCTTAAATTTTACTGTCCAACCGTTTTTCACTAATGCTAGCTTTGGCTCTTTCTAACATATCAATCGCAGCAGGACCGCGCTGTAAAGTGACGGCGACTGCCAATGCATCGATATACGTCAGATGTGCCAGACGCGAGGTCATGGGCGTGTAGATATCAGGGTCTTCTTCTACATCCACACTCAAGTGGACATCCGCCAATTCTGCCAATGGACCACCACTAGCACATAGCACCAGCACCTTGGCGCCAGCACCTTTTGCCAGTTCTACACTACGTATCATGTCGCGGGTACGGCCTGTGCGAGAGAAAGCGACAACCACGCAATCGCTATTTAATAAAGATGCCGATTGTGCCTGCAAATGCGCATCACAAAATACCGTAGTCGGAATCCCGAAACGGAAAAACTTGAGTTGCGCATCAATCGCCAAGGCACCGGAATATCCCAATCCATAACACTCTATGCGGCGCGCGCGCGACAGCAGATTGACTGCCGCCTCAAAGGTTGCCGTATTGGCAGAATTACGCGCCTCCATCAAAGCGGCGATAGTACGATCAAATACCTTGGGCAACACATCACGCACATGATCTGCCTGATTCACATCCAGATGCAAATAGGGAATGCCGGTTGCCAGACTTTTTGCAAATGCCAGCTTAAAACTTTTAAATCCGTCAAAGCCCAAGGATTGCGAAAAACGTGCAACCGTAGGCTCACTGACATCACAAGCCTGCGCTAAAACTCGTATCGACATTTCTAATGCATCATGCGGTTTGAGCAGTAAAAATTCTGCTACTTGCCGCTCAGCACGACTCAGCGCCGTGCTGGCCGTGCGGATGCGTGCCAATAAACCTTTTTCAGAAGGAATTGGTTTTGGGTCTTGTAGTACGAGGGCAGAGTTAGGCATGTTGCTCTTTAATTAGAGAACTATTAGTGGTAATCAAGGACACCAAAATACATCGACATTACAGCTAGCTTCTTGCAGTAATACAGAAATCGGTAATGCGCTACCCGCAGTAGTGTCTAATGCGCCCTCTAAAACCTGACGTTTTTCTGCGCCGGTAATGACTAACCAGATTCTGTCAGTATCAAGTAAACGTGGCAGCGATAAAGACATGCGGCTTTGACGGGTCTGCGGATGTAAGGCGGCCAGACAAGCCAGATCATCATGCTGGGTAGGCGCTTGCGGAAATAATGAAGCGACATGACCATCCGCGCCCATCCCTAATAACACGGCATTAAATGGTTGTGGAATTTGTTGCGCTAACCGGTGACTAATGGCCTCGGTCGCTACTTCCGGCGTACTTGCATCGTTTTTTAATGAAATTAAATTCCACTGACGACGATACGATGAGGCCATACTTTTTTTGAACAGACCTTCATTACTTTGTGCGTCGGCGTCCTCAACCCAGCGCTCATCAGTCGCAACGAGGTTCACATTATTCACATCGCGCTGCGACAATAGCTGATCAAGCTGGCGATAGATCGGTGCAGGTGTTGAGCCACCAGCAAGAGCAAAATAAGCCGGGAGTCGCTCAGCTGCTGCACTATCGATAATATCTATGCATTGTGCGACTAAAGCCTCAGTGAGTTCGGCAAAATTATTAAAACTATGCAGCACCATGCTATTAGTTTTCAACATATTCTTCGCCCCACGCCGCACCGTTTTGTGCCAGCAAATAGCTGGAGGCAGATGGCCCCCAACTACCTGCGATATACGATTTCAAACCCTCGCTGTCGTTCTGCCAGGCGGTCATGATTGGATCAATCCATGCCCATGCGGCACCCAATTCATCATCACGTACAAATAAAGTCAGGTCGCCATGCATCGCATCGAGCAACAGACGTTCATAGGACTCCACTCGGCGCAAACTAGAGGCTTCGGCAAAGTCCAGATTTAAAGCAACGTCAGATAAACGGATGCCCTCGCCCGGCTCTTTGGCTTTTAAAAACAGTTGTACGCTTTCTTCCGGCTGCAAAGAAATGACTAGGCGATTAGAACGCAAATTACTTTGTGAACTACCAAAAATAGAATACGGAATCGGTTTGAAATTAATCGTAATCTCAGCACTACGACTCGCCATACGTTTGCCTGTGCGCAGATAAAATGGTACGCCAGCCCAACGCCAGTTATCGATTTCTGCTTTGATTGCCACAAAGGTTTCGGTTCGTGATGCCGGTGGCACACCGGGTTCTGACTGGTACGAAATCACAGGCTTGCCGTCTACCGCACCCGCACGATACTGACCGCGCACGGTTTTTTTTGTGATGTCTTCCGGCGTAAATTTGCGTAGTGCGCGCAGGACTTTGACTTTTTCATCACGGATCGCATCGGGATTGGCGTTTACTGGTGGCTCCATCGCGACGATCGACACCAGTTGCAACAAATGGTTTTGCACCATGTCACGCAAGGCGCCGGTGTGGTCATAAAAATCACCCCGCGACTCGACACCGACTTGTTCAGAAATAGAAATCTGTACATCTTGAATCGACTTGCGATTCCAGAGCGGCTCTAAAAAAGCATTCGCAAAACGCAGCGCCAACAAGTTTTGTACCATCTCTTTACCGAGGTAATGATCAATACGATAAATCTGATTTTCGCGCAGATGCGTGCGCAAAGAGGCATTGATTTCTTTCGCTGATTGCGCATCCCTTCCCAGAGGTTTTTCCAGCACCACACGCGCATTGCCTTCTACCAAACCGTGCTGAGACAATTGCTCGACGACAGGTACAAAAATATCTGGCGCAGTCGCTAGATAAAATAAGGTGGGATTTGTATCGCTGGTGTTGAGTTGGCTTTTTAAGGCATCAAAATCTCCAGCTTCGCGGGCATCAATTTTGGAGTAATACGTCAGCGCCAAAAAGGCGACAGTCTTCTCGCTATGACCTGCATCTTTATCAATCGCTTTGGTACCGTGCGACTCGATACTTGCCGCAACGCGGACGCGAAACTCCTCGTCCGTCAGCACCTCGCGTGCGGCACCGATAAATTTAAAATCCGCATCTAAACGTCCATTCACGAAGGCGCTATACAGCGCAGGAATGATCTTGCGTTTGGCGAGATCGCCAGTGCCGCCAAACAATACGAATGTGGTCATGCTGACTCCAGAGTTATTCTAAATTTGAGATGAAGTGAAAATAAACTAGGTTATACCGATATCTTTACTACACTGATTTTTAATGTCATTTTATATGTTGTTATTTTCTTGATTATGCCTGATTTCATTCAAAAATGTAGTTTCATTACGATAAATTTGTCATTTTTACTGTTTTAATCGAGTTAAATACTCATAAATGAAAGTTTGTTACAGTTTCACTGGATTTATGCTATCTTCATCCCATCCAAAAAATTATCCAAAAAAGTCTGAAGCGAGCCTCCTCATGAGTACATCTGCATCAAATACACCCGCCAACATCAACCCAATCAACCCAACTGTTGCCCGCGTGACAGAACGCATTACTGAACGCAGCAAAACCTTACGCACTGCCTATCTGGCACGCCTGGAAAAAATGCGGGGACGTGGCCCGCGTCGTGCCAGCTTGTCTTGCGCCAATCAGGCACATGCCAACGCAGCGATGGATAGCAGCACCAAAATCTGGCTGAATCAAGCACAAAAACCAAATATTGGCATCATCACCGCCTACAACGACATGTTGTCGGCGCATCAGCCCTATGAATCTTATCCGCAACAAATCCGTCAGGCAGCATTACGTTTTGGTGGCACTGCGCAGGTCGCAGGCGCCGTGCCAGCCATGTGTGATGGCGTCACGCAAGGTCGCCCAGGTATGGAGCTATCGTTGTTCTCACGTGATGTGATTGCGCAGGCGACTGCAGTGGCTTTATCGCATGATGCATTTGATGCGACCTTGTGTCTGGGCATTTGCGACAAAATTGTGCCGGGCCTATTGATCGGCGCTTTGGCGTTTGGTCATTTGCCGACGATTTTTATTCCTGCCGGCCCTATGGGCTCGGGATTATCGAATAAAGAAAAAGCCGCAGTACGTGAGCGCTATGCCCAAGGCAAAGCGACCAAGGAAGAATTGCTGGCAGCGGAGAGCGCCGCATATCACAGCGCCGGCACATGCACTTTTTACGGCACGGCCAACAGCAATCAGATGTTGCTGGAAGCCATGGGCTTGCATTTGCCCGGCGCGGCTTTCATTCATCCAGGCGATCCTTTGCGTCATGTGCTGACAGATGCTGCGGTTGAGCGGGTTTTGCAGCTAACTGAACATGGCGATCAGTTCACGCCGATTGGCAAGCTCGTCGATGAAAAAGTCATCGTCAATGCAGTCATCGCCTTGCTTGCCACTGGCGGCTCGACCAATCATACGATTCACTGGATTGCGGTTGCACGCGCAGCGGGCATCCTGATCGACTGGCAAGATTTTGATGAATTGTCCTCAGTCATCCCCTTGCTGACACGCGTCTATCCCAACGGCACAGCCGACGTAAATGCCTTTGAAGATGCGGGCGGCCCTACGTTTGTGATCCGTGAATTATTGGCGGCAGGTTTGATGCATGCCGATGTCAAAACTGTCTACGGCGATCAAGGCTTGTTAGGCCACACCTGCCGCCCAGCACTGATAGAGCACCCAGAGGGCAATAAAGTCCAATGGCAAGCGCTACCCGCTATCTCGACCAACCACGATGTCGTGCGCAATGTGAATGATCCGTTCGCACCGACTGGCGGTTTGCGCTTGTTACAGGGCAATGTCGGTCGGGCGATTGTGAAAGCCTCTGCGGTACCAGAAGACGCCTGGATCGTGCGTGCGCCAGCGATTGTGTTTGAGTCGCAAGATGCACTAGTCGGCGCTTACAAAGCAGGTGAATTGAATAAAGATTTTGTCGCAGTCGTGATATTTCAGGGTCCGCAAGCCAACGGTATGCCAGAGCTGCATCACTTCACACCAGTGCTAGGCAGTTTGATGTCGGCTGGCTATAAAGTCGCCCTGGTCACCGATGGCCGCATGTCCGGTGCCAGCGGCAAAGTGCCTGCCGCATTACATGTCAGCCCGGAAGTAGCGCAAGGCGGACCGCTAGGTAAAGTACGTGATGGCGACCTCATTGAATTAAACGTCCATACCGGTGAACTGCGGGCCTTAGTCGATGCGGCTGAGTGGGAGCAACGCGCAGTCCGCACGCCATCGACCGAAGCAACATTTGATTACGGTCGCGAATTATTTGCAGCACAGCGACGCGTGGTCACTGCGCCAGAACACGGTGCATCGACTTTGTTTATCGATTGAGGCCGTCAAGCAAATAGGATGTGCCGCTATTTATCTGTTAAAAAAGAACCATCACTAAAGAATTGAGACCATCATGATCCACACAAAACAAAGCATCATTGCGCAATTAGAACAACTTCGTGTTTTGCCGATTCTGGTGACAGACGATGTGGATCAGGCAATTCGCTGCGTGACCACGCTCGCAGAAAACGGCTTGCCTGCGGTTGAGATTACCTTGCGTACACCAAACGCGATGACGGTCTTGCGCGAAGTCATCAAAGCTTGCCCGAATGTCGTTGTTGGCGCAGGCACGGTACTGACTTCCGCCCAGCTGGATGCGGTGAAATATGCTGGTGCCGCATTCGGCATCAGTCCAGGTATCACGCCAACCCTGGCACGAGCAGCTGCAGAATCCGGTCTGCCTTACTTCCCGGGTGTTGGCGGTGCAAGTGATTTGATGTTGGCGCTGGAACATGGCTTTGATGTCGTCAAACTCTTCCCGTCTGACATCGTCGGTGGCATCAAAATGGCAAAAGCCTTGGGCGGTCCTTTCCCCGACGTACGTTTTTGCCTGACTGGCGGCGTAACGGTGGAAGCAACGCCGGGCTTATTACGTCAAAATAATATCTTGTGCGTCGGCGGCTCCTGGATGTGCCCTGCCTCCCTGATCAATGCGGGTGATTGGGAAGCAATCGGCACACTGGCGACGCAAGCGATGATTGCGGGACGCCCTCAGTTGGCTTGATTTTCCACATAATTTCCATGTAGAAAACGCGTCAAGCTGATAAGAAATAATCCATAAAATCCCCTCTAAAAAACATATACTCATCTAGGTATTGTACTTTTTACTCTAATCGTCCAATACATCATTGGGTAATTAGAGTTTTAATCAAGATACTCCCCCTTAAATCGACTTTTTGTTCATAGAATCAATCCTGATCATGACGACCTCTGTTTCTCGTACTCCCCTTTGGTGTTTGCTACAGCAGCGGGCGACGAATATGCCCAGCCTGAAAGAACTTTTCCGCGCCGATGCGCAGCGATTTACGCATTTTTCTGCATCGGCTTGCGGTATCTTGCTGGACTACTCCAAACAGAGAATCGACACGACCGCCAAGCTCAATTTGCTGGCGCTGGCGCGACAACAAGAGGTCGAGTCTCATCGTGATGCGATGTTACGCGGCGAAGCGATTAACAATACCGAAAACCGTGCCGTACTACATACCGTGTTGCGGCTACCCAAAGGCGAATCGTTTTATCTGAATGGCGAGAATATCGCTGCCGACGTGCATCAGGTGTTGGCACAAATGCGGAGTTTCAGCGATGCCGTACGCGAAGGTCGCTGGCTAGGCTATACCGGCAAACCGATTAGTACCGTCATCAATATCGGTATCGGCGGATCAGATCTGGGACCACAGATGGCATGCATCGCCCTAGCACCATGGTCGAAGAATAATTTATCCCTGCACTTTGTCTCCAATGTGGATGGTCGCCATGTCGCCGATGCTTTGAAAAATGCGAATCCTGAAACGACCTTGTTCGTCGTCGCCTCCAAAACCTTCACCACGATGGAGACTCTAACCAATGCCCGCACTGCACGCGAGTGGATGTTGGCGCACGGATGTCCGGCAGAACAAATCCGTCAGCATTTTGTGGCACTTAGTACGAATGTAAAAGCGGCGGCAGATTTTGGGATTGCGCCAGAAAATGTGTTCCCCTTCTGGAACTGGGCTGGCGGTCGCTATTCGATGTGGAGTGCGATTGGTTTGTCGATTGCGTTGTATGTCGGCGCAGACCGCTTTGAAGAAATGCTAGCGGGTGCGCACGAGATGGATTTACATTTTGCGCAAGCACCGCTTGAACAAAACTTGCCAGTTTTAATGGCCTTGATCGGTGTCTGGAATATCAACTTCCTTGGATTACAGGCGCTGTCGATTGCACCTTACCATCAGCGCATGACGCGCCTGCCTGCTTATCTGCAACAGTTAGAAATGGAGAGCAACGGCAAGTCGGTCACGCGCGAAGGTCAGCGAGTGGATTACGCTACCTCACCAATTTTGTTTGGTGAAGCGGGCACTAACGGTCAGCATGCCTACTTCCAGTTATTGCATCAGGGCGCGACGATTATCCCGACCGATTTTATTGTGGTGGCAGAAGATGATGCTGGCATGCCAGGACATAATAAAGCGCTGCTGGCCAACTGCTTTGCACAATCAAAAGCCATGGCATGGGGCAAAGATATTAACGAGGTCCGTGTTGAACTTGGAGATTTGTCGGACCAGATATTAGCACCACGGGTTTTTGAAGGAAATCGTCCGACATCAACATTGTTGCTAGATTCCCTCACACCGCGCTCATTAGGTGCATTGATTGCACTGTACGAGCACAAAGTATTTGTACAATCAGTGATCTGGGATATTAATGCCTTTGATCAATGGGGAGTGGAGCTTGGCAAATCGCTGGCGCAGCAATTAATTAGTCTGGATCCGTCCGCGGTAAAAGAAGATTACGATAGCTCTACCCGTGGCTTGCTGAACGCGATTGGCAAACGGAATAATAGGGCGAATTGAGTAGCGCTATGGTTCACTGCAAAATCCTTTCGCCGGTGACTATCGCAGCCAAATTTTATATACTCCCCTTTTATTTTTAAAAATATTCAGTATTGTCCAATGATTATATGGACAGCTTAAATATACCCACCCGGAGTAATATCAGGTGTGACACTTCTGATCAACGATCAGTTCGCCCGCTGAATGTTCGTGCAATCATTATTCAAGCAATCATTATTCAACAATAATTACTCAAGCGAATATGACTCAACCACCATCAAGAATCGATATGACTGAAGACGACAAAGACCAAAGCCTGCGCGAAGACATTCGTCGTCTGGGACGAATACTCGGCGATACCGTACGCAATCAGCATGGTGACGTCGTGTTTGATTTGATTGAGACCGTGCGACAAAACTCGATCCGCTTCCGTCGCGATGCAGATGAGGCGGCGCGGGAAGAACTGGAATCGACGCTGGACACGCTCACCAATGACCAGACGACGCAAGTCATCCGCGCCTTCAGTTACTTTTCCCATCTGGTGAATCTGGCAGAAGATCAGCATCATATCCGCCGTACCCGCAAGCATCTGATCGCTGGTTCAACACCACGCGCAGGCAGTCTGGCGCACACGATAGAATCCTTGTACAACAGCGGTCGCAGTACCCAACAGTTACTGGATTTTTTTCAGACCGCAGAAGTCAGTCCTGTGCTGACAGCGCATCCGACCGAGGTGCAGCGCAAAAGTATTTTGAATTGCCAGACCGTGATCACTCGCCTCTTGGATGAGCGTGATCGTATGCAATTGACACCGGAAGAATCGGACGCCAATGATGAGGCGCTCAATCGTGCCGTGCTGACTTTATGGCAAACCCGCATGCTGCGCACCTCTAAATTATCGGTGCTGGATGAAGTGGAAAACGGTCTGAGTTTTTACGATGCCACTTTCTTACGAGAGCTACCGAGTTTGTATGCAGGTTTAGAGGATTTGCTAAGCAGCAAAGAAGACAGCCATACACCGGTTGATTTACCGAGTTTTATGAAAATGGGAAGCTGGATCGGCGGCGATCGCGATGGTAATCCATTCGTCACCGCCAGCGTGCTGGAGCAGACACTGGCAATGCAAGCGACGCGCGCGCTCAAATTTTATCTGGATGAATTGCATACGCTGGGTTCGCAATTGTCGATGGCAACTTTACTGGTAAACGTGTCGGCAGACTTGCTGGATCTGGCGCAACGTTCGCCCGACCATTCACCCCATCGCGCAGATGAGCCCTACCGCCTCGCCGTCAGCGGGATGTATGCGCGCCTAGCTGGCACCTACAAACAGTTGCTGGGTGCAGACCCGGTGATTCAGGCATCCGGTGATGCGACGCCTTATGCCACGGCGGAAGAATTATCAGCCGACCTGGATATCGTCCATCACTCATTACTGGATAACGGCTCGGCTGCGATTACAAGAGGTCGTTTGCGTCATCTGCGCCGTGCCGTGCGCGTGTTTGGATTTTATTTAGCGCCGGTCGATCTGCGCCAAAATTCCGATGTACACGAGCGGGTTGTGGCTGAATTATTAGAAGCCGCCAAACCCGGCAGCAACTATCTGCAATTGAATGAAGAACAGCGCATCAGTTTGCTGGCGGCTGAAATCGCCTCATCACGCCCACTGACCTCGCCTTATATTACTTACTCGGAAGAGACTCAATCTGAGCTGGCGATTTATCGTGGCGCCCGAACGGCGCAATTGCGCTACGGCAAAGGAGCTGTGCCCAACTGTATTATCTCCAAAACCGATGGCGTATCGGACATGCTGGAACTCGCTTTATTGCTGAAAGAAGCAGGCTTGCTACATCCGCTAGAAGGCAGTCTGGATGTGAATATTATTCCGCTGTTTGAAACCATTGGTGATTTACAAAACAGCGCACCGTCGATGGATAGATTGCTCGCCCTACCCGCTTACGCACGCTTACTGGCAAGTCGCAATCATGCACAAGAAGTCATGCTGGGCTACTCCGACAGCAACAAAGACGGCGGCTTCCTGACATCAGGTTGGGAGTTGTATAAAGCTGAGTTAGATCTGGTAACGATATTCGCTAAACATCAAGTACGCTTGCGCTTGTTCCATGGCCGTGGCGGCTCGGTCGGCCGTGGTGGTGGCCCAAGTTATCAGGCGATTCTGGCGCAGCCAGCAGGTGCAGTACAAGGACAAATTCGGCTGACTGAACAAGGCGAAGTGATCACCGCTAAATACGGCAATCCTGAAGTTGGTCGTCGCAATCTGGAAGTGTTGGCAGCAGCGACTCTGGAAGCCAGCCTGCTGTCGGATAAAGAGCCCGCGCCACCACCCGCATTTTTAAAAGTGATGGAAGAGTTATCCGATCACGCTTTCCGCGCTTATCGGAATATGGTCTATGAGACGGAAGGGTTTGAGCAGTATTTTTGGGAATCTACAGTGATCTCAGAAATCGCGGGACTGAATATCGGCAGCCGTCCGGCATCGCGTAAAAAATCTACGGCGATAGAGGATTTACGAGCGATTCCTTGGGTATTTAGCTGGTCACAATGTCGCCTGATGTTGCCGGGCTGGTTTGGTTTTGGCTCAGCCGTCACAAGCTACTTGCAAGCACATCCAAACCATGGGCTGCAAACTCTGCAAGCGATGTTTAAAGACTGGTCGTTCTTTTCTACGGTCTTATCGAATATGGAGATGGTGTTATCCAAAAGCGATATCGGTATAGCCAGCCGCTATGCGCAACTGGTCAAGGACGAGACTTTACGTAATCGTATCTTCCCGCGTTTAAAAGCCGAACATGAAGCGACTATTGCCGCTTTAACGTCGATCTCTGGGCAGTCAGAATTATTGTCTGCGAACCCTTTGCTAAAACGCTCAATCAGCAATCGCTTCCCATATTTATCGCCGCTAAACCATGTGCAGGTTGAGCTACTGGAACGCTATCGCAATGGCGACCCGGATGAACGAGTACGGCGCGGCATCCATTTGTCCATCAATGGGATTGCTGCTGGTTTGCGCAACAGTGGTTGAAATCGTCGTTGAATAGGTTTTAGATATAAAAAAATCCCTCACTTGAATTGACCCAAGTGAGGGATTTTTTACATTTAAAACTTCTAAGACTTTTTAAATTCTTAAAACTTAGAATGCAAATTGCAGACCGATATTGAAGTTAGTGACATTGCCGCTAGAATTTGGCACTTCAACTTTACGGCTTTCAACTTCAGCGCGAACTGAAATGTTTTTGTCGAATGCATAAGTAACGCCAGCACCAACAACTGCTTGAGTGGAGTTAGTTGACTGAGAAGCGTGAGCAGAACCCAAAGATGCTTCTACTTCGCCTTTAACGTAAGCAATGCCCAACTTAGCGAAGCCGCCCCATTGATTGTTGAAACTAGCGCGATACACACCAGACAAATCAACGCCGCTACCTTTAATTTCGCCTTTTAATGCGCCATCGCTAACAGTTACTTTACCCAGATTGAAGTAACTAGCCTCAACACCCCAGTTTGTATTGTCGATGTTGTAACCACCCAGCACTTTGAATGCTGTATCAGTTGTTTTGCAGCTTGTAGTGCCTGAGCAATCGCCATTCCAACGGGCTTGACCAACTGTAGCGCCGGCATAATATTACGCACTTGCGCTTGCAGTAATGAATAAACCAGAAACTGCTAATGCAGCAACAATAATTTTCTTATTGAACATTTTTTACCTTGAATTTAAATATGTTATTAACTACACGCAACTAATATGTGTTTTATCTATTGCGAGTACCATATTGTAACAGAGAAATAAATAAATTATCAATAAATCAATTTCCAATACAAAATGTCAACTCAATTACTCGGCGTCATCGGCTGGTCAGGTAGCGGCAAAACCACATTGCTGGAATATCTCATCGCACAACTAGTTGCTAATGGCACAAGTGTGAATGTGATCAAACATAGTCATCACGACATTGTTTTAGAACCGGCGCACAAAGACAGCGCAAGATTACGTATGGCAGGCGCGAATGAGGTGCTGCTGGCCTCGCCTTATCGTGTTTCATTAATCACAGAGTTACGGCAACAGCCAGAACCTTCGTTGTCTGACTTGTTCCCGCGCCTGGCAGCCGCCGACCTCACTTTAGTAGAAGGTTATAAGTGGGAGCCCATTCCAAAACTAGAGATCCATCGTCCAGGCCTCGGCAAACCTGCTCTGTATTCAAGCGATCTGCGTGTGGTGGCAGTTGCGGCAGATACGCCAGCACCCGAAGATCTACGCGCCGGCATAGTCTGGCTCGATCTGAATCGCCCGGAGCAGATACTAAAATGGCTACAACTTGCGCTAGCAGAAAAGTTATTTTCGGCCTCGCTATAAAGTCGCACCCAGTTCCAGCCGTTAAGGAAGACATGCATTAATGGGAGAACATAATGGATGTTACAGGTATTGCCAGTGTTGCCACAACTTTGGCCGATGTAGGTACTAGCCAGGCAGTTAGTATTGCTGTGCTAAAAAAAGCGCAAGATATTAGCAAGGACAGCGCAACTGCTCTGATCGAAGCGATTCCAAGCGCTCCAACAGTATCGAATTTGCCGCCAAATCTTGGCAGAAATATCAATACAACTGCTTAGTCCTATTTTGTTGCCGACGTACATGCACGTGCGTCGCGCAACTTTATTTTTACTGTAGTTCATTCTTGTGAATTACATTTGAGCTACATTTTCAGTTTTCTCGCACCCACTCACCTCACCAACAACTCTGTTGCCAGCCAAGCTTGCAAGTCTGAATTAAAGTTCAACTCAATGGACTGAAAAGTTACGCCCAAACTGTCAAAAATCCAGCAGCAAAAAAATCTACAATCAGTGATAATCCTGTCGAGAATACTGAGTAATGTTAATCGCCGTTAAAACTGGCACGACAAGGAAAAATAATGACTGACACACATTGGGGATGGTCTGATCGGCTGAGTTTGAGCTATGCGCCTATGGATGAAACACATCAAGAATTTGTCACACTCTGCGCTGCGCTGGCAGAAGATAATCCGGCTACCTACATCAAGCGTTTAGATGCCTTGATCACACATTCAGTCGAACACTTCGATCAAGAAAATCAATGGATGACTGAAACCCAATTTCCACCTGGCGGCTGTCATATCACAGAGCACAACGCCATACTGCAAGTGATGCAAGAAGTACGGCGCCGGATTGAATTGGGAGAAACCGATTTAGGCGCGCGCCTGGCAGAAGAATTGCCGCATTGGTTTGAACATCATGTTGATACCATGGACAATATGCTAGCGCGCTTTATGAGTAATGAGCAAACTGAGCAAATGCAGCAAAATCAACTTGCAACATTGTCTGAAGAGCCAGTCAGCACCGGCACAGCAGCCGTTTGATTATTCAACAAATAAGCAAAACGCATTAGGGTGAATTAAGCGGCAATCACCTTGATGCGAACATCGCCCAAGACTACTTTTTGTCCTTGCCGGATTTTGGCTGTTTTACGTAATTCCTGCTTACCGTCAACTGCGACAGCGCCAGTGGCGACAATCACTTTGCCCGCACCACCGCTGTCGCATAGTCCGACCAGTTTTAATAATTGATTCAATTCAACGAATTCGCCATCCAGGCTAAAAGTAAGTTCTTGCATAAAATTCCTGATCAAAATTAAGCTTCTTGTTAGCTACCAAGCGAAGAATAACCTATCCGCTCAATAACCCAAACTGAAGCTAAAAATTAGTGCCCAGTCAAGATTGAATCTAATTTGAAATTTGTCTCGTAAAAATTAATAATGAATATAAGATTCATACAAAAGCAGGACATTTTTTAAAAAGATGTGTAAGGTATCTCTGCTTTGATCGACTATTCGTTGTAAGTGATGTGCATTGATTCAAATATCGATTCAACTTAATGTAAGCCCTTTTTAATTTATTGGAGATCAACATGAACAACAAAGCCATGATCGCAGTTGCATTAGCAGGTTTGCTTGGTTCCGCTATGGCAGCCGCCGCTGAGCCAGCAAAAACAGAAAAATGTTTTGGCGTTGCCAAAGCAGGTCAAAATGATTGCGCTACTAAAACTGGCTCCCATTCTTGCGCTGGCCAAGGCAAGAAAGATATGGACCCTAGCGAATGGAAAAAAGTCCCCGCAGGCACCTGTGAAAAAATGGGCGGCAAAGTAGACAAAGCAGCCTGATTTTAGCTAAATTTAATACAGCTTGAACTCCACGTTCGAGACGATGCGCAAACCGACCGTCAACCTAGGTGTTGGCGTTGGTTTGCGCAGTCAGCATTACCGTGATTTTCTGAATGCGCCAGTAGCAATCGACTGGTTAGAGGTGCATTCAGAAAATTATTTTGGCGATGGCGGTTACGATCTGCATGTTTTGCAGCAACTGCGTCAAGATTATCCCATCAGCCTGCATGGTGTCGGTTTAGCTCTCGGCTCTGCCGTTGGTTACAACGCCTACAACGACGCCCATCTGCAAAAATTACACCTCCTGGTTCAACGCATACAACCTGCTCTGGTATCCGAACATTTGTGTTGGGGCGCTGTGGCTGGCCGTCATTTGAATGATTTATTGCCGCTACCTTTGCGACAAGATGCTTTAGAGTTGATATGCGAGCGGGTTGATCAGATACAAAATCTATTACAAAGAAGTGTGCTGATCGAAAACGTCTCGACCTATTTACGCTTCGCCCAAGATGACATGTCCGAGGCAGAATTTCTGGTACAACTGGCAAAGCGTACAGGCTGCGGCATTTTATTAGACGTCAACAACCTCTACGTTAATCAGCATAATCACGGCGAAGATGCCTTAGCAGCGCTGCGTCATTTCTCTGATCTGCCACAAGGTGTGATTGGTGAGATTCATCTGGCGGGACACTTGCGTACTGACGACTGCCTGATCGATCACCATGGTTGTGAACTAGCGCCGGAGGTATGGGATTTATACCAAACAACGTGCTCGCTACTGGGCACAGAAATCCCTGTGTTGATTGAATGGGATACCGATATTCCGGCGTTACCCGTTCTGCTGGCCGAAGCGGCTAAGGCGACGCATTACAGGGATACGTCTCGTGCCAACATCATCAACGCAAGTAATGTCAGTAACTCAGTATCAGCGGCACATCATGGCTGACCCTCGCAGCCTCTCTGCTATACAACAGCAGTTTGCAGATGCGTTATTGTCTCCCGATCAAAGTACAAGGCTGTTGTTCAAATCCTCGCCGGAACAGGCACAAGAACGCTTGGGGATTTATAGGGGGAATGTGTCCGCCATCTGGACTCAAGCCTTACAAAATACCTATCCTGTTTTATATCAATTGGTCGGCGCAGAATTTTTTGAGCAAATGGCCAAAGCCTACGGACGCGCCCACCCGTCTACTTCAGGCGATTTAAACGAAT
Organism: Undibacterium sp.; assembly: GCA_025352365.1. GTDB lineage: Bacteria > Pseudomonadota > Gammaproteobacteria > Burkholderiales > Burkholderiaceae_D > Undibacterium. Next base: position 25,087 of record JANXTO010000343.1, on the reverse strand, counting down.
TTGGATCGCAGCTAGCCATTTTTTTAGCTGATCCGATAACTGGTATCGGTATCATCAATGACTATCCCTATTTTCCAGATGTCGCCAACTTAGAATGGCAAGTGCATACGGCCTATTACGCATCCAATACGACGTCGTTGAGCCTGGCCGAAGTGATTGAAAAAGCAGGAGAACATTTTGGACAAACCCGTTTGCTCCTGCACCCAACTTGCCGCTTAATCACATCGGAGTGGGCTTGTGCAACCATTTGGCAAGCACACCAACCAAATACCGATGTCGCTTATCCAGAGCAATTAGAGGTAAAAAACTATTGCCTAGTCAACCGTCAACATTGGTCAGTCGAGGTACATGCATTAGGCATAGCGTCGTATCTTGGATTGCTAGCCTTATCACAAGGAGAAAGTATCGGATCGGCATTGGAGCAAGCGATGGAACATGATCCTGATTTCCAAATTGCGGATCAACTACAGCAATGGTTTAACTGGGGCATTTTTGTAGAGAGTAAACTATCTTCCAGCGATGAACGCATGTAAGGAAAACCGCCCTGCTCCGACTGACTTGCATAACTAACACGGAGAATAAAAATGAATCAATTTTTGCGGCTGCATCAACTCAGTACTAGCATCGATCAACTAATACAAGAATGGGGCGGCGCATTGCTCAATCTTGGTTTGCGGATTTTTGTAGGCTGGCAATTTCTAAAATCTGGGATGGTAAAGATTCAGGATTGGGAGGCAACTTTATCCTTATTTCGGGAGGAATATCATGTCCCTGTCTTGCCCCCAGAGCTAGCAGCAATTACCGGCGCAGGTGGAGAATTGTTTTTCCCGATTCTGTTAATTACAGGCTTGTTCTCACGTCCTGCCGCTTTAGGGTTATTTGCAGTCAATGCAATGGCGGTGATTTCGTATCCGCAGCTCTGGTCGTTTGAATGTCCGGCGGCCATCAATGATCATCTTTATTGGGGCTTGCTGTTAGCTGTATTAGCCGTATTTGGACCTGGGAAAATTGCGATAGATAACTGGATCAAATCTCGCTACTAAATTAAAAGCGGGTGCGCTTAATGAACTGGCCCCCATTAATTGATGCTTTTTTAAAACAGAAATATTAACAACAGCATTTCTAACAACTATCTTTCTTATCACTTCTGCCAAGTCGGGAGTCCAGAGCCGTCCGTTAATTCAATAACGCCCTTTGGATATCTGCTAAAGCCATGCTGAACGAGAGCCATCAGCTCTGGTCATCATTTGTCATTTTTTAGAAATTCAAAAAGTATGAAATCCAATGATAATGCGGCTTCTGACATAAAAACATGCCAGAAGCCGCATTATCATTAGATATCCAAAATCAATAATCTTAAGGAAAGCGCATGATATTGGATAGTGGTGTAGACAATATCCAGTATCACTGACGCTTCATTGCCTCCTTCTTCACTTTCTTATCCGCTTTTTTTTCCTTCATGGTTTTTGCTGGTTCTTTTTTGACTGCTTTTTTACTGTCTTGTGCTTTGCTCATGATGCGCTCCTTGGTGAAACAGTACAACAGTACTGCGATAAACTGGATTATAGGTCGAATGGTGCGCAATGGTATGACTGGGGCGCACAAATTGGTACTATCCGTTATCTATTCCGTTTTTACATACTGTTTGTCATAGCTAAATTTGGTGCTTATCTGATTTTTTCGCCCGGTTTGGCTGCAGTGTCTGGAAATTGGAAGCACTCAGCCGAATTATTTATACTAATTATTTATGAAAATACCAAAAAGAATACAGCCACTTGTTGATGAAGGATTAATCGATGATGTCTTGCGCCAGCTCATGAGCGGCAAAGAGGCCACGGTATATGTCGTGCGTTGCGGTGAGGATATCCGTTGCGCCAAAGTATATAAAGAAGCGAATCAGCGTAGTTTTAAAAAAGCCGTCGCCTACCAGGAAGGTCGTACCGTCAAAAATAGCCGCCAGGCGCGTGCGATGGAAAAAGGCACCCGCTACGGCCGCAAGATGCAGGAAGATGTCTGGCAAAGCGCCGAGGTCGATGCCTTATACCGTCTGGCTGCCGCCGGTGTGCGCGTCCCGACGCCATATATCTGCTTTGAAGGCGTACTGCTGATGGATCTGGTGACAGATGCCACTGGCAACGCTGCACCGCGTTTAAATGATGTTGAACTGACCGAAGCGCTGGCACTGGACTATCACGCTCAATTGCTGCATCAGGTCGTCCTGATGTTATGTGCCGGTGTCATCCACGGCGATCTGTCTGAATACAATATTCTGGTGGATGACAAGGGTCCTGTCATCATTGACTTGCCGCAAGCGATTGATGCTGCGGGCAATACCAGTGCAGGCGCCATGCTGGAGCGCGATGTCGATAATTTGATGAACTTCTTCAGTCCCTTTGCGCCACAACTGGCAGGAACCAAATACGGCAAAGAAATCTGGCTGCTATTTCAGGCAGGTTTGCTCACACCAGAAACCGTCTTGACCGGTCGCGTTGCAGTGGATAAACGTCCGGCCGATGTTGGCGCGGTGATGCGTGAGATTGAAATCGCGCGGATTGAACAAGCGGACGAAGAACGGCGTTTATCGCAATACGATAATTAGATGGATCGAGCGGTAAAAACCTCGGCATCTACAGCAACATCATTCATTTCCAACTATTTTTTAAACAGATTTTAAGTTGACTCATGCTGACACTCACTATTAAACAAGGCAAAGAAAAAAGCCTGCTAGAACGCCAGCCTTGGGTCTATCTATCTGCCGTGGCGCGGGTCGATGGCAAACCCGGAGAACGAAATAAATTAGGCGCGACAGTCCTGGTTCAATCGTCTTCCGGTCAATTTTTAGCGCGTGCTGCTTATAATCCAAAATCGCAGATCAGCGCCCGCGTCTGGACCTTTGACCAGAATGAATCGGTCGATCATGCCATGATTAAGCGACGTGTTCAAACCGCTGCTCTGAAGCGTAAAGCGAATGTAAATAGCGCCAGCAAAAAACTCAGTCAGTCTATTTCTCTAGTATCCGGCGACGAAGATGGTTTATCTGGTCTGGTGGTTGACTGGATTAAAGATGGTAGTACCAATGACGACAGCAAAGCAGCGAACGATTATCTGATCTGCCAATTTAATGCCGCTGGCGTCGATGCCTGGAAAGTCGCTATTGTCCAGGCACTGATGGCAGAAACTGGCTGCCCTAACGTGTACGAACGGGCAGACGAGTTAATGCGCAAAGGGGAAGGTTTGCCCGTCGTATTTGGCGCACTGGCAGGAGACGAACCACCGGATGAAATCTGGCTGGTGGAAAAAGGCGTACGTATTTCAGTCGATATCAAAACGGGACAAAGAAATCAAAGTAGTTAAGCGCAATAGTTAAGTATTCCTGCAGCAATCGTGCTGATGAAAATTGGCACGATAGTTCTCTCGCCCCGTTCCAACGCCTCACGCTGATAAGGCTCCTCCTATCCCATATTCCAGCATAGCCCGGAATCGAATATCAAGTCAGCACAAACAAGCTAAGCGAGCAAAGCACAATCCTTAGCGCTGCCTGCATGGAAATGCATTTGCATTCTCACCACAGTTAAATTAAATACTCCTATATAGTATTTTTTAATTGTCCAATGATTCATTGGACAATTAGCTATTTTCAATAAAAATAATGGGGAGTATAATGATTAATCCCGTATTCCACTTGTAGAAAACGAGCTAAGCCAGACACAGATATCGCCGGCATCACGCAATAGAACGGAAAAAAAGCCCGCGTCAGCGGGCCAATTGGAGTACATAAAACCTACCTAACAATCACATACCCTGCTCAACAAACTGCACCGGACGCCATTTCAATAATCTGTTTTCAATCGCAGTCAGTAGATACTCGGCCGCCAAGGCGACCACCGCCAACACGATCATTGCTGCAAATACACCGGCTGCATTAAACGTCCCTTGCGCTGTGGCGATCAGCAAACCGATACCGTGTCGCGCACCCAAAAACTCACCGACCACGGCACCGACTAATGCAAAACCAAAGCTGACATGCAAGCTGGCTAAAATCCAAGTCAGTGCCGATGGAAACACGACTGAGAAAGTCACCTGACGTTTACTCGCCCCCAAAATATATGCGTTGGCAATCAGATTTTTATCCGCCTCACGCACGCCTTGGAACGCATTACCAAACACGACAAAAAATACCATCACAACCGCTAATGCAATCTTAGACCCCATGCCCAAACCAAACATGATGATAAAAATCGACCCCAACACCACACGCGGAATAGCATTAGCGACTTTGATATAGATACTCAACACATCCGCTGCCAATTTATTGCGGCCCAGAGCAATCCCGAAAAAAATACCCAGAAAACTACCAATCAAAAACCCCAGTACTGTTTCTTCCATCGTTACCAGCAATTCACGCCAGAGCGGACCTTGCGCCGTACCTTCCGTGATCCATGTCACCAGCTGCTCATAAATAGCCGTCGGTTGCGAGAAAAAGAAAGGATCAATTAAACCCGCTTTAACCGACAACTCCCACGCACCCAAAGTCACCACGGCCAATGCGACCCGTAAAAAAATAACCAGACGGTGATGATTAACCCCTTTGGCAATCGCCTTGCGCTCTTCCTCACCGATTTCAGGCAGATTGAGCGACGTATTTAGGACAGTAGTATTCATATTTTTAATCCCACTTTAAATTTGGACTTCATCTTTTAAATCCGTCCAGATTTGCTTTGACAGATGGATAAATTCTTCTGAGTAGCGTGCCGTAGAAACTTCCCGCGGACGTGCTAAAGGTATCTCGTAGCAGCTCTTGACAGAGCCTGGACCTTTAGACAACACCACCACACGATCCGCTAATGCAATCGCCTCCTCAATATCATGGGTCACAAACACGACGGAGGCTTTTTTCTCTGACCACAAGCCCAGTAATTCGTCCTGCATCAGTGCACGGGTCTGCACGTCTAATGCGGAGAATGGCTCGTCCATCAACAAGATTTTTGGCTCGTTGATAAACGTCTGCGCCAGTGCAACACGCTTACGCATACCGCCCGACAACTGATGCGGATAATGATATTCGAAGCCCGCCAGACCGACCCTACGCACCCACTCGCCCGCCATCTCTTTCGCCGTTTTTTTGTCTTTACCACGAAATATCGGACCGATTGCCACGTTATCAATCACGTTTTTCCAAGGAAAAACTGCATCTGCCTGAAATACAAAACCAATGTCTGGATCAATCCCCGTCACTGGCTTACCAAAAACTTTGACACTACCTGAAGACGGTGGATTTAAACCTGTGATCATGCCCAGAGTGGTTGATTTTCCGCAGCCGGTAGGACCAACAATCGCGCAGAAATCACCTTCATTAACGGTCAGACTAAAATCTTTTAATGCAAGGGTGACTTTGCCAGCAGGGCTGATAAATTTTCTGCTGACATTAGTAAGCTCAATTGCCACATTATTCTTCACCTGAGTAGCTACCTCAATCGCTGAATTTTTCATTATTTTGCCGCTTTCACAAACTCGCTAGTGAATGTGTTCGCCAGATTGATCGTCTTGCCTTGTACTGCTTTGTCAAAGCCGTTCAGTACTTTGAGTACGGTCGCTGGGCCATTTTCTGGCATCACACCATCGGGAGTGAACATCTGCTTACTGGCTTCCAGGGCATCGATGTACATCTGTTTATTAGATGCGTAATAGTCCGCTGGCATTTTTTCGGCGATCTCTTTTGCGCTATGAGTTTTAATGTATTTCAAAGTCTTAACAAACGCATTCGCCAGCTTTTGTACCTGATCTTTGTGCGTATTCACCCAAGCAGTGGGCATATACAGACAAGCCGCCGGATAGGTGCCGCCAAGCGCGGCCTCAGTTTCTTTCACAGAGCGCAAATCAACCAGAATGGTGGCTGCACCAGTAGATACCAGGCGCGAAATGGTTGGCTCTGTGGTCATGCCAGCGTCAATTTTATTTTGTGCCATTGCCGCGATAAAGGTGGAGCCTGCGCCAACTGGCAAGGTAGTAAATTCACTATTCTTTACGCCGGCTTTAGCAGCCAAATATTGCGTCAAAAAGTTAGTAGAAGAACCAAGGCCAGTAACACCTAAGGTTTTACCTTTAAAGTCTGCGGGGGATTTAATGTCTTTGGCAGACGCCTTGGACACCAAAATTACTTCACCTGGTGCCTGGCTAAACTGGACTACCGACTGCACTAATTTTCCACGTGCTTGCAAATCGATGGTGTGGTCGTAAAAACCCACCACACCTTGCGCTGCACCAGATAACATTTCTGTCTCTGCATTAACACCTGCTGGCTCGCTCAATAATTCAATCTCCAGCCCGGTTTCTTTTAAATATCCTAACTGCTCTGCAAGTTTAGCCGGCAAGTAGATTTGCTTCTCTATCCCACCAACCATAATCGTGATTTTGTCAGCTGCATGGACTTGCATGCCAAATACCAGCATCAGCATGGCAACTATAGGTATAAGTACAGGTTTTAATACTGCTTTCATGATTGTCTCCGTTATTTTTTGAGTTGTATTTTCGATGCAGTGTCGCCATTAACTCGACAAAGCCATGTCTGCAACGATTGCTTCCCGTCGTTGCAAGGTCAACTGAATATGTATTACCAGTCAGAAAATGATAATCGTCACTTTATATTCTATCTGGTGCAAAGAATCAGTAAAAATAAATGAACAAAAGCCATTTGCATCGTTTCATGAACAGATATTCAATCTGCTCTGTTCCACTACACTTTTTTTGGCTTTTGTTCTAGATTATTTTTATTAGAACTTAAAGCGCATACCCATGGCATATTCGTTCTGAGACGTAAATCCATTCGCTTGTGATGCCAAGTAAGTACCATCAGTATTCAAGCGATCCAGAGCTAAATAAAGTTCAGTACGTTTATCGAAGTGATAAAAAGCCGAACCATACCAAGTTTTGCGTTTACCGGTCGCTGTTTTAGTCGCACTGGCTGTATTTGCATACGCATTTAGGACGTAGCCACTACCGTTGACAGCGGCGTTTTCAGCATTCATTGTCTGCCAACCAAGCTCATAATCAAACTTGCCTTCTGGAGTGAACTTAGCCGACAAGGTGTAAGCTTTATCACTGCGGTTACCGATCGCAACTGGTTGATCTGCTTTATAACTGATATAGCCAGCATTAACGCGTACCAGACCGAATGTATAGTTACCACCAATAGAATAAGAAGAATGCGTATAGCCGTTAACATTTGCTGAGTTATAGAAGCTGGAGACATTAACATCGCCACCGTTATACGCCAAGCCCAAAGATTTAGTCGATCCAACACTAAAATCACCCGGTACACCACCGACTTGGTAACCAACACCTGCAACGATGTTACCAAACTCTTTTTTCCAAACTATTCCTTTGTCGTAACGAGTACCTGTAGCACTACCGGAATAAAAAATGAGCTGTTTGAAATTATTATTATTGCTGTAACCGCCTTCATCGAGCGTTACATTGGCGGTACCGTAAGGGTCGCCATAAATTTTAGAGAATTCACGTGCGACAGTATTTTGGCGACCCAGTGTCAGCTTACCGAGAGTATCGCTTTGCATACCCAACCATGCGTCACGGTTGAATAACACACCAGGTGTGTCCATGTTGCCGGTAGGGAGTTCATATTCGCTTTCTAATTTGAAGATCGCTTTCAGTCCATCGGTATCTTTCAAGGCATGCTCGCCCTCAATACCCCAACGGTTACCACTAAACCAAGCGACCGACATATCATTTTGAGTGTTGCCTGTTTTATCGGCATTGGTTTTATTGCTTAAGCTCAGATCAATCAAGCCATACAAACGAACTGAATCACCGCTATTTTTATAGATTAAACCTTCACCCGGTGGCTGAGTCACATTGCCAGAACCCGAGGATGTTTGTGCTGTTGCTTTGGACTCTTTTGCCGCTGCCATTGCTTGCTGAATTTGTGCTAAGGCGTCTTGTGCTTGTTGGGCAGATTTTTGCGCATCAGCCGCTGCTTTTTGGGCTTGAAGCAGTGCTTGCTGAAGTTCTGGAACTGTTTGCGCCTGGGCTTGAGTTTGAAGAGCGCCCGCAACTACACCACAAATGGCGAGCGCCATAAGTTTCTTTTTCATTCTTGTCTCCTGGTTATTTTTAAGTTGTATCCCACTGCTACTTATTTTTTAGCTGAGTGAGCCTACGTGGCCAAATGTAATTGGCCAATGCCTTCTACTTGCCTTCAATGAAAACTTTGTGGAGAAAATGACACGCGATACGAAACGGACTACGCGAAGGAGAACAAGCCCAGAAGAAAATGATTTAGCCTTAGGGCTATGAAATTACTTTTAGTAGAAGACAATCGTGAGCTATCTTCCTGGCTATCGCGGCTATTGGCACAATCCGGTTATGCGGTGGAACAAGCGTTCACAGGTGAAGAAGCAGCACATCTGTTGCTAACGCAAAACTATGATGCGATCTTGCTGGATCTGACGCTGCCGGGGATCAAAGGACAAACCGTCTTAAAACAATTACGGCATAAAAATAATCAAGTTCCGGTTCTCATCATCAGCGCGCTCGACACCTTAAACGACATTATTGAGAATTTAAATTTAGGCGCAGATGATTATCTCGCCAAGCCATTTGACATCCAGGAACTAGAGGCACGACTGCGTTCTTTGTTACGTCGTGCTAGCGGCAAAGCCAATCCCATCGTGGTATGTGGCGCACTCAGCTATGACAGTAATTCAAAAAAATTTAGCAGCCATGGAGAAGATATAAATTTGACGCCGAGAGAATATGCCGTACTAGAAGCGTTAATACGACAAACTGGAAAAACCGTTTCTAAGAAAGAATTGGCGGATGGGCTTTTTACATTAGACGATACTGTCTCACCAAAAGCCTTAGAAATTTATATTGTCCGATTGCGTAAAAAAATTGAAGGCTCTGGCGCGCAAATTATTACCTTGCGCGGTCTCGGATATATGCTGACCTATGTTGCAACCACTTAAAAGTTTAAAAAGCCGATTGATACTATGGGTGTTTTTACCCACGGTATTCATTTCTACCATCGACCTGTTTGTGACCTACAACAACACCGATACGATTGCGACGCTGGTACAAGAACAATTGCTCAAAGGTGGCGCTAATATCATTTCGGAGCAACTGGCTAAAATCGACGGCAGTTATGAAATTAGTGTTCCGCCAGCGGCTTTTGAACTGTTTGCCAGCAAGTATAGAGATCGCGTGTTTTACTCGGTACGCAGCAAAAAAGGGCTACTGATTGCCGGTGATGAAGAGCTAACGACTTACACCGCACCACTACAATTAGAACAAGAAAAATATTTTCTCTCAACCATCCGGGGTGAACCTGTACGTGTCATCGTTTATGCACACGCCTTACCCAGTACCGCATCAGGCGACTATGCCATTACACAGGTTGCACAAACCTTACGTGGCCACGCGGCATTTAAAAAAGATTTATTTTTATTGACGATCAGAGAGCACTTACTTCTTTTATCCATTGTCATCATCGGATTATTTATTGCCTTCCGCTGGACGCTGAGTCCCCTAATTCAGTTTGGTGAAACACTTTTGCAGCGACAACCAGGGTCGCTAGAAAAATTAGATGAGAAAAAAGCATTGACAGAAATTAGACCAGTAATTTTTGCGATGAACGATTACGTCGCACGCTTAGATAAAACCTTAACCTCATACGAACAGTTCGTCGCTAATACCGCTCATCAATTGCGAACATCTTTTGCGATTATCACCTCGCAAATTAATTTTGGGCACCGGAATAGTCAGCTTGATCAAACACAAAAAGAAGTGCTGAATGCAATCCAAAAAACGATATTGCAAGGTACTAAAGTCATCAATCAGCTACTGGTATTAGCGGCAGTTGAACAAAATCGTCATGCACTAGGACCCACCAGTTCTATCGCTCTGGCGAACATTATTCAAAGCGTGATGGAAGAACTAGCACCATTAGCACAACAAAAAAATATTGAGCTAGGAATCGATATCCTAGACGAAACGGCGAGTGTCGTCGGCCCACCGAATCTGCTACGCGAGCTGGTATCTAATCTGATCGACAATGCGATACAACACATGGCGACCGAGGGCATGATCACCGTGTCGTTACAGCAAGAAAAAAACTCCGTTCTAATGAGCGTCGTTGATAACGGTGTCGGCATTCCGGCATTGGAGCAAAAAAAAGTCTTTGAGCGATTTTATCGCCTAGATGACAGCAAACCCAATAGCTCTGGTTTGGGATTGGCGATCGTTAAAGAGATTAGTGATTCTTTAAACGCGACAATTGATTTAAAAACGCCCGACAATGCAAGTGGTTTGCAAGTAGACGTGCGGTTCCCTAAAACCCTGTTTTAAGTAGGAAGCTTCAGGGTAAAGCGACGTTATCTTCATCGATCACCAATCAATTGATAAACATACTCTCATCCTGTATATGTAGATTGTCCTTATAATCATTGGACGATAAGGCACATTTATAAAATAAAATGGGGAGTATATGAATTTCCCTACTTTTAGAACCTGCTGAAATTTGCCCTAGCGACGAGGATAACGTAGCTGTGGACGATTTTGCTCAAGTACTAAATGATCATTTGACGCTTAAAAATCGCCGCCTATGATGGTCTAAAAAAATTCACACGGCGCTTGTGCTTAGTTCCATCTGACCAGTCAACAATTAACATCTTTAGCGCAAAACTTAACCTAGTCGCAAAATAAGGCTAAAATTAATTGATCAAGACTTACTCCAGATTTTGATCGCCCACCACACATTGACTTCAAAGATAATTATGATCGCCTCCACGCCGACTCTTTTAGTAACCCCTTCCGATCATCCGTTGAGCGATGCCCAACGTGCCGAACGCATGACGAACCCGAGTTTTGGCCGGATTTTTACAGATCATATGGTGGTCATTCCGTATCGTAATGGCGCATGGCAGCAAGGTGAACTAAAAGCCTATGGCCCTCTAAGCCTTGACCCTGCGGCATCTGCGCTGCATTATGGTCAGGCCATTTTTGAAGGCTTTAAAGCATTCAGCCAGCCGGATGGTAGCGTCAAAACCTTCCGTCCAGATGCCAACAGCGCACGCTTTAACCGCAGCGCACAGCGGCTGGCAATGCCGGATTTGCCTGGAGATATATTCATGCAAGCAGCAGATGCTTTAATCACCATGGATAAAGCCTGGGTACCCAAGAATGTGGGAGAAAGTCTGTACCTGCGACCACTGATGTTTGCCACTGATCCGTTTTTGGGTGTGCGCCCTGCCAGCGAATATCTGTTCGTCTTATTTGCCTCCCCCGCCGGCGCCTACTTCCCTCAAGGCGTTAAACCAGTGACGGTGTGGATCAGCGAAGATTTTGTCCGTGCAGCACCGGGCGGTACTGGCGAAGCAAAATGCGCAGGCAACTATGCCGCCAGCTTGGTAGCGCAAGCGCAAGCGTTAGAAAAAGGCTGCGACCAAGTGGTATGGCTGGATGCCGTGAACCGTGAATACATAGAAGAAATGGGTGGGATGAACCTATTCTTTGTCTACGAAGAAGCAGGAAAAACTCGCCTCATTACGCCAGAACTCACTGGCACGCTGCTATCCGGCATCACCCGTCGCAGCTTGCTGGAAATGGCCAAAGATCTGGGTTATGAAACCGAAGAACGAAAACTCACCGTGCAGCAATGGCGCGACGACATCGCTTCAGGGCGGATGACAGAAGTATTCGCCTGCGGTACCGCCGCCGTTATCACACCAGTCGGCCATGTCAAAGCAAAGAATTTTGAGATGCAAATCAACCAAGGTGAAAACGGCAAAGTCACTATGGCATTGCGTGAAGCTCTGCTGGCGCTACAGCACGGTACCGCGGAAGATATGCACGGCTGGATGCATAGCGTTTGCTAATCTTTGATAATGTGTGCGAAAGCTTGTTAATGTGATGGCTATGAGGGGCTGATTTTTATGAGCCTCTCAACGCCTACTAATCTAAATCAATTCTAAGTAATTTTTTGCACGAGTGTACACATTGCGCTTACAAAGAATGATGTTTCAAAAGACTTCATTCTTATTCGATACTCGGTCTCAAGTCATACGCTTTGCATAGCGCTCAATGACAACATTGTCATAGTTTGATGTAAGCCAAGTTGTAAAATGTATTTTCCAAATACCTGTACAACAACCGCGGAAAGCCCATCATGCCATTACGAATCGTCGTCATTTTTATCCTTTGCATTTCTATCATCCAAGCTGCACAAAGTCAGAATACACAGCCTGCTAAGCCTGGTGCAAATATGCCACCAGCTCAAACACAAGGGGCATTAACTCCGGCACAGCTAGCAAAGATGAAGGAGATACTGTCAGCCTACAAACCAAATAGTCTCAGCGTTGACGACGCAAAAGCGATCAAACGCAACTTGCGCGAAGCAGGTATCCAACCGGGCTCTGCAAGAGGAGACGCACTGCGTGCTGCCGGATTTGACCCCAAAAAACTGGAAGCACTAGACCCGCGTCCAGCTGGCGCAGCGCCGGGTGGAGAGCGCACGAACTCGCCGCCCAATGCGCCAAAACCAGGCTCACCGACCGCCAAGTAAATAGTCTGGAAAACCGTTTTTGATGTTTGTGATATTTGTGACTACTGCTGTACGAAAGCTCGCATGAAAGTCTTGCTCATAGAGGATGAACAAAAAATAACCGACTTTGTATCCATCGGTCTAAAAGAACGCGACTTTAATGTTGAGCACTGCAATAACGGCAATGTAGGTTTTGAACTGGCTAGTAAAGGTCAATATGCCGTCATCATCCTCGATATCATGCTACCAGGCCGAGACGGTCTCTCTATTTTGAAGGAATTGCGTAGCTCGGGCGTGGCAACGCCTATCATTTTACTGACGGCGCGCAATGAATTGGGGGATCGCATAACGGGGCTCAACCTTGGTGCAGATGATTATCTTGCCAAGCCATTTTTTGTCGAGGAATTAGTCGCTCGCATACATGTTCTGCAACGACGGCTTGCCGGAGATAGACAAAACCTGCTACAAGTGGGCAAACTAAAGCTTGACCGCATCACACGGCAAGCTAGCTCTAGCGGACACACGATAGAACTCACCACGCGAGAATTTAGTCTGCTTGAATACCTGATGCGCTCGGCTGGACAGGTATTTACTCGTGGTCAAATTCTTGAGCATGTTTGGGGCTATGATTTTGATCCTAGCACTAACGTGGTGGATGTCTGCATCAAACGTATACGAAGCAAAATCGGATCAATCGAAGTTAGTACCGATGCCCCGTCCCCTATAGAGTCAGTGCGAGGCACTGGTTATCGTTTCAGACTCGAGCCTTAAGAAGTTGCTCATGATTTCCTTCAGAACCCGATTATTTATCATTGCCGTGAGCATTGTCTTGACCGCGCTAACCGTCGTACTGGCGTTAGCCTGGTCTAGTCTGATGAAAAATGAAGTAGATCGATTAGACGAGCGGCTTTGCCTGGAGACACAACGCTTCACCACACAACCGTTTATTCGAAACGATGCGGCTAGTCTTGAGTCAGATATCGTCACTAAATTGCGTCTCGACTCCAATAAGCAACTACTCTTTCGCTACACCTCAGAAGTGGGTATGCCAGAGGTCAAATCTACTTACTGGCAAGACGATATCAATATCGATCAATTGAACTGGAAGTCGGTACCATTTCGCGCCTTGCCCGATCCAAACAGACAGTTGCGAGATGAGCATAGGCCTGAAGCGCATCTGGATAATCGCACCGAGGCTTCCCCATTAGAGCGGGCGCCGCGTGGTAAATGCGCGGTCAGCACGCTCACTGTCCAGGACAAGCAATGGCGTGCCACGACATTCACGACCCCACGTGGCAGAGGCTTTCTTGGTGTCGATTTAGCCGCTACAACATCGGAGCTGCAAGCAGGACTCAAGCGTGCATTATGGCTAGTGGTACCGCTGGCACTTATCTTGACTGCACTTGGCGCTTGGTTACTTGCCAGCCTGACTATGCGACCGGTCAACCGTTTACGCAATGCGATGAAAACCCTGACGCAAAAGGACCTTCACCAACGATTACCCAATGAGGGCGAGGATAAAGAATTTAGAGAATTGATTGATACCTACAACACCATGCTCCAGCGCCTAGATGTGAGTTTCCATCAGGCCTCACGTTTCTCCGGTGATGCTGCTCACGAGCTCCGGACACCACTCACTATTTTGCAAGGCAAGATAGAACAAATGCTCAACAAATCAGACAATCACGTTATCCAAACCGACTTAACTGAGATGCTGGACGAAGTCAGCAGACTCACTGCGATCACTCGAAAGCTATTGTTATTGTCGCATGCGGATGCAGGTAAACTCGCTCTACACACAACGCGTATTGACCTCAGCGAACTACTCAATGAATTGGTCGTCGATGCACAGATGCTCATTAATAATCAGACTCTAAGGAGCAACATCGCCAAACAGCAAGTGATCTATGGTGACATCTTGTTGCTGCAACAGCTTTTAAATAATCTCATCAGCAACGCGGTACGTTACTGCCCTGCGAAAGGTCATATCACCATCCAAAGTATTAGCGAAAAAAAAGGCGTCACTATCCTCATCAGCAATACTAGCTACAACATCAATATGAACGACCGGGCACGTTTTTTTGACCGTTTTTATCGTGGCGATGCTGCACACAATCGCAAAATCGAGGGTAATGGTTTGGGCTTGAGTCTGGCGTTAGAGATTGCCAAAGCACACGGCGGTGATTTACGTCTGGCACAAAGTCCTCAAGATGTCGTTCAATTATATTTATGGCTCCCATTCAAGCGATAAAAATGGGAGCTTCCCAACACTCTTTAATCGAGATATAGCACTAACCATAAAGCATAACAACACGTTGGTATTACGACGCTGAAAGGCTTGCGCTAATCACTACACGACAAGCTTGAGTATCCTTTTTAGAAGTTAGTGAGCATCATCAACTACAGCAGAAATTACCTACGCCGATATCAAACGCCATGCAATAAGTAGGTCCCGTCCCCTCTCCCGATAACTAACTGCCTGAATGACGAAGATGTCATTAATTTCGACTTTTCTTCTTCTACACTGTTTATAACCAAACCAAGTATTCACGGTAACTGTTTTAATTATTCTGGGGAGTCCTCATGAGTAACTTTATTCACTCTATATTCACACCCTTAATCGCCATTACACTCACCGCCTGTGGCGGCAGTGCCAGTACTACGCCTATACCGACCTCGAGCACGAACGCGGGCACATCTACAAGTACTGGTGCCGGAACTAGCACCGTAACCGTACCAAGTGCCCCGACTGCTCTGATCAGCACGGCGGGTAACGCTAGTGTCAGTATCGCTTTTACCGCACCAGTGTCTAATGGTGGTGCCGATATCACCTCATATCTAGCAGCATGCAGCACTCCCGGTGTAACGATAAACGGTACAGCAACAGCAAGTCCTGTCAGCGTGTCTGGATTAAACAATGGCACTACTTATTCGTGCAGCGTTACTGCAAAAAATTCAGCTGGAAGCAGCACGCCTTCGGTGCCGGTGGCGGCAATCCCTACAGCACCCAGCAGTAATACCGGCTCAACTAATGGTGTGGCATGTGCACTGAGCTATAACGCATTCAATAGCAGCGCTAAAGTGATGGCGAACAGCATTTCTAACTGGAGTTGTACCAGCACTATCCGCACACTCACTGGTAACGGCATTCCTGACCATGCCGTCACATCGGGTAATTTTGCTACACCGATCTCTACGCAAAATATTGTAATCAACATGCCGGTAAAACCTGCTGTCACCGCTTCCGCTGGCGTCAATATGAGCAATATTGGCTATGTACTAAATAGCGTCAAGCTTGACCCAGGAACTGCAGGATCGTGCTCCTCCACAGCAACCTCCACCGCCAATGGCGGTGGCTGTGTGATGGTGAACGGTAAAGACCCTTGGGTACTAGAAGCGATTGGTGGTGCCTTTGTCTTTGGCACCGATGAGAGCAACGCCCATGTACAACCCAATGGCCAATATCACTATCATGGTGTGCCGGAGGCATACGTCACCAAGCTGAATAAGGGTAAAGCAATGACCCTGGTCGGATTTGCTATCGATGGCTTCCCTATTTATGCGCGTTACGGCTACTCCTCTGCAAACGATGCCAACTCCGCGATCAAATTGGTGACCTCAAGTTATCGCAAAGAAGCCACGCCAGATGCTGGCCGACCTTCGGTTGCCATCTTCCCTATGGGCACATTTACCTCAGATTATGAATATGTGCCGGGCTTGGGTGATCTGGATGAATGCAACGGTCGCACCGGCGTCACACCAGAGTTTCCTGACGGGATTTACCACTACTTCATTACCGATACTTTTCCATTCATCCAGCGCTGCATTAAGGGTTCTCAATAATGCCGCTTACATTGCAGATTATGCATAGCGACAGACGTGGTGATATGTTCAGTTATTTGTATAAGTCTGTACTTAGACTGCTGCTAACAACAGTCATGATTTTGGCGGGGCCAAATGCGCTGGCTCATCTGATGCCAGCGCAACAGGGTACGGTGAATATATTGGACGATGCTGCGTTCATCGTATTCTCCGTACCAGTATCTGCCTTGGTCAAGTCGGATAACAAGATTGATGACAATCACGATAACCGCTTGTCCGAGGTAGAACTGCAATTGCATCGTGTAGCGATAGAACAATTGATAAAACAAAGACTACGCATGTTTGACGATAAGGATCAAGGGAAAGTAGATTTTATACAAATCAGTACAGAGCCCAGCGAATTCAGTCAGCATACCGATATCGACCCAAGAGCCGACACGATCGGTGCCACGCAGTTTCTGGTACTAATGAAGATACGTTTCAATGCGGCCCCAAAAACTCTGCGTATAGAGACTGATTTGTTTGGCACACTAGAAAACGAACAACAGTTCACCATTAAAGCGATACGTGGTCAAGAGACCGAGGCGATCATTCTCCGGGCGAACCATCCGCAACATCAGTTTTTTCGTGGACCTTGGCAGATATTCACTGACTACATCATCATCGGCTGCGAGCATATTTTGCTGGGCTTTGACCATTTACTGTTCCTGCTCACCATTATCGTAGCAACTGCTGGCTGGCGTTATTGGCTGGGGGTACTCACCAGTTTCACCATCGCCCACAGTGTGACGCTGACACTATCACTGATGGGTTGGGTACACGTGCCAGCCAAAATCATAGAACCATTGATAGCAGCGAGTATTGTGCTGATGGCAGTACTCAATTTGTGGCAACGCCATGCCGCAGTTTTACAGCGATTCAGCATTGTCTTTGCTTGTGGCTTACTCCACGGCCTGGGTTTTGCCTCATCGATCACCGACATGGGTTTGCACGGCTCATACCGTTTAATGAGTCTGCTCGGATTTAACCTTGGTATAGAACTAGGGCAAGCGCTTTTTCTGTTGCTGCTACTCGCGCTTGGGACAGTATTGCATCAGCTAACGCGCATTACGTTATCAAATCGTCTCAACTTAACAGAGTTGATTAAGCCGATGACTTCCATATCCGCTTTGATTATTGGTACTGCCTGGATATTTGAACGCCTGATTATTTATTAATCATCTTTAGCAAGATGTTGACTGAAATGGAAAATATCGATGCAAATATCGTTGTGCAAAAAGATATTGGTTATCGAGACTGATAAAAAATTTCACTTAAAAAATGTCACTTTTAGCTGTCCAATACTATTGCGGCTTCTGGCATGTTTTCATGCCAGAAGCCGCAATAGTATTGGAGGTTCGTTTTTCACCGATTTATTTTTAACTACATAGCGCAATAATTACAACTCCGGCTGTATCAAATGTCCCAGCTTGGTGACCTTAGTACTCAGATAGCGATCATTGTGGGGATTGCGTTTGATCACTAGCGGGATATGCTCTGTGACCGTGACGTTCAATCCTTCCATCGCGGCGATTTTGCGTGGATTATTGGTCATCAGTTTTAGCGAGCTAATGCCCAGATGCTTGAGCATAGGATCGCACAGGCTGTAGTTACGTAAATCTGCAGCAAACCCAAGTTGCTGATTCGCCTCTACCGTATCGGCACCTAAGTCTTGCAAATGATACGCACGTACTTTGTTTAGCAAGCCAATACCGCGTCCTTCCTGGCGCAGATACAGCAAAGCCCCGCGGCCTTCCTGGGCAATTTTTTGCAATGCCAGTTCCAGCTGCGGACCACAATCGCAGCGCTGGCTAAATAAGGCGTCACCGGTCAGACATTCTGAGTGAATCCGGGCTAATACAGGCTCGCCATTGGCAACATCACCCAAGGTCAGCGCAATATGTTCTTTGCCGCTGGCTGGCTCAAAAAAAGCATGCATCTGAAAAGTTGCCCAAGTCGTTGGCAAAATGCAGGAGGTAACATAATCCAAATCCTGACCTGAGCTACTGCTCGGGTTGCTGGCATTGCTGTCGTTCGATTGTGGATTGCCTGCGAGAGTACTTGCAGGCGATTGGTGGCTGGACATAAAGGTTCTCGCGATTGATTCTTTTTAGGAGTCTTAATGACTCGTTACTTCTTGTGTCTAAAACATGTCTAAACCGGGTTTAAACAAATATAAACATGTATAAAGCTTATCTGGCCGTTATCACCACAACAACTTGCAGTGACACCGTGAAAAGCAGAGTATAAACGACGGTACCAATTTAGATGCGAATCAAGCATCTTGCTGGCATTTACAGGTTATTTCTGGCTTGGTTATGCTTGGTTGTGTTTATTTAAATCGCAATTAATTTATATAAAAACAATAGTTCTTCGTAAAAAATTCTGCTTATCTAGCTTTGCAACTGCTTTGCTAGGTGATGCTATTGGTGATACTTTTGATGATACTTTTGATGATACTTTTGATGACATCTCGTACTGATATAAGGCCAAAAAGTGTAATTCCAAGTCACAGCGCCGGATTCGGCGATAAAAGCAAAAAACCCACAATGAAGTGGGCTTTTTCTATCAACAGATCAGCTACGTCCTCAGCAGCGTTGGCTCGCAGTCACTGCCTGTTATCAGACTATTCCTGATGATACCGAGTCACTAACTCAACTTCATTTTTCGATCCCAGAAAAACGGGTACGCGTTGATGCAATTTCTCTGGCTGAATATCCAGCATACGCTGCTTGCCATCGGTGGATGCGCCACCCGCTTGCTCTACGATAAAGGACATAGGATTCGCTTCATACATCAAACGCAGCTTGCCTGGCTTGTCCGGTTCACGCGCATCAGCCGGGTACATGAAGACACCACCACGGTTAAGAATACGATGCACGTCAGCCACCATAGACGCAATCCAGCGCATATTAAAATCTTTACCGCGTGAACCAGTGACGCCAGCCTGTAACTCATTAACATAGCGAGTCACTGGCGGCAACCAATGGCGCGCATTAGAGGCATTGATCGCATATTCTTTGGTGTCGACGGGAATTTGCATGTTTTGTTGAGTCAGTACCCAAGAACCCATTTCCCTATCCAAGGTAAAGCAATTCACACCATTGCCAGTGGTGAGCACCAGCACAGTTTGCGGACCATATACCGCATAGCCCGCTGCAACTTGCTTATTACCGGCTTGCATAAAATCTTGCTCAGTTGGCTCCGCCATACCTTCTGGTGCCTTGAGCACGGAGAAAATCGTCCCGATGGACACATTGACATCAATATTGCTGGAGCCGTCGAGCGGGTCGAATAGCAACATGTATTCGCCTTTAGGATACCGGTTGGGAATTGGGTGGATACTTTCCATTTCCTCGGATGCCATCGCTGCCAGATGGCCGCCCCATTCATTGGCTTCCAGCAGAATTTCATTAGACAAAATATCTAATTTCTTTTGCACTTCGCCCTGAATATTTTCGCTGCCAGCAGTACCCAAGACTTCACCCAAGGCACCTTTGCCGACGGCATGACTAATGGTTTTGCAAGCGCGTGCGACGACTTCGATCAACAAGCGCAATTCTGCTGGAATCGAATTATTCAGGCGTTGTTCTTCGACCAAATATTGGGTCAGACTGACACGTTTCATGAGCTTCCTTTTTATGCTCTGCGTTGCTTACTATTAAAACGTATTACAACGCACAGGCAGTGATTCAACATAACAATTCAAAATTAGATCGGCTAACTGTAACTGAGCTGCAACTGAGCTGCAACTCAACTACAGCTCAGCAGCAATTCAACAGAAACTTAGGAGGCAAGTGCTTTTGTCACCACTTCCAACACATCGCTAGATAATTTCTTAGTATCGGCAACACTTTGCAAAGCGACCTTCATATGGACTTGCAAATTCTTGGGATATTTTTTCCAACGATCCATACTGCGCGCTAAACGTGCAGCAACTTGTGGGTTCATCTTGTTTAAAGTGATGACTAATTCTGCCCATAAAGCATAACCGCTGCCATCTGCCGCATGGAAGCGGGACGGATTGGCATTACAAAAACTAAACACCAGACTACGTGCACGATTTGGGTTACTCAGAGTGAAGGCTGGATGCTTCATTAACTCGCGCACTTTTGCCACATCCGTGGTGCGTGCTGTGCCCTGCAACATAAACCACTTGTCGATGACCAAAGCTTCTTTTTTGAAGTCTCTGAAGAACTTATTCAATGCTTGGGCAGCAGCTTTGGTATTTTTGGCAGAGCCAGAAAAATTCGTCAATGCGGTCAGTGCTGCAATTCTATCTGTCATATTTTCGGCTTCATCAAACTGGGTTTTTGCCAGATCAAATGTGCTGTCATCCGCCCACTCCAGCAGATACGACAATGCCAGATTTTTTAGCGCCCGTTTAGCGGCAGACACTGCATCTGGGCTATATTTTCCTGGCGTCAAATTCTCTTCATAGGTTGTCAATAAATCGGCTTTGAGATGCTGTGTCAGAGTGCTGCGGACGAATTTTCTGGCGATATGGATCGCTTGCGGATCGACTACCTTAAACTCTTCTGCGATCATTGCCTCGGATGGCAAGGTCAAGACCAGTTCACGGAAAGCCGGATCTAATGTTTTGTCATTTAAAGTAGACCGCAGCGCTTCGATGAACATGCTGTCCAGTTCTAAGACTTCCGCATTTTGTACTGCGTTTGTCAGCTTCACTAAGCGGCGAATTGCCAGACGCTGACCGGCTTCCCAACGATTAAACGGATCACTGTCATGTGCCAGCAAATGACCGAGTTGCTCATCGGTGTAATCAATCTCTAACATGACCGGTGCAGAGAAATTACGCAAAATTGATGGCGTAGGTTCTTGCGCAATACCAGTGAACTTAAAGCTCTGGCTTGCTTGCGTCAGTTCCAGCACTAAAGTAGTTTTATCCGTGGCTGGCTGACCCTCTACATTTAATGGCAAATCTTTACCAGCCGCGTCCAGCAAACCGACTGCAACGGGAATATGGAAAGCCTGTTTTTTTGGCTGACCTGGCGTCACAGGGCAAGACTGGCTCAGCTTGATTTCATAAGTTTTTGTATCGGCGTCAAAGCTCGTCACGACCTTGACGCGAGGCGTGCCAGACTGGCTGTACCAGCGTTCAAATTGCTTCAGATTGCGACCGGAAGAATCCGCCATCGCAGCACGGAAATCATCACACTCGACTGCTTGTCCATCATGGCGCTGGAAGTATAAATCCATGCCCTTACGGAATCCTTCATGACCAAGCAAGGTGTAATACATACGTACGACTTCCGACCCTTTTTCGTAAATCGTGACAGTATAAAAATTATTAATCTCAACAAAAGAATCTGGACGCACAGGATGCGCCATCGGACCTGCATCTTCGGAGAACTGGACTTGGCGTAACAAGCGCACATCTTCTATCCGCTTTACGGCGCGGCCAGTGGCAGTACCGACCAGATCAGCAGAGAATTCCTGGTCACGGAATACTGTCAGGCCTTCTTTTAGCGACAACTGAAACCAGTCGCGGCAAGTAACGCGATTACCGGTCCAGTTATGAAAATATTCGTGTCCGACAACCGATTCAATACCGGCATAATCAACGTCAGTTGCAACACGTGGATTCGCTAGTACATACTTGGTGTTGAAAATATTTAGACCCTTGTTTTCCATCGCACCCATATTAAAGTCGCCAGTGGCAACGATCATAAAGCGATCCAAATCCAACTCCAGGCCGAAACGTTCCTCATCCCAACGGATACTGTTTTTCAACGAATCCATGGCATGTTGGGTTTTGTCGAGATTGCCGTTTTCTACCCACACTTGCAACAAGACTTTACGGCCAGATTTAAGTTTGTATTTTTCTTCCTGACAAACTAATTTACCTGCAACCAATGCGAATAAATAAGAAGGTTTTTTGAACGGATCTTCCCACTTGGCGTAGTGACGACCGTCACCCAGATCACCTTCTTCAATCAGATTGCCGTTGGAGAGCAAGACCGGAAATTTCTTTTTGTCGGCGCGCAGCATGACGGTGTATTTCGCCATCACATCAGGACGATCCGGAAACCAGGTAATTTTGCGGAAACCTTCTGCCTCACATTGTGTGATGAAGTTTTGATTGGATGTGTACAAGCCGGACAAGGAGGTATTTTTGACTGGCTTGATCAGCGTTTCAATTTCTAGCGTGACTTCGTCTGGCGCATTGGCGATACGCAGTGTTTCGCCTTCGATTTTGTAAGCCGACTTTTTGAGGTTGACACCGTTCATGCGCAGTTGCAGCAATTTGAGTGACTCACCAAACAGCACGATATCTTTTTCGCTGCTATCGTGATTACGTCGCATCACCATTCTGGTGGCAACATGGGTAGCATCAGGGTCAAGATCGAAACCCATTTCGACCGTATCTACCCAATATCCTGGAGCGATGTAATCTTTGCGATAAATCGTCACTGGGGTAACTGCGGTATCGTTGTTGTCTGTGCGCATGTGATGGTGAGCCTTCTAAAAAGAATAGGTGCTGTGTCTTTAATCTATTTTGCAACTAGTTTAAAGACACAGCAAAGGCTACCATTTTACCAAGCTGCGCCGGAAGGCATGCAAGCTTTGATGATTACCGCAGAAAATTTGGGTAAGTGTGTGGATTTTTAGGGATATGGTTAAGCGAATCGTCGTTTAAGTCGGGTAAATCATCGTTAAGAAGTAACGTAGTTACAAAGAGAAACAGATAATAGATCGCAAACAGAACCAAATTAAATTACCTCCGGCAAAGCCGGAGGTTTATTGCTGGTGCGTTTTTTACATGTCAACACGCCCTAGTTAAATTTGAATTCACTCACTAATTCAATTAGATGATCAACTTGTTCACGCATTGTCTCCGTCGCAGAGGCAACTTCTTCAACTAATGCAGAGTTTTGCTGAGTCATATCATCCATTTGTGAGACTGCTTTGTTAATCTGGCCTATTCCATCACTTTGTTCTTGGCTCGCTAGTGAAATTTCTGTCGTTATCTGAGTTACCTGGTGAACAGAAGCCAAAATATCAGTTATCGTTTTACCCGTTTGTTCTGCCAATTTATTGCCAGTATCGACTTTTTCAACTGAATCTTTTATCAGTATCGCAATTTCTTTTGCTGCGCTCGCTGATCGCTGTGCTAGGTTCCGCACTTCACTCGCTACAACAGCAAATCCACGTCCTTGTTCCCCAGCTCTAGCAGCTTCAACAGCGGCATTCAATGCCAAAATATTGGTTTGAAATGCAATCCCATCAATGACGCTAATAATATCAACGATTTTTTTCGAGCTATCCTTAATTGAAGACATCGTGTCGGCCGGATTTGAGTACGAGTGTACTCGTACCTGCAACATCAATACTCCGGCTTGTATCAATTTCAAAGCCTTCTCTGAATTCAGCTTTAAAAATTTTGCTTATATCATTTGCTTGAGTGCGAAGACCTACATCAAAAACGTTGAGCATATTAACGACTAGCTGTGTGTTATTAGTGACATCCGTAATTGCCTGAGCTTCTGATTTTTTAGTTAAATTGTAATTAATGACAGTAGTAAATATTAATAATATAAAGCTGATAATGACTGTAATAAGTAAGGCTAATTTTGACCCAACAGTCCATTCAGGATATTTTTTAAGCTTTTAAACATGTTGTATGCCTTAAAATAACTTGATATCGAAAGATGAGCCCAAAATACAAAATAATCTTTGCAATACGTTATTTATCGCAGCAAGCGTATTGAAGACAATTTAAAAATCTGAGCTTTTTCGAGATGTATAAATCGTTTTCATTTATGAACATTAAAAACCACAGCCTTGGTGTCGAAAAAAAGGCTCCGCCGCATTAACTTTTAAAGGCGCTGTCGCAACAAGGAACTAAAGTTCAGTTGAAGCAGCGATGTATCGCAAAGATCAAAAAGCTGAAGAGTAGAACTTATCTGCCACGGCCGCAACTCTTCCTTTCGGGTAATTCAGTTGCCCCTTTTTTAATCATATGCATGGTTTCAATGCCAGCGATGAGTGGATTTTTCCTGATTTCATAAACAACACTTAACTTCCAAATTGACATCGCTCGAATACTTAGGAACTCATTTGATTGAGATAGCATATTTGCAGATGCAGCAGTAAAAAAACTTTCATACTTTGGACTTAGCTGCTACGCCCCAGATCACTGCAAAAATGCTCATGATGAATCGGTTTGATTTGTGGTCAGAAGGTAGTGTTGTCGTACCATCAGTGTTAAAGGAAATAGACTACTCTGGCAATGATGTAGAAACGGTAATGATTGTGGATAGTCTGGAACTTTTTCTAGCGTTCTCGGCAAAGACCCCACTTAGCACTATTAAGTTGTGGGAGGGCGCGATGCGTCAAATTAAAAAGGACGGTACATTTCAAAAAATTCACCAAAAATGGCTCCCTAATGAACAAGCGCCGATGGATGTCTATCGTATTGGCTTAAATGCATCTTAAGTACCCGCCAACACAAGTAGGTTTTTACAATGTAATCGATTGCCGGATTGCTGCTACCAACGCAGCCGCAGAAGGGTTGTAATAGCGCATCGCCATTTGCAAGGTTTTCCAGCCAAAGATTTTTGCAAGTGTTGCTGCGGGTAAAATTTTCGCCCATCTGGACGCCGCTTCATGCCGTAGGTCGTGAAAACGTAAATTTGTTATGTCAGCATG